>NZ_JBANEL010000062.1:0-4957 GCF_040187735.1 Comamonas sp. w2-DMI | reverse complement strand
CTGCGACAGCACCGCCGACGCCCGTGGCCGCTGCACCCACGGCAACCGCAGCGCCGGCCGCGCCCAGCGCGGCACCGGCCATCGCGCCCGCGCCGAGCTGCGGGCCACCCGACACCAGCCCGGCCGCAATGCCTGGCCCGAAGATGCCCAGCGCCAGCAGGGTCAGCGAGGCCAGCATGACAACGACCGAATGGTCGATGGATGGCTCGGCCGGCTGCACCTGGAACTCGGCGAACAGGCCCGAGCCAATGCCCACGATGACGGCCAGCACCAGCACCTTGATGCCCGAGGACACCACGTTGCCCAGCACCTTTTCTGCCAGGAACGCGGTCTTGTTCCACAGCGCGAACGGCACCAGCACGAAGCCCGCGAGCGTGGTCAGCTTGAACTCGATCAGCGTGATGAAAAGCTGGATCGCCAGCACGAAGAAGCACAGCAGGACGATCAGCCAGGCGAGGAACATCACGACGATGGGCGTGATGTTCACGAACACCTCAGGAAATCCCGCCATGTCGCCGATCTGCTTGAGGATCGGCGCCCCGGCGTCGATGCCGACCTTGGCCAGCCTGCCCGGTTGCAGGAAGTTCTCCATGCTCAGGGTCGAGCCGCTGGCGGTCAGGCCCAGGCCCGCGAACGAACGGAACACGATGCCGGCCAGCCAGTTGAAGTTGCCGATGATGTAGGCGAAGGCGCCGACGTACAGCACCTTGCGGATCAGCTTGGCGATCACGTCCTCGCCCTGGCCGGTGGCATGTCCCATCGCCCAGAAGAGCCCGGCGATGGTCATGTCGATGACGATCAGCGTGGCAGTGAGAAAGGCCACCTCGCCATGCAGCAGGCCAAAGCCCGAGTCGATGTAGCGCGAGAACGTATCGAGAAAACGGTCGATGATGGTCACGTCGTTCATGGCGAGTCCTCCTGCCCTGGCCCGTTGCCATCGGCGGGCTCATCGAAGCTGGGCGGAATCGGCGGCAGGTCGGCGGGCGTCTGGTACTCGCCGGGGCCGGCCTTGCCGGAGAGAAAGCGGCGCAGGTCGGCTTGCGCCACCTGCGCGCAGAACGCGCCGCCGTGCTCGCCCGCACGGCATTGCGCGCGCAGCGTGTGCAGCCGGGACGGGTCAGCGGCCAGTGCATCCACCGCGGGCGGCCGGTCGCAGCCGGCCAACAGGGACGTGAGAGCGAACAGGACGGGCGCGTTCTTCATGGCCGTCCCCGTCAGCGGTTGTAGAAATGGACGGGCTGCGGCGTGTACGGCGTGCCTTCGCCCAGGAAGCGGCGCGTCACCTCGCGCCCGCGCTCCGTGGCCGCGGCCTGCCTCGCCAGCTCCAGCGAGGCGGCCCGGTCTTGCGTGATCTGGAGCCGCTGCGTCTGGATCGACTGCTTGGCCTGCAGGGCGAGCAACTGGTTCATGGCCTGCATCGCCTGCAACGCGCCCTCCGCCGACTGGCTCTTGCCCACGAGGTCGGCCAGCACGCTTTCGTCGTCGCTCAGGTTCTGCGACGCTTGGGCCTGCATCTGCATGGTGGTCTGCAGGCCGTTGAGCGTGTTCTTCCAGCGCTCCTGCGCATCGAGGTACATCTGATTGCCGCTCACCGTGGCGGCGTACTTCTCGGGGTACAGGCGCGAAAACTCGCGGTCGATGTTCGTCACGTCGTAGGCCAGGCCTTTGGCCTGCGCGATGAGGCGCTGGGTGGTCGCCAGGTTCGCGCGCAACTGGCCCACCACGCTGGACGGCAGGCTGGCCAAGTTGCGCGCCTGGTTGATGAGCATCTGCGCTTCGTTCTGGAGCTGGCGGATCTGGTTGTTGATCTGCTCCAGCGTGCGAACGGCGGTGAGCGTGTTCTGCACCAGATTGGTCGGGTCGAGCACGATGTCGCCGACGCCGAACAGCGCGTGCGCGGGCTGCGCGATGCCGAAGGCGAGCACGCAGGCGGCGGTCAACGCGGCGAGCTTGGGAGCATGGGTTTTCATGGGTGGTTCTCCTGCGGATGGGTGGGAACAAAGGCGGCGCCCGGCGGCGTGCCGGGGAAGTCACGCAGCAGCTCGGCCGCCCAATCGAGGCTGCGGTGGCGCAGCCATGCGGCTGCGAACGTGGAAGAAGCGGTGGAAGCCACGGTGAGCACCGCGTCGATGTCGCGCTGGTCTTGCGGCGTGGAAGCGCCCGCGAAGGCCAGCACCGCCGGCCCCAGGTCAAGGTCGAACAGGCGATTGCCGAGACGGGATTGGTAGTAGTAGTCGCGCTTGGGCTGCGCGGTGGCGACGATCTCGATCTGCCGGCTGTTGAGGCCGAAGCCTTCGTAGATCGTGCGAATCTGCGGTTCTGTCGCCTGCGGATTGGCCAGGAAGATGCGGCTGGCGCAGCTCTCAATGATGGCCGGCGCGATGCTCGAATCCTTGATGTCCGCGAGCGACTGCGTGGAGAAGATGACGCTGACGTTCTTCTTGCGCAGCGTCTTGAGCCACTGGCGAATGCGCGCGGCAAACGCGGGCTCGTCGAGGAACAGCCACGCCTCATCGAGGATCAGCAGCGTCGGCGCCCCGTCGAAGCGCTCATCGAAGCGGGCGAACAGATAGCGCAGCACCGCCTGCACCGCAGCCTTGCTGTGCATTAGCTCTTCCATCTCGAAGCCTTGCACGTCGGCCATGCCCAGTCGGTCGCGGTCGGCGTCCAGCAGCTTGCCGTGGGCACCGCCCAGCACATAGGGCGCGAGCGCCTGGCGCAGCGCGTTCGATTGCAGCAGCACCGACAGGCCGGTCATGGTGCGCTGTTCCACCGGCGCACCGGCAAGGCTGCCAAGTGCCGACCAGACCGCCGCCTTTTCTTCGGGGCCGACGGCGACACCTTCGTGCAGCAAGCGGCCCTCGATCCATTCGGCGGCCCAGGTTCGGTAGCCATCGCGGTCGATGCGCGCCAAGGGCTGGAAAGCGATCTCGCCATCCAGCCCGAGGTCGTAGTGCTCGCCGCCGAGGCCCAGGATCGTGGCGCGCATCGAGCGCCCCATGTCGAACGCGAAGATGCGCGAGCCGCGATAGCGGCGGAACTGCATCGCCAGGGTGGCGAGCAAGACCGACTTGCCCATGCCGGTCGGGCCGGCCACCAGCGTGTGGCCCACGTCGCCGATGTGCGTCACCAGCCGGAACGGTGTCGCGCCTTCGGTGCGCGTGACGATCAACGGCGGGCCGTCGAGGTGTTCGTTCTTCTCCGGCCCGGCCCACACGGCGGACACCGGCATCAGGTGCGCCAAATTCAGCGTCGAGACGATGGGCTGGCGCACGTTCGCGTAGGCATGCCCCGGAATCGAGGACAGCCACGCATCCACGGCGTTGAGCGTTTCGGGGATGGTGACGAAGCCGCGCCCCTGGATGACGCGCTCCACCATGCGCAGCTTTTCATCTGCCACGGCGGGATCGGCATCGAGCACCGTTACCGTGGCGGTGAGGTAGCCGAAGGCCACTTGATCGCTGCCCAGCTCCTGCAAGGCGGCGTTCGCGTCGGCGGCCTTGTTGCTGGCATCCGTGTCCACCAGCGGGCTTTCCTGCTGGAAGATCGTTTCGCGCAGCAGCGCGATGACGTTCTTGCGCTTGGCGAACCACTGGCGGCGCAGGCGGGCGAGTTCTTTTTCCGCCTCGGATTTGTCGAGGCAGAGAAAGCGCGTGCTCCAGCGGTACGCAAACCCCAGGCGGTTGAGGTCGTCCAGAATCCCCGGCCAGGTCGAGGTCGGGAAGCCCCGCACTGTCGCAATACGCAGGTGCTGGTCGCCCAGCATCGGCGCGAGGCCGCCGACCAGCGGGGCATCGGCCAGCAGCGCATCGAGGTGAAACGGCACTTCAGGTACGCCCACACGGTAGCGCCGCGTCGAGATAGCCGCGTGCAGGTAGGTCAGCGTCTGGCTGTCGTCCAGCCAGGCAATCTCCGGCATCACGCCATCAAGCAGGTCAAAGACGCGATCTGTTTCCGCGATGAAGGCGGTCAGTCGCTCGCGCCAGTCCACGCCTTCGGTGGGACGGTTCTCGTACAACATGCCCGCCGCGCGGGCGCGGGATTCCTCGGGCGGCAGGTACACCAGCGTCAGGTGGTAGCCGCTCTCGAAATGGTTGCCCGATTCCTCGAACGCTGCCCGGCGTTCCTCGTCCACTAGCCAAGACAACGGTTCGGGAAAGTCGGAATGTGGGTAGTCGGCCGCAGCGCGGCGCTCGGCCTCGATGAACAGCGCCCAGCCCGAGCCCATCCGGCGCAGCGCGTTGTTCAAGCGGGCCGACGTGGCGATCAGCTCGCCTTGCGTGGCGCTGTCGAGGTCAGGCCCGCGAAACCGCGCCGTGCGCTGGAAACTGCCGTCCTTGTTCAAGACGACGCCCGGCGCGATCAGCCCGGCCCAGGGCAGCCAGTCGGCCAGCAGCGCGGGCCGCTGGCGGTATTCGGCAAGGTTCAGCATGGCGGCGTCCCCTCACACGTCCAGCAGCGGGCGGTGCTTGATGTGCCGGGCAAACACGGCCATGAACTGCGGATCGACACGCGCACCCCAGACCGCCAGCGCGTGGCCGACGATCCAGAGCACCACGCCCGGAATCCACAGTTGCAGGCCCAGCCCGACGGCGGCGGCCAGCGTGCCGTTGGCAATCGCCACGGTGCGCGGTGCACCGCCCATCAAGATCGGCTCGGTCAGCGAGCGATGCAGCGGCACCTCGAACCCGGCCGCGAAGGTGTCAGACCCGCTCATACGACAGCTCCGCCGGAGAAGCTGAAGAAGGACAGGAAGAAGCTCGAAGCCGCGAAGGCGATGCTCAAGCCGAACACGATCTGGATCAGCTTGCGAAAACCGCCCGACGTGTCGCCAAAGGCGAGCGCCAGGCCCGTCGCGATGATGATGATGACCGCGACGATGCGCGCCACCGGCCCTTGAATCGACTCCAAAATCGACTGCAACGGGCCTTCCCAGGGCATCGAGGAGCCGGCGGCC
>NZ_JBANEL010000061.1:0-5218 GCF_040187735.1 Comamonas sp. w2-DMI | reverse complement strand
AAGCCCGGGGCTGGTGGAAACATCGGTGCCGATCTAGTGTTCCGGGCACCGCCGGACGGAATGACTGTGCTGGCCTCCCCTCCGGGGCCCATCGCCATCTGACCTGCTCCCCGTAAACCGGGCCAGTCGGAATCTAGTAAAGTCCGTTTTCGAAGAGGAAGACGGACATGAAGAAGCGCTTTTCGGAAGAACAGATCATCGGCTTCCTGAAGGAAGCGGAGGCGGGCCTGCCGGTGAAGGAGCTGTGCAGGAAGCATGGGTTCAGTGACGCCTCGTTCTACACGTGGCGCGCGAAGTTCGGCGGCATGGAGGTGTCGGAAGCCCGTCGGCTCAAGGAGCTGGAAGCCGAGAACGCGAGGCTGAAGAAGCTGCTGGCCGAGGCGATGCTCGATATGGAAGCCCTGAAGGTGGTCGTGAAGGGAAAGCCCTGAGCCCGCAGGCCAGGCGCGAGGCGGTCGCGGCGATTCGGCAGAAGGTCAATGTCTCCGAGCGCCGTGCCTGCCGGCTTGTCGGGCTTTCGCGCAGCGTGCTGCATTATGAAGCGCAGCCGGACCACGAGAATGAGGCGCTCAAGGCGCGCCTCATCGAGCTGGGGCACCAGAGGCGGCGTTTCGGCTATCGGCGGCTACACGCGCTGCTGGCGCGCGAAGGAAGGCACGTAAACCACAAGCGCGTGCACCGGCTGTATCGCGAGGCCGGACTGGCCGTGCGGCGCCGGCGACGGCGCCACGGCGTGATGGTCGAGCGCGAGCAGCTGGCTTTGCCGAGTACGCCGAACGAGGTGTGGTCCCTCGATTTCGTGATGGACGCATTGTCCAACGGGCGTCGCCTGAAGTGCCTGACCATTGTCGACGACTTCACCAAGGAAGCGGTCGAGATCGTGGTGGACCACGGCATCTCGGGTCGGTATGTGACGCGCGTGCTGGACCGGGTGGCGCGCTTCAGGGGCTACCCGAAAGCGTTGCGCACGGACCAGGGACCCGAATTCACGAGCCGCGCGCTGGACCAGTGGGCCTACGCCAACGGCGTGACGTTGAAATTGATTCAGGCGGGCAAGCCGACGCAGAATGCGTACATCGAGTCGTTCAATGGCAAGTTTCGTGACGAGTGTCTGAACGAGCACTGGTTCACGACGCTCGCCCACGCCCGGGCCGTGGTGTCGGCATGGCGCCGGGACTACAACGAGGCACGGCCGCACAGCGCATTGAACTACCAGTCGCCGGCCGAATTCGCGGCGAAGCATCCGGCACCAGTAGGCGCTCCTGTCTTGCAGGAGCATGTTTGAACAGGACTTTACTAGAAGCTCCGTGGCCCTATCGAAGGGGGCAGGTCAGCTAATCATTGGTGGTTACCCTAGCTGTTATACCGCAAAAGATGCACTATCCTTCGTATATTAGAGATCTAACTAAATGATAAGTAAGAAAAATAATGCTGCGGAATTTCACAGAGTGTGACGTCGGAAACGAGTTCAAGCTATACGAGCGGATGGAGGTCGCCAGCGATATGTTAGCTGCTCGACGGAGGACCAATCTCGGCACTATGCGATTCGCTGTGTCGTTCCTTAGTCATTACGCACTAAATAGTCTAGCTGCTTAGTCGATGCAAACATTTGTCGCGATTGGAGCCGCCATCACGCTAAACAACCGTCGATCGACTCAATGAACGACTGCGCTGTCCGGACCGGGAACGACGGCCGCCAACGGCAAAAGTTGGCGAGCGCTATCTGTCTCTATTCTCATCAGCATGACCAATTTTCCTACAGTCCTATATTGACTATTCCTGTCGTCAGTAATTCACGGAGAAAAACATGAGCAACGCGTCGCATCCGCAACCCGTTACAGCTGCCGAAAATTATCGCGGCGTATGGGGTCATCGCATTGGTTTCGGCACCAAAGCGGCAATTCTCGTTATCGATTTCGTCAAAGCTTATACGCTCGAACATGCGCCGCTATACGCGCCGGGCGTCGCTCCGGCCGTCCGCGAAACCATAGGCGTCCTTGACGCTGCGAGAAGGCATGGCGTGCGCGTTATCCATACGGTCGTGAGCCACCAGTCGTCCGACTTTGCGGACGCCGGCGTATGGGCTCTTAAGGCACCAGTTGTGAAATGCTTGGCCGAGAAACCGTTCAACGAAGTGTGCGAAGGCGTCGAGCCACTTCCCAGCGAGTTAGTCATAAGCAAGCAATATGCAAGCGCCTTCTTCGGTACGAGCCTTGCGGCAACACTCACCGCCGCGCAAGTCGACACCCTGATTTTAACGGGCTGCTCGACGAGTGGCTGCGTACGCGCCACCGCCGTCGATGCAGTTCAGAACGGTTTTCGCGTAATCGTTCCGCGGGAATGTGTAGGTGACCGGCATAGCGGCCCTCACGAGGCGAACCTCTTCGACATCGATAGTAAGTATGGCGATGTTGTTAGCAAGCAGGAAGTTCTTGATTTCATTGAACGCCCGCGAAGCGTTCGGTAAAGACTAGGCGAAATTTGTTACTAACAGGAGAACAACTAATGAATAAACTGACTCAAACGAGCCACTATGACTACCAACCCATCATCGACCGCGCGCCACTCAAGTTTCCCAATGGCGCTCGCGTGGCTGTCGTTCCTTACATCAACATTGAGCACTTCCCTGAAGACATTCCCGGTACCGCGATCGTCCCCGCCACGGCGAGGTTCATTCCTGACGCACTGAACTATGGTTGGCGTGACTATGGAAATCGCGTTGGACTGTGGCGAATCATGGACATCATGGACGCGTTGCACATGCGTGGCACAGTCTGTCTGAACTCGGACATCATCACCGAATACCCACGCATCATCGAGGAAGGCGAGCGCCGCAACTGGGCTTGGATTGGTCACGGAATCAACAATGCACCTACCAATTTTCTTGCCGATATCGATGAGGACAGGGAGCGGACTATCATCCGGACAGTGCTTGAGAAGATGGAAAAAGTGCTCGGGCGCAAGACTAAAGGTTGGCTTGGACCCTTTCTCACGGAAACGCTCAACACGCCACACATCTTGGCAGAGTTGGGTGTCGAATATCTCTGCGACTTCACCGCGGACGACCAGCCGTTTAAATTTAACACACGTTCGGGAAGCCTCATTTCGGTACCCTACTCTCTTGAACTCAACGATCTCCCCGCTTTCATGAGCATCGGTGTCTCGCCGGCCGACTTCGGAGACATGATTGTCGATCAGTTCGACGTTCTGTACGAAGAGGGGCAGGATAACGCCCGTGTAATGCCCATCTGTCTGCACACTTTCCTGGTCGGCCAGCCATTCCGCGCGAAGCATTTGAGGCGCGCGTTCGAACACATCGCCCGTCATTCAGGCGTCTGGTTTGCGACGGGCGATGAGATCAATGACTGGTATCGGAGCAGCGTCATCGCGGCGTAGCGTGCCTGATAAGTCGCGCACGCTGCGTGGAAAATTGGCGAGCCAATTTCAATTAATAACGCTGATTGCATCGATTGAAACGACGGATCCGTCCGATCACTCTCAGATAGTGCCCATGTCGACGAAAGTCAGCCATAACGAAGCCTATGTCGGCCTAAAAATGCCCAGCGGGATCATTCTCATAGGGCACGTCTGAGCTTCGAATGAGTATTGAAAAGTAAGAGGAAGGAGTTCCGGTAATACCCCCTGAAATCCACCGCTGGGAGAAGTAGAATTTTCTCGTTAAGAGGGAGTTCTGCAGATGAAGAAGTCGAGATTCACAGATAGCCAGATATTGGAGGCGCTCAAGCGCGCGGAGGCTGGGCTTGCGGTGCCGGAGCTATGCCGGGAACTGGGCATCAGTTCGGCAACGTTCTACAAATGGCGCTCGAAGTACGGCGGGATGGACGCGTCGATGATGTCGCGCATGAAGGAGCTCGAGGCGGAGAATGCCCGGCTGCGCAAGATGTACATCGAGGAGAAGCTCAAGGCTGAGATTGCCTCGGAGGCGCTGCAAAAAAAAGTTCTGAAGCCATCTCGCCGGCGCGAGATGGCAAAGCAGGTTGTGCAACAGCGCCGCGTGTCAATTCGTGTGGCGTGCACAGTGTTCGGCATCAGCGAGTCGTGCTACCGATACGAGGCGAAGTTGAACACGGAGAACGAAGAGATTGCAGACTGGCTGATGCGTATCACGGGCTGTCATCGCAACTGGGGCTTTCTGCTGTGCTATTACTACTTGCGTAACGTGCAGGGATTCGGGTGGAACCACAAGCGCATCTACCGGATTTATCGGGAGCTGGAGCTGAACCTGCGCATCAAGCCGAAGAAACGCTTGGTGCGCGAAACGCCGCAGCCGCTGTCGGTGCCGCATGCCATCAACGAAGTGTGGTCAATGGACTTCATGCATGACCAGCTCGTTGACGGGCGCAGCATCCGGACGCTGAACGTGATTGATGATTTCAACCGCGAGGCGCTGGGCATTGAGGTGGATTTCTCGCTGCCGTCCGAGCGGGTGATTCGCAGTATGCAGCTGGCGATCCCATCTTGAATGCACCGCTTGAAGCGGGCATCGTCCCCACGATGGAGGATCGTGGAGACGATGGAAAATTCTTTGAATCAAGACCGCCCACGGCGGCGTGAGTACAGCAAGCAATTCAAGGCAGAGGTGCTGGACCGCTGCGCCCAGCCTGGCACCAGCGTAGGCGGCGTGGCCCTGGCGCACGGCCTGCACTCGAACATGGTGCACCGCTGGATCCGTGAACAGCGAGAGCGGCAAGCAGCGGTACCGCCCGCATTCGTACCTTTGACGGTGCCGACTGTCCCATTCATTCCAGCAGCGCTCCCTGCCAGGCAGGCTGAGCCTGCTGGCGAGCAGCCCTTGCCCGAGGTTGATCTGCAGATCCAGCGCGGCGAATTGCTGGTGCGCCTGCAATGCCCGCTGTCGCAATGCGGGGCAATTCTGCGCGAGCTCTTGCGATGATCCGCATCGACGCCGCCTGGCTGGCCACGGCCCCGCTGGACATGCGCGCCGGCACCGACACGGCGCTGGCCCGGGTCGTCACCGTCTTCGGCGCAGCCCACCCCCACCACGCCTATCTGTTTGAACCGCCCCGGGTTTTGAGGAGGCTCCAACACTTGAGAAGATGGAGCTATGACCAAGTCAAACAAGTTCTCACCCGAGGTCCGCGAGCGTGCCGTACGCATGGTGCAGGAGCACCGAGCCGACTACCCTTCGCTGTGGGCAGCCATTGAATCAATAGCCCCCAAGATTGGCTGCGTGCCG
>NZ_JBANEL010000060.1:0-5424 GCF_040187735.1 Comamonas sp. w2-DMI | reverse complement strand
CGACTGACTTGCGCGTCGATCTCGGAACTGAAAAGCGTGACCCAGTGTTCCCAGGACAGGCCGCAACCACGCTGGGCGTGCTCGGCGGCGGCCTTGCAAACAGCCCGCCACGCGGATTCGTCCAGCGCGGAACGGGGGGGTATCGCAAGCGATGGTGGACATGATGGAGACCTCCAGAAAATGGCCAGGGCCTCCCCCGCATGGGGAAGGAACCCCGGCGGGTGGATGAAGAACACCGCGCATGCGGCGTCTGCGATCACGCAGGTTGCAGTTCGGCCTGGCGGCTCCACTCCTGCGTCTTGAAGTCCAGCGCGTAGCCCAGCTCGCCCAGGCGGGCGATCTGCGCGCGCAGGGCGCGGCGGTCGATGGTCGAATCCAGCTTCACGGACTCGCCCAGCGGCCACAACAGGCCGAACAGCGCGGCGTCGCCATCCTCGGTACTGCCGGGGGCAGTCGCCGCAGCAGGCGTCGGCGCATCCACGCCGAAAGGCGTGGTATCGACCAGCGGGTCCGCGGACGCCTGCATGGGTGCAGGTTTGGCGGGCTTGGACGGTCTGGCGGGCTTGGCCGGCGTTGCCGCAGGCTGCGCCCCTTGCTCTTCATCGAGCGGATCGACGTCCTGGGTGGCGAAGCTGCGGGCTTCGTCGCGGCTCAGTTTGTCGATGCCGTTGAGCGTCATGCCGTCGAGGCTGGCACGGATCTCGAACCGCATGCCGCCGCCGACCGGGTAGGACTTCGGGAAGATGTACCTGATGATGAATTCCCCGTCGTACTTGCCTTCGGGGTACTGCTCCAGCTCCGGGTCTTTGACCTCGAACGTACCGAGGTGCGTGGCGAGGCGGCCGACCGTGAACGGGCCGTTCTTGCCGCGGATGGTGCGCAGCGTGAGCTGGCCCGGGACGACGATGGGCGCGACCGATTTCTCGGGTGCCGATGTGACTGCCATGATGGTTCTCCTTGAAGAATAGGAAAAGGCAAGGCCCCGTGAGGGGCCATGCCGGATCAGAACGAAGCAGCCAATGCCGGCTCATGCTCTTCGACCTCACCTGCGGGCTCGCGCTCGGCGGGCTCGACAGGCTGGTCAGCAGCGGTGCCGGCGGCGTCCTCGGCTTCGGGCGCGGGTGCGTCCTCGGCCTGCGGCGCCTCGGCTTGCGCCTGGCTCGGCGAATAGACCGTCTTGCCGTCGATCTTGATGAGACCGATGTGGATCAGCGTCGATTCCAGGCTCGCTCCCGGTTCCCCGGCGCGCTCGCCCTTGGTGCGGATGTACGGATCGATCTTCATGTCGTTCAACTTGAAGCCGATCAGCACCTTGCGATCCCCTTCGATGGCCTGCACGCACCGGCGTACCAGGTGCTCGGCCTCGGGGGTGGTGACGATGGTGTCGAAGTACCGATATTCCGGTTCACCGACAGGCCCGGCCAGTGCCGCGACGCAGCACGACAGGAACGGATCGCCATCCTTGGGGGTGATGTCTTTCGGACGGCTGAGGTAGCCGATGCCGCGCGTGATCAGCTCGTGCTGCCTGATCGAAGCCAGTTCGGCCCGGTCAAGCGGCTCGGCCTTGAGCAGACGCGCCTTGAGACTGGCGCCCGGCTTGCCGGCGTGCTGGCCCTTGTCACGAATGTACGCATCGCCCCAGAGGTCTCCGAGGCGGAAGCGCACCAGCGGGCGCTGCTTGGGATCGTCAACGCCGATGTAGCGCTCGACCAGCTTCTTGGCATCCGCACCGGACACCTTGACGTCGAAGTAGCGGTAGGTCGGGTCCTTGGCGGAACCGACCAGTGCGGCGATCGTGCATGCGATGAAAGGCTGTGCGCGGCGGCCGCCCCGAACGGGAACCTCGCGGGCACGCTGGATATATCCGATGCCCGAGGTATGGATGTCGAAATACGATTTCTCGTTGGACGTGGTGTTCATGGTGAATCTCCATTGGGATGAAGCGGAGACACACCGGCCCACGCATGCGGGGAAAGGTGCGTAACCCCGCGGTGGGTTGATAAGGCGAAAGCATCCGCCACCAAGACTGGTGGCCGCTCGCGGACGGATGCGGTGCGAGCTGGGTGATCAACGCGGTGGAACCGCGCCGTAGCCTTGAAGATCGTGGCTACCTGGGATGCTGCTGACGGCTGTCAGCGAGGCATGGGGGCAGCATGGGCGGGGTTCGCGCGCGCGGCAGCAATCAATCGGCATCCGGGCGTTTCCCTTTGTCCGCGCCGCCTGGCGCCTGCCACAGGCACTTGGGGCCGCGCAGGTGCTCGGGGGTGTCAGCGCGGCGACGGCTGGGGCGGCTCCAGGTGCCGCCGCCGCGCGTACCGACCAGCCGCCAGCCGGCAGCGCGCAGGCTGGCACCGCCTTCCTCGGGCAAGGTGTAGGTGATCAGCCGCGTGTAGCCCAGTGCCTTGGTCGCCTTCCAGGCGGCTCCGTAGAGCTTGCTGCAGGCGTTCGGTGCGCCATCGGTGCAGAGCCTGGTGACTTCGAGGGTCCAGCCGTCGTCCAGGTGACGCGCGACCGGGCGACCGACGATGGCCACGCCACAGATGCCGTCGCTGCCGGACAGCGTGACCGCCAGGGCGAACTTCGCCCCTTGAACCGGACGGTGGTGCCGATGGTGCTCCTGCACGAAGGCATTGGCGGTGCGCAGCGACACGGGCACCAGTTGCAGCCGTGGCGAGGCCAATGCCGTGCGCACAGCATCAATCGCCGCAGAAGCAGGCGAGCGGTTCCTCGGCGGCATCGAACAGGTCGCCCTGGTCGGCAGCGAAGCGCGCCAGGTCGGCGTAGCTGGGACCATCGGCGCGAAACCGAGCCCCGCTGGGCTTGCTCGCCAGGTTCAGGGATTCCATGCGAATCCACCACACAGCGGCTTCGGGCCGGGCCTTGATGAGGGCCAGGCGCTGCCTGCGCGGCTTCAGAAAACACAGGTCGCAGTTACCTTCGAGCGTGCGGCCGTTCACCGTGAGCAGTTCAAGGTCGAACGGCTGCGCCTGCCAGAAGTTGCCCACGTCGCGCACGGTGACGCCCGCGTCCGCCAGCGGCATGCACATGGTTTCGTGGGTCGATTCGGTGGAATGGCCGCGCGCTCGAATCTTGGCGACGCGCCGCTGCTCGTCGGCGCGGATACCGATCATCTGGTCCCAGTCCGTCCAGCCCAGATGCCGCAGGAAACGGTGCATCGGGCGAATCTTCAGGCTGGTCGTGCAGCCGCGGGCGACGGGATTGGGCAGGTACTGGCGCCTGCGGATCAGCGCCTCGAACGGTTCGCCCTGGCGGCTGGCGCGCTCGAAATCGACCAGCATGAAGCCCGGCTCCGTGGGCAGGTACTCCAGCCAGTGGATAGGCACCTGCCAGTGTTCAGCGCAGTCGCGCACGAAGCGCAAGGTCGCTTCCACTTCCTTGCCCGTGTTGGCGAAGCACACCACGGTGTCGGTGGGTAGCTCGCTGTTGGCCTGCAACACGCGCCAGAGCATGTAGGCGCTGGTGCGGCCGCCCGAAAAGCTGATGCAGGTAGGTTGGGTAATCTTGAACGGGTCGTGCATGCGGTCGTCTCCGTGGGCATGTCGGTGGTAGGCCGACGAGGCAGGCCATGGCGGCTGAAGACGAACGCGCACGCGCAGCGGTGGCCGCGATGCGAAGACAAGAAAGCCCCCGGGTGGGGGCTGCGAGGGCCGCGCGGCGGTTACTACGCTACGCCGGGGGAGCTACCTCCAGCGACAGATGCGTGGCGGTGGCGGACAGCATCAGGTCGTCCGTGCCGTGCAGGATGCGTGCGAAGACGCCTTCCTTCGGGTCGAAGAATTCGCCGAAGTCGTCGCCGCCCAGTTCGGCGCGTGCCAGTTCCCACCAGTCATCGAACGGATCGGTATCCGGGTTGCAGCCGACGGCATAGGCCAACAGCTTCACCCGACCGTCCGTGCGGCGTTCCCCGCGCTCGGCGAGGAAGTACACGCCCTGATCCTTGGCGAGGATCACGCGGCCCTGGGTGGCGATCGCCTCGGCCAGCACGGGGCGCAGGTCGGAGCCTTTGAATCGCAGGGACATGATTGAAATCTCCTGTGTTGAATGGAAAAGAAAAGGCCCTCCACCCGGATGGATGGAAGGCCCGTGGGGCTTGTGGCCGGTAGGCTTCGGCGTCAGCCGTAGTGCCGCCGGGCCTCCTGCCATGGAACGAAGCGCGCATCACCGCCAGTTGAGATCGGAAGCTGCAAGCCCCCGGTCTCTTCCGCCGAGAAGCACGTCGCCTGGTCGAACGGGACCCAGCCGAACTCGTCGGACCAGAAGCCGGCGCTGTCGCCGATGGCCGACTCGTTGGGCGAATACACCACCCAGCAGTCGCCGGCCTTGGATGTCATGCCAGCACTGCCTGGCGGCGGGCCGCTTTGGCGTCGATCACGCTCACGTCGATCAGCCGCCAGCGCCCGTCGTCGATGAGCCGTTCCAGCACTTCGCCGAGCATGTCGAAATACACCTCGTCGTGCCGATCGACCAGTTCGCCGTTGCGGTGCAGTTCCACCACGTAGGTGTCCCCGCCGCGGTCGTAGAGGATCGTCACCTGGCCCTCGAACTTCGCGGTCGAGACCGTGAAGCTGATCGCCGGAGGCGTTTCGATGATCTTGGACGGCTTGGGATCGACCCAGGTGAAGTCCCGGGCGCCGGCATCGACCAGCATGTGGGTGATCCGCCGGAACCCGTCGGGCGCCGGCATTTCCTCCATCTGCTCGACGAGTTGGCCCAGTTCCATGCACTGCGGCTGGGGGATGGGCAGCTTGGCCGGTGCGGAACCGAGGATGTGCCTCGTGATCGTGTAAGGCGTGCCATCCGAGGTTTTCTCGGTGATGACTTCCGGGGTGTCCGCGCGCAGGCCGTCGAAGCGGCGGCGGGCATACGGTTGGACATGCACCTTGGCACCTTCGCTCGGGACGGTGGTCACCAGGTTGGGGTCGAGCACCGCGAACTCGCTGGGCTTGAGCTTGACGACGATGGCATTTTCATTCGCCGCGACCACCTTGCCGTCGAAGGGTTGGGGATCGATGGCGAAGCCCAGCGTCGAGGATTGCGGCTGATCATCGAACACGCGGTACTTGAACGACCGCACATTGCGGGGCACATGGCCTGCGACAAGCGAAGGCATCAGGGTTTTGATGAGAGAGCGATCCATGGGAATCTCCTTGAGGAAGAACAAGGGATTCCCCGCCCACAAGGGAGAGGTCCCTTGTGGGTGGATGGACGCTGTACGTCCGTAGGAAGAAACGACCAGCACGGTTTCCCGCGCTTGCAGCCTCGAAGGTCTTGGCTGCCTGGGCATGTGTCGGCAACGCCGACGAACATGGGGCAAGAATGGCCCTGGAGTGAGCGGTCCGCCCGTAGGAAACCGCACCGCGCCGCATCCGCTTTCCTTCGCTGCGGGCAAGAAAAAGCCCCTCG
>NZ_JBANEL010000005.1:0-235659 GCF_040187735.1 Comamonas sp. w2-DMI | reverse complement strand
CTGGTGCTGGACACCGGCAGCCAGGCGCGTGCCGACGAGGTGGTGAGCCTGCTGGTGGAAGGCCTGCCAGGCTTCGCGCTGGCCCTGGTCGATACCCAGACCAGCCCGCAGGCGGCCATGGCGCACTGGCTGATGACGCAGGAACCGCCGGCCGGCTTCAGCGTGGACCGCGAGTGCGAGCTCAAGGCCGCGGACGAATCCAAGGCCGTGGTGCGCTATGCGCGCCATCCGCTCGACATCGACGAGGTGCGCCAGCACATCGAGCACGGCAAGCTGCCGACCAAGCTGGCCATGACCTGGGACGACCGCGTGAGCTTTGTGCTCACGGAGGGCCTGCAGATCAAGAAGATCGCGCTGCTCGACGCGGTGATGGACGGGCAGTCCCGGGACGATGGCGGTTTCGATACCGATGTGGCCATTGCCACGGGCGAGCTGTCGCGCCTGATTCCGGATCTGATCGAGGCGCTGGGCGGGGAAGGGCGCACGGGCTTGGGCGCTGGTCTGCCTGCCGCCTTGCAGGACCGCGCGCAGGCATCTGAAACGCTGCCTGTGCGCCTGGCGCAGGCCGGCAAGGGGGCAGGCAGGGTGGCACTGACCGGGCCCGCTGCAGCGCCTGTGGACACGGCGCCCGAGGAAGCGCCGTTCTGAACGGTATTTCGCTATGTAAATCGAAGCTATTGACGCTTGCCGGCAAACGATCTGGTGCTTTATGAATACTGAGATTGTTTGCTAACAGGCGCCAGCCGCTATCAAAAAAAAGGCCTGTCCGGCATGAGCCGGCAGGCCTTTGCTGATGGAGCGTTCAGCCGATCGATCAGACGCGCTCGAAGATGGCCGCAATGCCCTGGCCGCCGCCGATGCACATGGTCACCAGCGCATAGCGGCCGCCCGTACGCTGCAGCTCGGCAATGGCCTTGGTGGTGATGATGGCGCCCGTGGCGCCCACGGGATGGCCCAGCGAGATGCCCGAGCCGTTGGGATTGACCTTGGCCGGATCCAGGCCCAACTGCTGGATGACGGCGCAGGCCTGGGCGGCAAAGGCTTCGTTGGCTTCGATGACGTCCATGTCGTCGATCTTCAGTCCGGTGCGCTGCAGCACCTTCTGCGTGGCCGGAACCGGGCCTATGCCCATGTAGGCCGGCTCCACGCCCGCGTGGGCATAGCCGACCAGGCGCGCCAGCGGCTTGAGGCCCAGCGCGCCCACGCGGTCGCCGGCGGCCAGCAGCACGGCCGCTGCGCCGTCGTTGATGCCCGAGGCATTGCCGGCCGTCACCGTGCCGCCTTCCTTCCTGAACGCAGGCTTCATGCCGGCCAGGGTTTCGAGCGTGGTGTTGCCGCGCACATGCTCGTCGGTGTCGAACAGCACCGTGCCCTTGCGCGTGGCGATCTCCACGGGGACGATCTGTTCCTTGAAGCGGCCGGCCTCGATGGCCGCGGCGGCGCGCTGCTGGCTGATCACGGCCAGTTCATCCTGCATGTCGCGGCTGATCTTGTAGCGTTCGGCCACATTCTCGGCCGTGATGCCCATGTGCATCTTCTGCCAGGGGTCGTGCAGTATGCCCAGCATGTAGTCGATGCTCTTGGCGTCGCCCATGCGCGCGCCCCAGCGCGAGGCCTGGTCGAAGTAGGGGCCGCGGCTCATGGATTCGGAGCCGGCACCGATGGCCACGTCGCAATCGCCAGGGCGATGGCCTGGGCCGCCGAGACGATGGCCTGCAGGCCCGAGCCGCACAGGCGGTTGACGTTGAAGGCCGGTGTCTCGATGGGGCAGCCCGCATCGATGGCTGCCACGCGCGAGAGGTAGGCGTCGCGCGTGTCGGTGGGGATCACATTGCCCATGACCACATGGCCGACGGCGTCGGCGGCGATGCCGGCACGCGCGATGGAGGCCTTGACCACGGTGGTGGCCAGCTGGGTATTGGGAACGTCCTTGAGGCTGCCGCCGAAGGTGCCGATGGCCGTGCGGGCGGTGCTGACGACGAAGATGTCTCGGGTGCTCATGCGCTGTGTCTCCTGAAGAAGGGCCGTGCGAGGCGGAAAAGTGCGGCCCGGTGCTTTGCCGGGCGTCGTTCCGGGTCCATTGTGCAGCACAGCAATCATGAGCGGCTGTCGCGGCCGAGCCAATCCGCCGGCCTGGCGCCGGCGGCGGGCCGGCGGGTGCCGGGTTTCACGTGAAACTGCCGTGGTCTGTCCGGCTGTCCGGCTGTCCGGCTGTCAGGCGCGCGCGGCGGCGCGCTTGCCGCGTCCGCGCGGGGCCGGGGTCGCCGCAGCGGGGGCATCCAGCGGCGTATCGGCACTGGCCAGATCGTCGAGGATGGGGCATTCCGGCCGGTCGTCGCCATGGCAGCAGTGGGCCAGGGTCTGCAGCGTGCGCTGCATGGACTGCATGGCGGCAATGCGCTCGGCCAGGGCCGCGATATGGCGCTGGGCGATGGCCTTGACCTGGCTGCTGGCGCGGCCCTGGTCCTGCCACAGGCCCAGCAGCGTGCCGATTTCTTCCATGGAAAAACCCAGGTCCCGGCCGCGGCGGATGAAGCGCAGCGCATGCACGTCGGCCTCGGTGTACTGGCGGTAGCCGCTGTCGGTGCGGTGCACGGGCGGCAGCAGCCCCAGCGATTCGTAATGGCGCACCATGCGCGCCGACACGCCCGCGCGCCGCGCGGCTTCGCCGATGGGGACGGGCCAATGTGAAGAGGTAAGCATGGTGGTTTTCCCCGTGTGAATCGTGATGCCGGATGGGGCCCAAGCCAGAGACGCCGAGCAAGAGCCGCCCCGCGGTGGGGGCGCCTAGCCGAAGGCGTCGTCCTCCTTGGGCGAAGCCGCGTCGGCGGCTCAGGGCGTAACCTTGTACCCCTCTTCGGCGATGGCCGCGCTCAGCGCTTCGCGCGGGGCATCGCTTTGCACCTCGACGCGGTGGGCGGACCGGTCGATCTTCACCTGGGCTGCGGCGTCCACGCCCTGCACCGCCTGGGTCACGGCGCGTTCGCAATGGCCGCAGGTCATGCCCTGGACTTCGAAAACATGTTGCATCTGATCACTCCTTGTGGATGGCAGGCCGCGGGATGCGGCTCCATGGCTTGGATGATCAACCCTAACACCATGGCAAGGTCAAGCGCCGGGCAAGCCAATTCCCGGGACGGGGTTGATGCAGGACAAACAGCCGGGATTTGGCGTTTTCTGCGGCCGGGAGTGTTGGAGATAAGCATTTCCCGTCATGGAAAAGTCGCGGTTTTTTGACAAACTGAAACAATTTGTGTTTTCTGATGTAAAACGCGCGGTTGGACTCAAAGGATCAGAGGTAGACAGATGAACATGTTGGGAATGATGCGGCGCTTCTCCATACGCACGCGCATGCTGGGCGCGATTGGCGTGGTGATGGTGCTGCTGGGCTTGTTGGGCAGTGCGGGCATGCTGGGCATGTTCCGCATCCAGAGCATGAGCCAGGAGTTTTTGGACAACTCGTACGTCAAGATGGGCTACATGGCCGAACTGCGCACGCAGCTGGGCGCGATACGCGCGCACGAGAAGGACATGATCATCCAGTACGAGCGCGCCGAGGAAGTGCGCAAGGCCTACAACCAGTGGGCCGAGTCCATGGAGAAGGCCAAGGCGGTGCTGGGCCACTTCACGAGCGACGACAACGCGCAGGACGATGCGGTGGCCAAGGGCATCATCACGCGCATCGACAACTACCGCAAATCCTTCGAGCATGTGGCGCGCCAGCTGGAGGCCGGCGGCTACGACTCGGCCACCACGGCCAACCGCATGAGCGGCAAGGCCCTGGCCGAAGTGGCGGAAGCCGAGAAGCTGATGCAGCAGCTGAACCAGCTGCTGCGCGAGCAGTCCGATGCGCTGGCCGCCGCCGAGCGCGATGTGGCCGAGCAGACGCGCTGGATGTTCATCGGTGCCGTGGTGCTGACGCTGGTGGTGGTGGTGCCGCTGACGCTGCTGAACATGCGCTCGATCTGCACGCCGCTCGTTGAGGCACGCCAGATGGCGCTGACCATCGCCAGCGGCGACCTGTCGCAACAGGTGCAAGTCTCGGGCCGCGACGAGCTGGCCGAGCTGCAGCACGCGCTGGAGCAGATGCAGCAGGGGCTGAGTGCCATGGTCACGCAGGTGCGCGACGCCAGCGGCAATATCGCCACGGCCAGCCAGGAGATCGCGACCGGCAACCAGGACCTGTCGGCGCGCACCGAGCAGACGGCCAGCAATGTGCAGGAGACGGTGGCTTCGCTGTCCCAGCTCACGGCCACGGTGCAGCAGACGGCATCGTCGTCCCAGCTGGCCAACCAGCTGGCTTCCTCGGCCTCGGGCACGGCCAAGCAGGGCGGCCAGATCGTGAACCAGGCCGTGGTCAGCATGCAGGAGATCTCGGCGTCGAGCCGCAAGATCGGCGACATCATCGGCCTGATCGACTCCATCGCCTTCCAGACCAACATCCTGGCCCTGAATGCGGCCGTGGAGGCAGCCCGCGCAGGCGAGCAGGGCCGCGGCTTCGCCGTGGTGGCGGGCGAGGTGCGCAGCCTGGCCCAGCGGTCGGCCCAGGCCGCCAGCGAGATCAAGGGCCTGATCAACACCAGCGTGCAGGCCGTGGATGTGGGCGTGCGCCAGGTGGAGGACGCGGGCAAGACCATGCAGGCCATCGTGGACAGCGTGCAGCGCGTGGGCGACATCATCGGCGAGATCACGGCCGCCTCCAGCGAACAGTCGCTGGGCATTGGCCAGGTCAACCAGGCCGTGGGCGACATCGACCGCATGACGCAGCAGAATGCCGCGCTGGTGGAGGAGTCGGCCGCCGCGGCCGAGTCCCTGCGCGAGCAGGCGTCGCGGCTGGCGCAGGTGGTCAGCCAGTTCCGCGTGGCAGGCGGCATGCAGGCGCTGCAGCCCGCGCGCCATCCGGGCCTGGCGCCGGCCCGCAGCGCCGTGCGCACTGCGATTGCCGCGCCCGCAAGCCAGGAGCCGCAATTGCTGGAAAACGCCTGACCGGCCACCGGCCAGCAAAAAGCCCGGCAGCGACGATGCTGCCGGGCTTTTTTATCTTGCAGCTACTGAAAACATAGCTGCTGGCGCTTGCCCCTTCATGGCTGCAGGCGCCATATGCCTTGTTTCACGTGAATCATCCGGCCATGGGGTAGTCGGTATAGCCCCTGGCACCGCCGCCATAGAACAGCTTGGAGTCCCAGGCGTTCAGCGGCAGATCGTTGCGCAGGCGCCTGACCAGGTCGGGGTTGGAAATGAAGGCCTTGCCGAAGGCCACCACGTCGGCGTATCCGCTTTCCACGGCCTGCATGGCCATGGTCCGGTCGTAGCCGTTGTTGACCATCCAGGCGCCCTGGCCGCCGGCCTTGCGATAGGCGTTCTTGAGCGCGGCGTAATCGAACGGCCGGTCCTCGAGTTCGCGCGGTCCGCCGGTCGAGCCTTCGATGATGTGGATATAGGCCAGGCCCAGCGAAGCCATCTGCCGCACCAGATACTCGAACAGCGGCTGGGGGTCGGCATCCACGATGTCGTTGGCCGGCGTCACGGGCGAGAGCCGGATGCCGACCTTGCCGCCGCCCACGGCATCGGCCACGGCGCGCACGCATTCCAGCACCAGCCGGCAGCGGTTCTCGATGCTGCCGCCGTAGTCGTCGGTACGCTCGTTGGCACCGGTCTTGAGGAACTGGTCCAGCAGATAGCCGTTGGCGCCGTGCAGCTCCACGCCGTCGAAGCCGGCATCCTCCACGGCAGCCCGCGCGGCAGCGGCAAACCCGTGCACGATGCCGGCCAGCTCTTCCTGGCGCAGGGCACGCGGCGCGGAAACCGGCACGAAATGGCCCTGGCCGCTGACCTCGTCGATCACATAGGTCTTGGACCGGGCGGTGATGGCGGAGGGGCCTACCGGTGCCAGGTTGTCGGGCTGCAGCAGGGTATGGGAGATCCGGCCCACATGCCACAGCTGGGTGACGATGCGTCCTCCCTGGCCGTGGACGGCGGCCGTCACCTTCTTCCAGGCCTGCAGCTGCTCTTCGCTGTACAGGCCCGGCACGTCGGCATAGCCTTGGCCCTGATGGCTGATGGCCGTGCCTTCGCTGATCAGCAGGCCGGCGCTGGCGCGCTGGCTGTAGTAGGTGGCCATGAGGTCGGTGGGCACGGCATGCGGCGCGCGGTTGCGCGTGAGCGGCGCCATGGCGATGCGGTTGGGCAGCTCCAGCGCACCGGCGCGGACGGGGTCGAACAAAGAGGTCATCACGGGCTCCTGAAAAAACAAAAGCCCGGAACGCGGGATCGTTCCGGGCCGATATGCCTGTAGGGCGTTGCGCCGGGAACGGCTTACTTGAGCAGGCCTTCGGCCTTCATGGCGGCCTGGACGGCGGGGCGTGCCAGCACGCGCTCGCGGTAGGCGAGGATGTTGGACAGGCCGGAGATGTCCACGCCCACGAACTGCGCCCAGCCCGTGACGGTGAACAGATAGGCATCGGCCACGGTGAACTGGTCGCCCATCAGATAGGTCTTGTTGGCCAGCTCGCCGTCCACCCATTGCAGGCGGCCAAGCACGCGCTCGCGCACGGCGGGCTTGTAGTCTTCGGGCGTGGCCGGGTTGAACAGGGGACCGAAGCCCTTGTGCAGCTCGGTGCTGATGAAGTTCAGCCACTCCTGCAGGTGGTAGCGGGCCATGGTGCCGTTGGCAGGCGCCAGGTTCTTCTCTGGCACCTGGTCCGCGAGGTACTGGACGATGGCCGGACCTTCATGCAGGGTGTCGCCGTTGTCCAGCACCAGAAAGGGCACGTAGCCCAGCGGATTGATGGTGTAGTAGTCCGTCCCGTCCTGCAGCTTGTGGCTCTTGGTGCTGGCCAGGATGGCCTCGTACGGCAGGCCCGCTTCATGCAGCACGATATGCGGGGACAGGGAGCAGGCGCCCGGGCTGTAATAAAGCTTCATAGCGAGTGGCTTCCATTCAGGTAAAAAGACAAGCAGGCATGCTAAACCGTATGCATGCCATCTGCATGCAGGGGCTACTGCAGGCCTGTGTCGGCCTATGCCGGCATCTGCACATGGGCATGCGCTGGCATGGCCGGACGGTGGGCTGGTTGCGGCCGGGCTTCAGGCCAGGCGCCCGGCGGCCCACAGGATCTGCTCCACCAGGGCCTGCATGCCCTGCCGGTTCTGCAGGCGCTGCAGGTTGCCCGCTGCATCGAAGGCTTCCGAGGCCAGGCCGACCGCATGGCTGCGCGGCGCCACCCAGCACTCCAGGTTAAGCAGCAAGGGGGCCAGATGGGACTGCGCGCGCAGTCCGCCCATGCTGCCGGGCGAGGCGCTGGCCATGCCCACCACCTTGCCGCGGAAGGGCAGCACGCCGTCCGACCATTGCGGATCGGCCTTGACCGGGCTCGACGCCCAGTCCAGCGCGTTCTTGAGCAGGGCAGGGTAGCTGCCGTTGTACTCGGGGCTGCAGATCAGCCAGGCCGGATGCGCATGCAGCTGCTGCTTGAAGCGGATCACGTCGGCCGGTGTACCCTCGGCCTCCAGGTCGGCGTTGTACAGCGGAATGTCGTAATCCGACAGCTCCAGCACGGTGGGCGTGGCACCCAACTCGCGCGCGATGCCGGCGGCCGCATGGGCCAGCTTGCGGTTGTAGGAATCCCGGCGGGTGCTGCCTGCAAAAATGAGTATCTTCATGCCCGCATTGCAGCACAGCCGGGGCGCAGCTTTCCTGCTTTGGAGAGGGGCGGGGCGGCGCGGCGCGTTGTTTCACGTGAAACGCGCTTGCGGCCGGCGGCGATGCGCACCGGGGCAACCCCATGCAAGGCATTGTTCGCGCAATGGTGGGAAAATTACGGGTTCCCCCGCAGGGCTCCCCGTTCAAGACACAGGAGGCGGCCCGCCATGAGAGCAGGAGCATGGGTGCTCCGTGCCGGGGGCCAAGGGCCGGGCATGGCCCGGAGAGTCAAGAACATGTTGTACCCACAGGAATTTGATGTGATCGTGGTCGGTGGCGGCCACGCCGGCACCGAGGCCGCGCTGGCTGCTGCGCGCATGGGCTGCAAAACCTTGCTGCTGAGCCACAACATCGAGACCCTGGGCCAGATGAGCTGCAATCCTTCCATCGGCGGCATCGGCAAGGGCCATCTGGTCAAGGAAGTGGATGCGCTGGGGGGCGCCATGGCGCTGGCCACCGACAAGGGCGGCATCCAGTTCCGCATCCTCAACAGCTCCAAGGGCCCGGCCGTGCGCGCCACGCGTGCCCAGGCCGACCGCATTCT
This sequence comes from Comamonas sp. w2-DMI, assembly GCF_040187735.1. Classification (NCBI taxonomy): domain Bacteria; kingdom Pseudomonadati; phylum Pseudomonadota; class Betaproteobacteria; order Burkholderiales; family Comamonadaceae; genus Comamonas; species Comamonas sp. w2-DMI. Next base: position 227,413 of record NZ_JBANEL010000005.1, on the reverse strand, counting down.
CTACAAGGCCGCGATCCGCGACATGCTGGAGAACCAGCCCAATCTGTGGCTGTTCCAGCAGGCGGTGGACGACCTGATGGTGGAGGGCGATCGCGTGGTCGGCGCCGTCACCCAGGTCGGCATCCGCTTCCGGTCGCGCACCGTGGTGCTGACGGCGGGAACCTTCCTCGACGGCAAGATCCATGTGGGCCTGAACAACTATGCGGCCGGACGCGCCGGCGACCCGCCTGCCGTGAGCCTGTCCGGACGCCTCAAGGAACTGAAGCTGCCGCAAGGGCGCCTGAAGACCGGCACGCCCCCGCGTATCGACGGCCGCAGCATCGACTTCAGCCAGTGTGAGGAGCAGCCGGGCGACGGCATGCCGGGGGGCGTGAACGAAGGCCATGTGCCCGTATTCAGCTTCATGGGTAGCACGGCCATGCATCCGCGCCAGGTGCCGTGCTGGATCACGCACACCAATGCGCGCACGCACGAGATCATCCGCAGCGGTTTCGACCGCAGCCCCATGTTCACGGGCAAGATCGAGGGCGTGGGTCCGCGCTACTGCCCCAGCGTGGAAGACAAGATCAACCGCTTTGCCGACAAGGAAAGCCACCAGATCTTCCTCGAGCCCGAAGGCCTGACCACCAACGAGTTCTATCCCAACGGCATCTCGACCAGCCTGCCCTTCGACATCCAGTACGAACTGGTGCGCTCCATGAAGGGCCTGGAGAACGCGCACATCCTGCGCCCGGGCTACGCCATCGAGTACGACTACTTCGATCCGCGCTCGCTCAAGAGCAGCTTCGAGACCAGGCAGATCCAGGGCCTGTTCTTTGCCGGCCAGATCAACGGCACGACAGGCTACGAGGAAGCCGCAGCCCAGGGCCTGTTCGCGGGCCTGAATGCCGCGCTGCAATGCCGCGGCGAAGCTCCCTGGACACCGCGCCGCGATGAGGCCTATCTGGGCGTGCTGGTGGACGACCTGATCACCAAGGGCGTGACCGAGCCCTACCGCATGTTCACCAGCCGCGCCGAGTTCCGCCTGCAGCTGCGCGAGGACAATGCGGACATGCGCCTGACCGAAGTGGGCCGCAGGATGGGCCTGATCGACGATGCGCGCTGGGACGCCTTCAGCCGCAAGCGCGATGCTGTTTCACGTGAAACAGAGCGCCTCAAGTCCACCTGGGTGAATCCGCGCATCGTTTCGGCCGAGGAGTCCGAGCGCGTGCTCGGCAAGGCCATGGAGCGCGAGTACAACCTGTTCGACCTGCTGCGCCGCCCCGGCGTGTCCTACGGAACCCTCATGGACATGAACGAAGGCCGGTACGCTTCGGCGGACGTGAGCCCCGATGCCCTGGGCGACCTGAGCGAACCGGTGATCGAGCAGGTGGAGATTGCGGCCAAGTACTCGGGCTATATCGACCGCCAGAAGGACGAGGTCCAGCGCGCCGCGCATTTCGAGACGCTGCGCCTTCCGGCCGAACTCGACTACATGCAGGTCACGGCCCTGTCGTTCGAGGTGCGCCAGAAACTGCAGAAGCATCGGCCCGAGACACTGGGCCAGGCTTCGCGCATCTCGGGCGTGACGCCGGCGGCGATTTCGTTGCTCATGGTGCATTTGAAGAAGGGTGGCTTCAAGGGCTTCGCTTCCTCTGCCGAAGAGGCTGCGGCATGAGCCGCCCGGCCGCTCCGAAGGCTCATGGCACCGCAGTCCGTCAGGGCGAAGGTACTCCCGTGAGCGAAGCATTGCGTCCGCAGCTGGAGGCCGGCGTTGCCGCGCTGCAGCTGGAGCTGGTGCCGGCGCAGATCGATGCGCTGATGGCCTTTCTCGATCTGCTGCAGAAGTGGAACAAGGTCTACAACCTGACCTCGGTGCGCGATCCGCAGGAGATGCTGACCCACCATCTGCTCGACAGCCTGGCGGCCGTGCCGGCCCTGCTGCGCCATGTGCAGACCTTGCCGGTGGAAGAGGGCGCACGCCTGCCCCTGCTGGACGTGGGTTCGGGCGGCGGCCTGCCCGGCGTGGTGTTTGCCATCTGTTGCCCGCGGATCGACGTGAACTGCGTGGACACCGTAGGCAAGAAGGCGGCCTTCATCCAGCAGGTCGCGGCATCGCTGCGCCTGCCCAATCTGCACGGCATCCACAACCGCGTGGAAAACCTGAATACCATGTTTCCGGTCATCAGCTGCCGCGCCTTTGCCTCGCTCGTGGATTTCACGACCTGGTCGCGCAAGGCCTTGGCTGAAGGCGGTATATGGTTTGCGATGAAGGGCAAGCACCCTGACGAGGAAATGGCCGCGCTGCCTGCCGATGTGCAGGTGTTTCACGTGGAACCCTTGCAGGTGCCGGGCCTGGATGCCGAGCGCTGCGTCGTGTGGATGCGGGCCGCCTGACATTCACTTCATGCCAATGAAAAGGCGCCCGCGTGGCGCTTTTTCATTGCTGCCGGGCCGCCCGAAGGCAACAAGCCGTCTTCTCTGGAGCAGCGGCTGCACGTCAGTGAACAAGCATGTGAGCGGTTTTAATACACCGTGATACGCGGCATCTGCTGCGGATTCATGCACTGGTGACAACCCTCGCATAAACTCCACGTTTTCATCGTGCAGGGTTTGAATGTTCGGCATATCCGATTACGGTGCGTTTGTTGTCGCCATCATCGTCTTTCTGATGATTCCGGGGCCCGGCAATCTTGCACTGATCACGTCTACCGGCAAGGGTGGCATGCGCGCCGGCATGGCGGCCTGCCTGGGCGTGATCGCGGCGGATCAGGTGCTGATGTGGCTGGCGGTGGCCGGCGTTGCCGCGGTGCTGGCGGCCTATCCTGCCGCCTTCCATGCCGTGCAGTGGCTGGGCGCCGTCTACCTGGGCTGGCTGGGCTACAGGCTCTGGACCAGCAAGCCGGGCAGCAGACCTGCCGTCGACATCCTGCCGCGCCACTATTTCCGCCAGGGTGCGCTGATCACCCTGATGAACCCCAAGGCCATCGTGTTCTACATGGCGTTTTTCCCCATGTTCGTGGACCCAGCGCACCACCAGGGCCTGCTCACGTTCGGCGTGATGGCGGCCACCGTGGCCGCGCTCACCTTTCTCTACAGCCTCGTGGTCGTGCTGCTGACCTCGCACCTGGCGGCGCGCCTGCGCGCCAATCCGCGTGTGGTGAGCGCAATGGAGAAAACCGCTGGCGTGTTCCTGATCGGGTTTGGCCTCAAGCTGGCCACGACCTCCTAAACCAAAAATCTCATGGCCAAAATCTTCTGTGTAGCCAATCAAAAAGGTGGCGTGGGCAAGACCACCACCACCGTCAATCTTGCCGCTGGCCTGGCCAAGGTCGGCCAGCGGGTGCTGCTGATCGACCTCGATCCCCAGGGCAATGCGACCATGGGCTCGGGCGTGGACAAGCGGGCGCTGGAGCTGTCGGTCTACGACGTGCTGCTGGAGAACAACAGCATCCAGGAAGCGGCGGTGAATTCCGAGCAGGTGGGCTACCACGTGCTGGGAGCCAACCGCGAGCTGTCGGGCGCGGAGATCGAGCTGGTGACGCTGGAGCACCGCAACGAGCGGCTCAAGAATGCGCTCAAGGCGGTGGATGCCGACTACGATTTCGTGCTCATCGACTGCCCGCCGTCGCTGTCCATGCTCACGCTCAACGGCCTGTGCGCGGCGCACGGCGTCATCGTGCCCATGCAGTGCGAGTACTTCGCGCTCGAAGGCCTGACCGATCTGGTCAACACCATCAAGCAGGTGCATGCCAACATGAATCCGGACCTGCAGATCATCGGCTTGCTGCGCGTGATGTTCGATCCGCGCACCACGCTGCAGCAGCAGGTCAGCGACCAGCTCAAGGAGCATTTCGGCGACAAGGTGTTCGATACCGTGATCCCGCGCAATGTGCGCCTGGCCGAGGCCCCCAGCTATGGCGTGCCCGGCGTGGTGTTCGATGCGTCGGCCAAGGGTAGCAAGGCCTTTGTCGAATTCGCCAAAGAGATGGTGCGCCGCATCAAGAAGATGTGACGTTTCACGTGAAACACCCCGATCAGGCAAAGGCAGAAGGCGTGGGCAGCTATGGAATCCGAAGCATTGCAGGCTGAAGACGTCTGGCTGTTGCCCGGTTGGCAGAACTCGGACGCCGATCATTGGCAAAGCCGTTGGCAGGCCCTGTACGGCTACCGGCGGCTGGAGCAGCACGACTGGCTGCGTCCGCTGCGCGGGGACTGGAGCATACGCCTGCAGGAAACCGTGCTGGATGCGCCGCGGCCCGTGGTCCTGGCGGCGCACAGCCTGGGCTGCGTGCTGGTGGCGTGGTGGGCCGCCCATGCAGCGGCGGGCAACGAGAAGCTCGCCCGCAAGGTGGCCGGTGCGCTGCTGGTGGCTCCGGCCGATACCGAGCAGGACAGTCTGCGTGCCCTGCTGCCGGGCTGGGCGCCGGTAATGATGCAGAAGCTGCCGTTTCCCTCCATCGTGGTGGGCAGCGAGAGCGATCCCTATTGCACGCTGGCGCGCGCCCAGGCCATGGCTCATGCCTGGAGCAGCCGTTTCGTGAACGCAGGTGCCGCCGGTCATATCAACACGGCCAGCGGCCTGGGCAACTGGGACAGCGGCCATGCGCTGCTGCAAACCTTTCAACCTAGAAATGGCAGTTGACCGCTTGCCTTTTTCACGAGAGCCGCATGAACACTGATTTTCACTGCTTCGTTCGCATTCACCTGTGTGGTGAACAGCGCTACACGCCCGCCAGCACCGTGCCCGGCGCGCCATGCGGCGTTTCAAATCCTCGCAATGGCAAAGCCATTGCTGCGGTTTGCGCCTTGCCTGGCATACCGGTCACGGCACTGGCGGACGTGTTCAACTACCGTTTCTAGGTTCAAGGAAAGAACAAGCCATGGTGACAAAGAAACCCAAGGGGCTGGGACGCGGCCTGGAAGCACTGCTGGGCCCCAAGGTCAGCGAAAAGGCCGAGGCCGGGCAGGGCGCCGCGCCTGCCGGCGTGCCGACCAGCCTGGCGCTGGAAGTGATGGTGCCCGGTCAGTACCAGCCGCGCACGCGCATGGACGAGGGCGCGCTGTACGAGCTGGCCGAAAGCATCAAGGCCCAGGGCATCATGCAGCCCATTCTGGTGCGCAAGCTCAGCAAGGGAGAGCACAGCGGCAAGTACGAAATCATTGCCGGCGAACGGCGCTTCCGCGCTTCGCGCCTGGCGGGCCTGACCGAGGTGCCGGTGCTGGTGCGCGAGGTGCCCGACGAGGCCGCGGCCGCCATGGCGCTGATCGAGAACATCCAGCGCGAGGACCTCAATCCGCTGGAAGAGGCCCAGGGCCTGTCGCGCCTGGTCAAGGAGTTCGGCCTGACGCACGAACAGGCCGCTCAGGCCGTGGGCCGCTCGCGCAGCGCCGCGACCAATCTGCTGCGCCTGCTGAACCTGGCCGAGCCCGTGCAGACCATGCTCATGGCCGGCGATATCGACATGGGCCATGCGCGGGCGCTTCTCACGCTGGATCGCGCCACGCAGATCACGGCGGGCAACCAGATCGCGGCCAAGAAGCTGTCGGTGCGCGAGGCCGAGTCCCTGGTCAAGAAGATCGGCGCGGAATTCAGCCTCACGCGCCAGAAGGCCAAGAAGGACGTCAAGTCGCGCGACGTCAAGCGCATCGAGGAAGAGCTGTCGGACCTGCTGATGGCCGACGTGGAGGTGCGCGTCAAGAAGACCGTGCGCCGCGGCGGCAAGGTGCAGGACGTGGGCGAGGTGGCGATCCAGTTCGGCTCGCTCGAAGCGCTCAACGGCATCATCGAGCGCCTGCGCGCCGAAGGCTGAAGCGCGCGCCCTGCCAAACAAAAAGGCCTCCGCAAGGAGGCCTTTTGCATGGGACGGAGCCCCGGAGCGATTACTGGCCGACCTTGAGCTGGCCGCCGCGGCCCAGGCCGCCCTTGACTTCCTGCGCCTTGTAGTTGCGCAGCGAGACCACCATGTTGTTGTAGGCGTCCATGAAGGCGGCCACGGTGGCCTTGCCTTCGGGCGAGCGCGAGAAGCCGCCCAGGCCGGCTGCAGCGCCGCCGCCGAAGGCACCCATGGCCGCGCCGAAATTGGTGGCCGTGGCATTGCCTTCGGAGATCGAGATCTGCACGCCCGAGCGGATGTCGAACATGCTCAGCGTCACGACCGAGGCCTTGCTCTGCATGGCGCCGCCGATCAGCGTGCCCACGTTGCCGAACAGGCCGCCCACGCCGGCAGCCAGCTGGCCCGTGGCGTCGTTGTCGATGATGATGGACGGCTCCATGTAGTAGTCGGCCGCCACGCGCTGGCCCTTCTGCTGGCGCGAGCCGGCGCGGAACTCGCCCGAGTTGCGCTGCTTGTCGGTGATGGCGCTGAGCTTGCTTTCGGTGCGGTTGTTGCCGATGGAGGTGATCACGAAGCAGTTGGACTGCTGCACGGCCAGGCGGATCAGCGGCTCGATGGTCGTGATCTTGGTGGCGGCGCCGAAGCTGGCATACCACTCCTTGCCGCGGCCGTCGTCCACGGCCAGCGTGCCCAGGGGCGCGCTGCAGCGCTCCAGCGTGGGGTTGGCATTCACGCTGCTGGCGCCCCCGGCTGCGCCGGTAGCCGCCGTGGGGGCCGTGCCGGTGCTGATCGTGCCGCCGCCGGGGGTCACGCAGCCGGCCAGGGCCAGGGAGGCTGCCAGGGCTGCAAGGCGCAGAGTTGTCTTCTTGGACATGAATATGCTTTCAGTTGTGTAAAGGATTTTGAAAAAATGCGCTGAAGCGGCGCGGCCGGCTTTCAGCGCAGATACCAGCCCGACGTGCCCCAGATCCAGCTATAGGGCGTATTGGCGTACCAGGCATTGAGCGATTTGCGGTCCTCTTCGCGCACCCGGTAGTTTTCCTGGGCTTCGCGCTTGGCTGTTTGGGCCTGGGGCAGCAGGCGCTTGGCCTCCTTGTTGCCCTTGGCCGCGGCACGCGAGAGCCAGGTTTCGGCTTCCGCGGGGTCGGAACCCATTTCCTCGAAGCCCAGCAGGTAGAGCCGACCCAGGGCAAACTGGGCGGGACCGTAGCCGCGGTCACCGGCCTTGCGCATCCATTCGATGGCCTGGTAGGTGTTGCGCTCCACGCCGTCGCCGCGCAACAGGCGCAGGCCGAGGTCGTATGCCGCCTTGGGGTCGCGCTCGGCCAGGGCGGCCAGCGCGGCCATGCGGCGCTCTGCTTCGGGATTGACGGGCTCGCCCTGGAAGGTGGCGATATGGCGCGGCTGGTTCACGCACTGGTCGCCATTGCAAAGGCGCACCGTGGGTGCCAGCGGTGTGAGTTGCTCTTCCGGTGTCTGCGTCGCACAACCCGTCAGCATCAAGGCAGCCAGTGACAGGCTGGTGAAAACAAGGCGCATGGATATTCCTCGGAGATTCTGATTCACAGAGTAAGAAAAAGTATACCTATACGTATTGCGTAAATTCTGTGCAGATCGTATGGAGAGATGCCCGATTTTCCATGCAGTTCGCCACGGCGCAAATACCGGATGGCCTTAAATGGGCGATTTGAATATCAATGAGATTCCGGGAATTAATAGTTTCAACGGGTTTTGTTTCAGAACATTACATTTTGTTTTTAGGGCACCATCGCCCACCATGCTCCATTTATCCGCCATGACCTTCTGGCCCTTGCCGGCCTTGCTGACCTGGGCTGCCGCCTGGACGGCGTATGCGCTGTGTAGCAAATTCCTGCCCTGGTGGCTGGCTTTTCTGCTGGCCGGGAGCCTGGGCTGTCTGGCCAGCCTCCGGGGCTCTACCTGGTGGCGCCGGCTGATGATCGCGGGCGGTTTTCCGCTGTCCTTTGTCGCGCTGTCGGCCAGCATGCTGCCGGGCTGGGCCTGGCTGCTGCCGCTGGCATTGCTGCTGCTGGTCTATCCGCTCAACGCATGGCGCGATGCACCGCTCTTTCCCACCCCGCTGGATGCGCTGGACGGCCTGGCCGAGAAGATCGCGCTGCCGCCGGGCTCGGCGGTGCTCGACGCGGGCTGCGGCCTGGGTGACGGGCTCAAGGCCTTGCGCAGGGCCTTGCCGCAGGCCCGGCTCCACGGCCTGGAATGGAGCTGGCCGCTGCGCTGGCTGTGCGCGCTGCGCTGCCCCTGGGCACGCGTGCGACGCGCGGATATCTGGCTGGCGGACTGGAGCGGCTACCAGCTCGTGTATCTGTTCCAGCGGCCCGAAAGCATGGGCCGCGCGGCGGTCAAGGCCGCCACCGAAATGCAGCCCGGCAGCTGGCTGGTAAGCCTGGACTTTCCCCTGCCCGGCGCGGAGCCCAGTTTCGAGCTGCCCGGCGCGGGGCGCCACCGTGCCTGGGTGTATGCGATGCCGTTGGGCGGTCCGGAGGAGGCCCTGCAGGAACCCGGGCCGGGCCGTCCCAGGGCCGGCCGTTTCTGACGCGGCCGGGGGCGGTTCTAGGCGTCCGGTGGCGTCCCGCTGTGCAGGCCGAAAAAGCGGGCGGGCGGCATGCCCACGGTGCGGCGCACCATGGCACTGAAGGCACTGGGGCTGTAGTCGAGCTCGGCGGCAATGCGCTGTATGGGCCAGTTGCGCGCGGCCAGGCTGGTGGCATGGGCCAGCACCACCTGCTGGCGCCAGTGGGTGAAGGTGCATTCGAGTTCCTGGCGGAACAGGCGGGCGACCGTGCGCGGACTGGCACCCGTGTCGCGTGCCCAGTCCTCCAGCGTCACGTGGCGGGTCGGATCGGCCAGCACGGCCTCGCACAGCAGGCGCAGGCGCTTGTCCTGGGGCAGGTTCACGCCCAGCGGCACGGCGCTGGCGCGGCGCAGCTCGTCCAGCAGCAGGGCGCTCAGATGGCTTTCGCGTGCAAGGTCCGCGCTGCACAGCGGCGCACCGTCGTCGGGCTCGGTGGACAGTTCCCGCGCCACGGCGCGCAGCAGGTCCGAGGCATTGAGCACGCGGCACTGGCGCCAGGCGGCCTCGTGCGTGCGCGGCACGTCGGGACCGCAGCGTCCTTCGGGCTGGTGGAAATACAGGGTGCGCAAGTCGGCGCTCTCCACCATGGTCACTGCATGCTCCACGCCCGGCGGCACCCATAGCGCACGTGACGGCGGCACGATGAAAGTGCCCTGCGCCACCGTCAGGCGTATGGTTCCGGTGGTGGAGATGGCCAGCTGTGCCCAGGGATGGCGGTGGGGAACGACCTGGGTGTCCACTTCCAGCCAGCGGCATTTGGCCCGTACGGGGCGCCGGGCCGTGGGCACGAAGAGATGGGGCGTGAGCGACTCCACGTAGCTGGAGGCCTTGCCTGCGCGCAGCGGTTCGATGGGCATGGTGCTTGGCATGTTTGCAACAGCAATTGGCAGACTATCGCATACAAGACGCGGAAGCACTGCCTAAGATGCGATCCATGAACCGCCCCGCCTCCACCACTTCGTCTCCTGCTGCGCCCGATACGTTGCGCAGCGATGCGCGCACCATCGGGCTGATCGGCCTGGCCCATGGCTCCTCGCACTTTTTCCACCTGCTGCTGCCGCCGCTGTTTCCCTGGCTGATCAAGGACTTCGGCTACAGCTATGCCGAACTCAGCGTGCTGGTATCGCTGTTCTTCGTGGTCTCGGGCACGGGGCAGGCGCTGGCCGGCTTTGCGGTGGACCGCTTCGGCGCGCGGCCCATCCTGTTCTCGGCGCTCGGCAGCTTTGTCGTGGCCGGCCTCATCGCCAGCACGGCGCAGGGCTACGCCATGCTGCTGGCCGCAGCCTTTTTTGCAGGCCTGGGCAATGCGCCGTTCCACCCCGTGGACTTCACCATCCTCAACAAGCGGGTCTCGCAGCAGCGCATAGGCCATGCGTTCTCGGTGCATGGCCTGTCGGGCAATATCGGCTGGGCGCTCGCGCCGGTGTTCATGGCCGGCATCACCTCGGCCACGGGCTCGTGGCGCACGGCCTGCTTCTGCGGCGCGCTCTGGGCGGCCGTGGTGCTGGCCATCATGGTGCTCAACCGCGATGCGCTGGACGATCGCGCCCAGACCGCCGGCGCGCCCGCGGCCAGGCCCGGCAGCCATGCCGCGGCGGTGCCCAGGGAGCATCCGATGGCCTTCATGAAGCTGCCTTCGGTGTGGCTGTGCTTCTCGTTCTTTTTCTGGAGCACCTGCGCGCTCAGCGCCATCCAGAGCTTTGCCAGCCCCGCCATGCAGGCCATGTACGGGCTGCCGCTGAGCGTGACGGCGCTCATCGTCACGGGCTACATGCTGTGCGGGGCCGCAGGCATGCTGGTCGGCGGCTTCCTGGTGGGGCGCGTGCAGCGGCTGGAGAAGGTGATTTCCATCTGCATGATGGGCTCGGGCATTTTGCTGTTCATCGTCGGCACGGGCTGGCTGCCGGGCATGGCGGCCGTGGCCGTGGCGTCCATCGCCGGCCTCGGCACGGGCCTGGCCGGCCCTTCGCGCGACATGCTGATCAAACGCGCCGCGCCGCCCGGCGCCACGGGCCGCGTCTACGGCACGGTCTACTCGGGTCTGGATCTGGGCTTTTGCCTGGCAGCGCCGGTGTTCGGCTGGATGCTCGACCATCAGATGCACAACAGCGTGTTCTACGGCTCCGCCATCGCTCTGGTGCTCAGCGTGGTATCCGCCGTCATCGTGGGCGACGGCGTGAGCAAGAAAAGCCGCGCTGCGCTGGCTGCGGGTTAAGGCGCGGCAGCTGCCGGCCGCAATGCCTCCGGAAGGGATTCCGGGGGCTTTTTTTTTGGTTCATCGCACATTTACGTGGAGGCTGCATCTGACTTGATACGCTGAGGCGGTTCCAACTGCCTTGGAGATCAGTCATGCTGGAAGCAAAGTTGCTGGAGTCGCTCGGCGGCTGGCAAGGGTACGCAGTCGAACGCATTGAGTGGCCCGAGCCAGGAAGCCAGACGGTTGCGGTGTATCTGATGCCCAAGGCGCACGCCATGCACTGCGAACAGTGCGGGGCGATATGCACGCAGGTCCATGAGACTACGACACGGCGAGTACGGGAGCTGCCACTATTCCAGTACCGCGTTGTGCTGCACGTGCCGCGCAGGCGCTTGTGGTGCGACAGCTGCGGCGGCCCGCGGCTGGAGCGGCTGAGTTGGCTGGGGCGCTATCAACGGGTGACAGATCGGCTGGCGCAGGCGTGCAGCCAGCTGCTGCGCAGCAGCAACATCCAGGCGGTCGCTGCATTCTTCTCGCTGGGCTGGCACACCGTCAAAGCCATCGACAAGGCATGGCTGCAGAGCTCGCTGGCCGAGCCCGACTGAGCGAGCATCCAGTACCTGGCGATGGACGAGTTCGCCCTGCACAAGGGCCACCGGTACGCCACGGTGGTGGTCGATCCAATACGCAGGCAGGTGCTGTGGGTCGGACAGGGCCGCTCACGAGAAACGGCTCGCACGTTCTTCGAGCAACTGCCCGATGGAGTGGCCCAACGCATCCGTGCCGTGGCCATCGACATGACCACTGCCTACGAGCTGGAGATCCAGGCGCATTGCCCGCAGGCTGAGATCGTCTATGACCTGTTCCACGTCGTGGCCAAGTACGGCAGGGAGGTCATCGACCGGGTGCGCGTCGATCAGGCCAACCAGTTGCGCCAACAGCCCTCGGCACGCAAGGTACTGAAGTCCAGCCGGTGGTTGCTGCTACGCAACCGCAGGGCGCTGCAACCCGGTCAGGCCGTCACGTTGAGAGAGTTGCTGCAGGCCAACCAGCCGCTGTTGACGGTGTACGTGCTGCGCGACGAACTCAAGCAGTTGTGGTTCTACCGTCGTCCGGCGTGGGCCATGCGCGCCTGGGAGGGCTGGTGCCAGCAGGCAGATGACAGCGGTATCGCTGCCTTGCAGCGCTTCGCTCAGCGCCTGAAAAGCTACCTGCACGGCATCGTCGCCAGATGCCGCCATCCGCTCAACACCAGCATCGTCGAAGGCATCAACAACACCATCAAGGTCATCAAGCGCCGCGCTTACGGCTACCGCGATCAGGACTACTTCTTCCTCAAGATCCGATCAGCCTTCCCCGGTATTGCGCGATGAACCTTTTTTTTTCGGCTGCCAGTGGCGCTCCGGCCATGGCGTGTGCGTGTTTTCCCCTGTCTCGTTCTGGCGCCGGCATGGGCGGTGCGCTGCTAAGCTGGCCCGTTTTCGGGGCTTTGCCGCTCCATGCCCATCGGCATGTGCGCGGCCGCCCGCAATCCAGAGGAGACACGCCATGATTGGCACCCCCCGCCGCGCGGCCCATGCAGCCGCCGCCTTGTTTCGCATTTCCCCGCTGGCCCTGGCCCTGCTGCTGGGCACGGCCCAGGCCGCACCGCAGGCGCCCGTGCTGGAGCTGGCGCAGAAGGAGCAGCAGCCGCTGCTCGACACCTTGCGCGACCTGGTGCACATCGAGTCCGGCAGCAAGGACGTGGAGGGCGTGAAGAAGATTGCCGACTACGTGGCCGGCAAGCTGCGCGCGCAGGGCGGCAAGGTGGAGGTGATACAGCCCACCGACGTATACCGCCTGGACGACACGCCCGAGCAGGTCGGCCCCATGGTGCATGCCGAATTCAAGGGCAAGGGCACGAGCCGCATCATGCTGATCGCCCACATGGACACGGTCTACCTGCCCGGCATGCTCAAGGACCAGCCGTTTCGCATCGACGGCGACAAGGCCTACGGCCTGGGCATTGCCGACGACAAGCAGGGCGTGGCCCTGATCCTGCACACGGTAGAGCTGCTGAAGAAGCGCGGTTTCGACGACTACGGCACGCTCACGGTGCTGATCAACGGCGACGAGGAAATCAGCTCGCCCGGCGCGCGCAGCACCATCACGCGCCTGGGCGCCGAGCAGGACGCCGTGTTCTCGTTCGAGGGCGGCGGCACCGACGGCAGCCTGCGCCTGGCCACCAGCGGCATCGGCGCGGCCTACCTCCAGGTCAAGGGCAAGGCCTCGCATGCGGGCGCCAAGCCCGAGGACGGCGTGAATGCGCTCTACGAGCTGTCGCACCAGCTGCTGCAGCTCAAGGACCTGTCCCGGCCCGAGCAGGGACTCAAGCTCAACTGGACCGTGGCCAAGGCCGGCACCAACCGCAACGTGATCCCCGCCGAGGCCACGGCCCAGGCCGATGCGCGCGCGCTGCGCGTGGCCGACTTCACGGCACTGGAGAAAGCCATGCACGACAAGGTGGGCCACAAGCTGCTCGAAGCCAGCAAGGTGGAGCTCAAGTTCGAGGTGCGCCGCCCGCCGCTGGAGGCCAGCGAGGCCGCGCGCAAGCTGGCCCGGCATGCGCAAGGCATTTACGGCGACGAACTGAAGCTGCCCATGAAGGTCATGGACAAGGCCACGGGCGGGGGCACCGATGCGGCCTTTGCGGCCCTCAAGGCCAAGGGCGCGGTGATCGAAGGCTTCGGCCTCAGCGGCTATGGCGCCCACTCCAACGATGCCGAATACGTGCAGGTCAACACCATCGCGCCGCGCCTGTACCTGGCCGTGCGCATGATCGAGGACCTGTCGCGCGGGCAGGTGAAGTAAGGCCGCCCGAGCGGCTCCGGCAAAAAAGGCTTGCCCTGGGGCAAGCCTTTTTTGCTGCTGCGGGGGCGCGTGGCCTACTGGGCGCTGATGCCCTTGTCGTTGGCGATCTTGCTCCAGCGCGCGAAGTCGCCGGCCAGGCGTGCCTTCATCGCGGCGCTGTCCTGGTAGCGGGCAATGGCGCCGGCGGCCAGCATCTTCTGTTGCAGCGCCGGATCGGCCAGCACCACCTTCAGTTCCTTGTTCAGGCGGTCCACCACGGCCTGCGGCGTACCCAGCGGAGCCACGAGTCCGCCCCAGGTGTCGGCGTCAAAGCCGGGGAAGCCCTGCTCGGCCACGGATTTCACGCCGGGCAGCAACTGCTTGGCCTGGTTGGAGCTCACGGCGATCGCGCGCAGCTTGCCGGCCTGGATATGCGGCAGCGCGGCCACCACGTCGGCAAACATCACGGGAATCTGGCCGCCGATCAGGTCGGTCACCGCGGGCGCGCTGCCGCGGTAGGCCACATGCTGCATGTCGAAGCCGCCCAGGTCCTTGAGCTGCTCCATCGACAGGTGGCCGAAGCTGCCGGTGCCCGAGCTGGTGTAGTTCAGCGAGGGCTGGGCCTTCTTGGCATGGGCGATCAGGCCGGGCAGGTCCTTCACGTCGGGCAGCACGCGCGGATTGACGATGATGGCCATCGGCAGGTCGTACACCGTGGCCACGGGCAGGAAGTCCTTGCGCACGTCGTACAGATTGTTCTTGAACAGCACGGGCGCGAGCAGCGCCGGCATGCCGAACATGGACAGCGTGTAGCCGTCGGGGGCCGACTTGATGAAGCTGGACGTGCCGATCGATCCCGAAGCGCCCGCGCGGTTCTCGATGATCACGTTCTGCCCCAGGCGCTCGGACAGGCTTTGGGCCACCAGGCGGGCCGCGGTATCGGTGGGGCCGCCGGGCGGGAAGGCCACGACCATCTTGACCAGCTTGTCCGGCCACGGGCCGGCCGCCTGGGCCGGGGCCAGCAGGCCGGCGGCGAGGCTGGCGCAGCAGGCCGCCAGCGCGGTGCGGCGGGACATGCGGGAGGTGCGGGGGAAATTGCTTTGCATGGTTGTCTCCTGAAAGCTGATGATGAAAACGGTGCGGTCAGACCACCTGCCGGGCGCGCAGCGCGGCCACGGCCTCGGGCGCCAGGCCCAGCAGCTCGCCCAGCACCTCGTCGGTGTGCTGGCCCAGATGCGGAGGCGGGCGGCGCACGGGCAGGCGCTGGCCGTCCATGGCGTAGGGCGGCGCGAGCACGGACTGGGGGCCGGCTTCGTTGTCGTCGAAGTGGTGCAGCAGGCCGGCTTCGCGCGTGCGCTCGGAGGTCAGCGCCTCCAGCAGTCCAAACACTTCGCCGCAGGGAATCTGCGCGGCGCGCAGCTTCTCCAGCAGCTCGGCGCGGGTGCGCCGGCGCAGTTCGGCCTCGATCAGCGGCATCAGCTCGGCGCGGTGGGCCGAGCGCGCCACATTGGTCGCAAAGCGTTCGTCCGCCGCCCATTCGGGCCTGGCTATCACTTCGGTGCAAAAGCGCGCGAACTGGCCGTTGTTGCCCACGGTGATGACCAGCGGTCCGTCGGCCGCCTCGAACACGCCGTAGGGCACGATGGACGGATGGGCGTTGCCGAACTTGGGCGGATCGCCGTCCTTGAGCAGCGCCTCCATGCCGTAGTAGCTGGTGATCATCAGGCCGCAGTCGTACAGCGCCATCTGCACATGGCGGCCCCTGCCGGTGCGCTCGCGCTCCAGCAGCGCCGCCAGGATGGCCTGGGCCGAGTACATGCCGGTGAACATGTCCACGGCCGCGACGCCGAACTTCAGCGGGCCCTGGCCGGCCTCGCCGTTCATGGCCATGATGCCGGACTCGCCCTGCACCACGAGGTCGTAGCCGGGGCGCTGCGCCTCGCTGCCGCCGCGGCCGTAGCCCGAGATGGAGCAGTACACCAGGCGCGGGTTCAGGGCCGAGAGCTGCTCGTAGCCCAGGCCCAGCTTCTCGGCGCCGCCCACCTTGAAGTTCTGCACCACCACGTCGCATTGCGCGGCCAGCTCGCGGGCCAGTTGCAGGCCGGCCTCGGATTGCAGGTCCAGCGTGATGGAGCGCTTGTTGCGGTTGGCGCTGTTGAAGTAGGAGGTGTTGCGCGAGCCCACGCGCACGCCCCAGTCGCGCGTGTCGTCGCCGCGCGCCGGATGCTCGACCTTGATCACGTCGGCGCCGAAGTCGGCCAGCGCCATGGCGCACATGGGGCCGGCCAGCACGCGGGACAGGTCCAGCACGCGGATGCCGGACAGCGGTTGGAGGGGAGAGGAGTTGTTCATGCCTGCCTGTCTTGCCGCCTGGGGAACGGCGGCAGCAATATCCAGGCGCTGATTGTCGATATGTTTAATTAATTTGACAATTGTGCTGATAATTGAAATGTATGTTGACCAAGATTTGACAATGGATGTGAATGCATTGGGCCTGCTGGTGGAGATCATCGATGCCGGCAATCTGAGCCGGGCCGCGGCCCGCCTGGGCATGAGCCGCGCCAACGTGAGCCACCGCCTGAGCCAGTTCGAGCGCGAGCTGGGCCAGCAGCTGCTGCGGCGCACCACGCGCCAGATCGAACCCACGGAGCTGGGCCGGCGCCTGTACGAGCACGGCCGCAGCATCCGCCACGAACTGCAGGCCGCCGACGAATCGGTGGCCGCGCTGGGCCAGGCGCTGCAGGGCCGCGTGCGCCTGAGCGTGCCCAACGGCTACGGCCAGCTGGCCATGGCCGGCTGGCTGACCGACTTCATGCGCCGCTATCCCGGCATTGCGCTGGAGGTGATCTTCGACAACACCGTCGAGGACCTGATGGAAGGCCGCGTGGACTGCGCGGTGCGCGTGATGAACGACCCGCCCGAGCACCTGGTCGCGCGGCACCTGGGGCCGGTGCAGTACGTGGCCTGCGCCACGCCCGCCTGCATTGCGCAGTGGGGCCGGCCGCAGACGCTGCAGGAGCTGCTGCGCCGGCCGCTGATCGCCTCGGGCCTGACCGAACAGAAGCTGCGCATGGCCGGCCTGCAGCCGCTGGCCAAGGGCGATGCGGCCCTACCCATGCGCCTGGTCTCGCCCAATTTCCACTTCCTGCGCGAGGTGCTGCTGCAGGGGCTGGGCATGGGCATCGTGCCCGATTACATGGTCAGCGAATCCATGGCCTCGGGCGCGCTGCAGGAGCTGGACCTGCCGGCCGGCAGCCTGGACTTCCTGGCCACGCACAAGTATCTGCTGTACATGCCCACGCGTTTCCAGACCCGCGCCATCCGGACGCTGATCGACTTCGTGCACACGCGGGCGCTGGAGGATGCCGCCTGACATTGCACTCCGAAAACAGGAGCTTGTGGCGCTTTCCTGTCGGACATCTCACGTTGGAAAAAGCCTGCAATCGTCCATGGACGCGCGCTGGCAGCTCACTTTTCAGGTAGAGCGCTGTCATCTGCCGAACAGTCCCGATGCGCGCGGCTGGCTACAGTGCCAGCATTACGGCAAACACCACAGGAGACACCCATGAGCCAACCCCTGCCGGCCTCGGCCGACCTTCCCAGCGTGCAGCATCTGGTCAGCCCCGAGGAGTGGCAGCTGCGCGTCGACCTGGCCGCCTGCTACCGGCTGGTGGCCCTGTACGGCTGGAGCGACCTGGTCTTCACCCACATCAGCGCGCGCCTGCCCGGGCCCGAGCATCACTTCCTCATCAACCCCTACGGGCTGATGTTCGACGAGATCACGGCCTCGTCGCTGGTCAAGGTGGACATGCAGTGCAACAAGCTCATGGACTCGCCGTTTCCGGTCAATCCCGCGGGCTTCGTCATCCACAGCGCCGTGCACGAGGCGCGCGAGGACGTGCAGTGCGTGCTGCACACGCATACGCGCGCCGGCGTGGCCGTGAGCGCGCAGAAGAACGGGGTGCTGCCCATCAGCCAGCAGAGCACCTTCGTGCTGGCCTCGCTGGCCTACCACGACTATGAAGGGGTGGCCTTCCGCCCCGACGAGAAGCCGCGCCTGCAGGCCGATCTGGGGGCTGCCAACTTCCTCATGCTGCGCAACCACGGCCTGCTGACCTGCGGACCCACGATCGCCGATGCCTTCCTGGCCATGTACACCTTCGAGGCGGCCTGCAAGATCCAGATCGATGCGCAGGCCGGCGGCGAGCTCACCGAGGTCGATCCGCGCATCGTGCAGGGCGTGGCCGAGGCCATGAAGGTGCAGACCGGCGGCCTGGGCGGCCAGTTCGTCTGGCCCGCGCTGCTCAGAAGGCTGGATCGCACCGATCCCGGCTATCGCCGTTGATCTGTTTTCGGAAATGGCAAAAACTTGAATTCAGGCTCTTCGCAGCGCGCACGTCCATAGAGGTTAGTCGGTGTGCTGTCACTCGGCATTGCGCAGCTTGATGAGTTTGCCGATATGCGCGCGTTTACGTGTGCCCTCGATTCTCTTGAATGGCTGTATAGCGAGCGCCTCGGGACTGAGTTTCTCGTGAACCATGTCGAGAATCTTCTGCCCGTACAGCATGCCGTCGGCATGAATCGCTTCCTCCAACCGCTCCAAGTCGCGCTTGCGCAGTGCTTCGATAATGTCCTCGTGCTTGTGCCGCCCGTCGAGCACTAGAGGCTCGTCTGCCTCATATAGGTAGCGGATGCTGGGGCCCGTGATAGCCCAGAGCTGGCGCAACATCGACGTCAGATAAGGCATGTTCGCGGGCTCATAAAGCGCGAAATGAAACTGCACGTTCTTTCGCAGAATATTGTCGGCATCGTGCGCCTTCTTCGCCTTCATCATGTCGCGATGGATGCTGGTGAGCTCCATCAGCCTCTTCCCATCCCAGTGGGCTATACCCGCAGCGGCGGCCATGATTTCGAGCTGGATACGTATGCCGCGCACTTCGGCAAGGCTTTCCACAGTGGGCGAAGGCACGCGGATCGAAAAACCACGCTGACCCACCAGAATGCTTTGTGCAACAAGCTGAAGCAGTGCCTCTCGGATAGGTGTCTGGCTGATCCCCTCAAACTCGCCTGACTCCGTCATTTCGCGCAGCTTGAAGGCATGGCCGGGCCGGTACTCGGCATGGATCAGCTTGTGGATGATTTTTTCTCTGACGAGATCTGTCAGATTGACTTCGCTCACGACGAATCTCCTGTTGCCCTGCCGGTTGGATGTGGTTCCACTGTCCTGTGTGGGCACATGCTCGGTATTTTCCCTCGAACACACCTTGGCAAAAGAACTTTTAATCTGGTCTCATGCAGTATTTTATAAAAAACTGCATGAGACGAACCAGTGAAAGCGCATCGCCATGACAAAACCTCTTCGCACCCCGGGCCTCAACAAACACGACACTATTGGACACACCGTCGCTAGAACCCTCAAGAAGCACGGCATCACGCAGTTTTTCGGCCAGAGCCTGCCCAGCATGTTTGTACTTGCCGCAGAAGAGCTCGGGTTGAAGCAGATTGCGTATCGAACGGAAAACGCGGGTGGCTGCATGGCTGACGCAGCAGCGCGTGTGAGCGGCAAGCCATCGGTCATTACCGCGCAGAATGGTCCGGCCGCCGCCCTGCTGGTGGCGCCGCTCGCGGAGGCCCTCAAGGCTTCGATCCCGATCATCGCGCTGGTGCAGGACGTGGCGCGCGATCAAACCGACAAAAACGCATTCCAAGATCTGGACCATATGGGTCTGTTTAAGCCCGTTACCAAATGGGTACGCCGCGTGGATGTGGCATCCCGCGTGGAGGACTATGTGGAGCAGGCCATCATCGCTGCATGCAGCGGCCGTCCTGGACCGGTGGCGTTGATGCTGCCGGCTGACCTGCTCAATGAGCCGGCAATGCCCTCGTCCATGCCGCGTCCCTCGTCGCTTGGCTTCTTTCCACTCGATCGCCCCACCCCGGATGTACAAGCTCTGGAGCAGGCGGTCGACCTGCTCGTGAGTGCCAAGGCCCCGGTGATCATTGCCGGTGGAGGTGTGCACATTTCCGGTGCCGCTGAAGCGCTGTCTTTGTTTGCTAATGCGCTGTCGATTCCTGTCGGCACGACCAACATGGGCAAGGGAGCAGTGGATGAAACATCAGAACTCTCGCTTGGTGTCATAGCCAACTGCATGGGGCCGAATGGCTCTGGCCGCCATCTCAAGGACTTTGTGACAGAGGCAGACGTGGTGTTCCTCATCGGCAACCGCACCAACCAGAACGGCACGGACAGCTGGACGCTCTATCCCAGAAACGCGCAGTACATCCATCTTGACATTGACGGGCAGGAGGTGGGCCGTAACTACGATGCGTTGCGTTTAGTGGGCGATGCCAAACGTGGTCTTGAAGTAATGCTGAAGATCGCGATGCACAAGCAAATTTCAGCACGCAGCGCACAACGCGCCGCCATAGTCGGCCGCATTGTTTCGGGCAAAAAAAAAGCACCTTGAAGAATCGGCCTCTGTGCGCCTCAGCGCCGAAACACCTATCCGTCCCGAGCGCATCATGCAAGAACTCAATGCGCTGCTCGCTCCGCAAGACACCGTGGTGGCCGATGCGAGCTATTCCACGCTTTGGGTCACCAACTACCTCACAGCGCGCAAAGCAGGTCAGCGCTTCATTACGCCGCGAGGCCTAGCTGGGCTGGGTTGGGGTATGCCGATGGCCATGGGCGTGCGAGCCGTACAGGAAGCGGGCCATGTTTTTTGCTTGGTAGGCGACGGGGGCTTCGGGCATGTGTGGTCCGAGATGGAAACCTGCAGGCGCATGGGTATCAAAGTTATTGTGCTGCTCATCAACAATGGCATTCTTGGCTACCAGAAGCACGCTGAGAATGTGAAGTTCGGCGCGCACACATCAGCCGTGCATTTTGCGAGTGTGGATCATGCCGCCATTGCCCGAGCATGTGGCATCCATGGGCAGCGCGTGACCCTGCCCGATGAAATTGCACCGGCACTCAAAAACGCCATGACCGCCGAAAGTGCGGCGCTCATCGAAGTGATGTGTACCGAAAATGCTTTTCCGCCAATCACCTTCTACACGCCGGAGGCGAACTGATGGACACAGCAGCCAACACGCCAACAACTCCTGCGCGCATCGCGCTCGTCACGGGTGCTGCCCAGGGTATAGGTATTGCGAGCGCGATTGAATTGCTCAAGAACGGCCGCAAAGTCGTGCTGTCGGACTTGAAGTTACCCGATCTGTCGCAGATTCCCACCGCACTACGTGCCAATGCGTCGGCGGTCGAGCTCGATGTGGCAGACGAAGCTCAGTGCCGTGAGGTTATCGCGCAGATCACACGAGAGTTTGGTGGCGTGGACATACTCGTGAACAACGCAGGTATCAGCCTCAAGAATGCGTCGGGCCAGTCCAATGGCATTTTGGAGATCGACATGCCGGAAGTGCAGCGCATGATCGATGTAAATGTGCTGGCCATCGTGCGTCTGTGCCAGCTCGTCCTGCCTGGGATGAAGGCGCGGGGCTGGGGCCGCATCGTAAACGTTTCCTCGCTCGCAGGCCGCAGCAAATCGGTGGTGGCAGGCCCTGCCTACATGCTGACCAAGTCAGCCGTGCTCGGCCTAAGCCGTTCCATTGCATCGGAGATGGGGCAGTTCGGTATCACCACCAATTGCGTTGCGCCTGGGCGCATTCTTACGCAGATGGCGATGCAGGCGGGCGAGGAGGTCAATCGACAATATGCCGCGCAGATCCCGGTGAAGCGAATTGGTGAGCCGCATGAGGTGGCTGCGGCCATTTGCTACCTCGCCAGCGAAGCAGCCGGCTTCACCAATGGCGCCGTTCTTGACGTGAACGGTGGCTTCTTCATGAGCTGATGCTCAGCGCCAGCTGACGGTCGACGCAAGACCCAACTGTCCATCCACAAAGATTCAGTGAGACGAAACCAATGACCGCAAACCGCAATATCAGCAAACGCGCTTTCCTGGCTGCCTGCTCGGGCGCGCTGCTTCTGGGCATGTCTGGCGATGCGCTGGCGCAAGGCATGGATTCTTTCCCCGAGCGCGAAGTCGCCATGGTCATCAACTACGGGGCGGGCGGCAATACCGATGTGGCGGCACGCGCTATCGGCAATGCGATGGAGCGCCTTCTCAAAAAACCTATCATCCCCAACAACCGCCCAGGAGCATTGGGTACGCTAGGCGTCAGCTACCTCGCCAAGCAAAAGCCTGATGGATACACCATGGGCATCGTGACATACTCCACCGTAGCGATCACGCCGCATCTCTTGAAGGTGGACTACAAGGCCGATGATTTCGATTTCATTGCCGGGATTGCGCGGTACCGGTATGGGATCGCGGTACGTTCCGATTCCCCGTACAAGAGCATTGCCGACCTGGTGAAAGCTGCCAAGGGAAGCAAGGGCATATTCTTTGGTGCCCCATCCGCGCCGAACAATCTTGCCATGTATGAGCTGGGTCGCAAGACGGGCGGTAAATTCGAGGAAGTCACCTACAAGTCGGGCTCTGAAACGCTTGCCGCGCTGATCGGCGGACAGGTAGACGTGATCGTGCAGAACCCATCGGACATCGTGCCTTATGTGAAGGCCGGCAAGATGCGCTTCCTCGCAAGTGCAAGCCCCATGCGCTGGAATGAATTTCCCGAAGTGCCTACGCTCAAAGAGCAAGGCTATGACGTCGAAATCGATTCCTGGATCGGTCTGGCTTATCCCAAGGGTACGCCCAAGCCTATCCGCGACAGGATGGAGCACATTGCGACAACTGCTGCGCAAAGCACCGAACTCGCCAGAATCTTCGAGAGCGCGGGCGTCGATCCGATTTCCATCAGCGGGGAGGAATATCGCAAAAAGCTGCTTGAAGGGCGTGAAGTCATGGGCGCGGCCATCAAGGCCGCGAACCTGCCACGAATGAACTAACTGGCTTGGCGTGGCGCAGGCCGGCTCATAGCGCGAAGATCTTGCCGGGATTGAGGATGTTGCGCGGGTCCAGCGCCTGCTTGATGGCGCGCATCATCTGCACGGCGCCGTCGCCGGCCTCCTCGCGCAGAAAACCCTGCTTGTGGATGCCCACGCCATGCTCGCCCGTGCAGGTGCCCCCCAGCGCGATGGCGCGCTGCACGAGCTGGCTGTTGAGCTGCTCGGCGCGCGTGCGCTCGTCCTCGCTGTCGGGGTCGATCAGGTAGCCGAAGTGGAAGTTGCCGTCGCCCACGTGGCCGACGAGGAAGTAGGGGATGCCGCTGGCATCGGCCTCGGTCACGCAGTCCAGCAGCGCATCGGCCAGGCGGCTGATGGGCACGCAGGCATCGGTGGTGATGCAGCGGCAGCCGGGGCGGCTGGCGACGGCCGCGAAATAGGCGTTGTGGCGGGCCGTGAACAGGCGCGTGCGGTCCTCGGGGCGTTCGGCCCATTCGAAGGCATTGCCGCCGAATTCGCCCGCGATCTCCTGCACCATCTCGGCCTGTTCCTTCACGCCCGTGGGCGAGCCGTGGAACTCCATGAGCAGCATGGGCTCCTCGCGCAGCTCGAGCTTGCTGTAGGCATTGACCATGCGCACCGAGTTCACGTCGATCAGCTCCACGCGCGCGATCGGCACGCCGACCTGGATGGTCTGGATCACCGTGCGCACGGCGGCCTCGATGCTCGGGAACGAGCAGACCGCGGCCGACACGGCCTCGGGCAGCGGATACAGGCGCACCGTGATCTCCGTGAAGATGCCCAGCGTGCCCTCGCTGCCCACCATCAGGCGCGTGAGATCGTAGCCGGCCGCGCTTTTCTTGGCGCGGTTGCCGGTGCGGATCACCTCGCCGCTGGCCGTCACCACTTCCAGCGACAGCACGTTTTCGCGCATGGTGCCGTAGCGCACGGCATTGGTGCCGCTGGCGCGCGTGGAGGCCATGCCGCCTATCGAGGCATCGGCGCCCGGATCGATGGGGAAGAAGAAGCCCGTGTCCTTGACCGCGTCGTTGAGCTGCTTGCGCGTGATGCCGGGCTGCACGGTCACCGTGAGGTCCTCGGTGTTCACCGAGAGGATGCGGTTCATGCGGCTCACGTCGATGCTGATGCCGCCTTCCACGGCCAGCAGATGGCCTTCGAGCGAGGAGCCCGCGCCATACGGGATCACCGGCACGCCATGCCGGGCGCACAGCCGCACGGCATCCTGCACGTCCTGCGTGCTTTCGGCAAACACCACGGCAGCTGGCGGCGGCGCGGCGATCGCGCCCTCGTCGCGGCCATGCTGCTCGCGCACGGCCAGGGCCGTGGAGCACTGGCTGCCAAAGCGCGCCGCCAGCGCTTGCACAAAGGCTTCGGGAACGGGACGCTGCACGAATTCGGGATGCAGCAGGGAGGTGGCAACAGGGGCGTTCATCGGGTCTCTCCAGGGAACTCCAAAGAATACCACCGGCACCTGCGGCAGCGGCCCTGCGGGCAGTGCCCATCGGCGATGCGCGCGCTCGCCTGCGCCGCGCACGCAAGGCCCACCCGATCGGGCGCAAAGCCGCGCCAGCCATAGATTTCTTCGCAGATAGCAAATGAAAAATAACCGTTTAGTTTTTGCCTGCCTTGCTTTTACATTGCGCTGAAGCGGCCGCCGGCATGCAGGGAGCATGCCGCCGCGCCGGCTCATGCAGAAAGAAGAAAGGGAACCGGGAATGGCCGACATCAGCCGCAGGGCGCTGCTACGCATGGGGGGCGGCGTGGCCGCCATGCCGCTGCTGGGAGCCACCGGCCCGTGCGCGCGGGCCGCGGCACCGGCGGCCTGGCCGGCCAGGCCCATAAGGCTGGTGGTGACCTTTCCTCCGGGCGGCTCCAGCGACATCGTGGCGCGCCTGATCGCGCCGCTGCTCAGCGAGCAGCTGGGCCAGTCCGTGGTCATCGACAACAAGCCCGGTGCGGGCTCGTCCATCGGTGCGCAGCTGGTGGCGCAAAGTCCCAATGACGGCTACACGCTGCTGGTCTCGAATTCCGCCGCGCTGTCGATCGCGCCGTCGCTGCTCGAAAAGCGCAGCTACGATCCGCTGGCCAGCTTCGAGCATCTGGCCTATGTCGGCGCGGTGCCCACGGTATTCGCGCTGCACCCTTCGGTGCCGGCCGGCAACATCCGCGAACTGGCCGCCTGGATACGCGCCAGCGACAGTCCCGTGCCCTTCGGCAGCGGTGGAGCCGCATCGGTGGGGCATCTGGTGGGCGAGCAGTTCGCGCAGGAACTGGGCCTGCGCATGGAGCATGTGCCGTATCGCGGCGCGGGCCCGATGCGGGCCGATCTGCTGGGCGGCCAGATCAAGATCGCCATCGATGCGCTGCCCCAGAACATCGCGCTGCAAAAGCAGGGGCGGGTCAAGCTGCTGGCCGTGACGTCGGCGCGCCGCGTGCCCCAGTCCCCGCAGACGCCCAGCGTGGCCGAACTCGGGTTCGGGCAGCTGGTTTCCGAGAACTATGTGGGCATCTCGGCACCGGCGGGCATTGCCCGCGAGCATGCGCAAAGGCTTACCGAGGCCGTGCGCCAGATCTGCCGCCGGCCCGAGGTCGCCCAGGCCCTGGAGGCCCAGGGCTTTGTGACGCAGGACATGGATGCCGCGGGCTTCACGCGCCTGGTCGCCGCACAGGCCAGCACCTGGGCCGCCGTGGCCAGGCGTACCGGCGCGACCCTGTAAGCGTGTGGAAACGCTTGCGGAAATGAACCAGACAACCGTTGAGAAATACTCGAGTCAAGCAATGAGCAACCACCGCATTTCGCCCCGGCAGGCACGCTATGCCGTCGTGCTGTTCGGCCCCGAAGGACAGGGCAGCTTCAACGAATCCGGCCTGCTGGGCGCCCGCCGCGCGCAGGCCGCCGGCCATCTCGTGGATGTGCACTGGGTGGCCGCGCAGGCGGCACCGGACCGCGCCGATGAAATGCTGCCCCTTTGCACGGGCGCCTACGACCTGGTCGTGGCGCACGGCGGCCAGGGCGACGGACCCGTGGACATTCTCGCTGCACGGCATCCGCAGCAGGCCTTTGCGATCACGCAGGGCAGCCTGGTGGCGGCCAATGTCGCGCGCTACGAGGTGCTGCAGGAGCAATCGGCCTTTCTGGCCGGCGTGCTGGCCGCCAGCGTCAGCCGCAGCGGCGTGGCCGGGCATTTTTCGGGCGAGAAGGTGCCCCCGGGCCTGCGCGGGCGCGCGGCCTTCGCCCATGGTTTGTCGGCGGCCGGCTTTGGCGGGGATTTCGTGACCCAGTTCTGCGGCCACCAGCACCGCCCGCAATGGGCCCGGGCCTGCGTGGAGGACATGGCCCGGCAGACCGGCGTGGATGTGTTGTTCGCGATGATCGACGGCGGCCGTCCCGGCGTGACGGAGGCCTGCCGGCGCCATGGCGTGGCGCAGATCGGCAATGTGCTGCCCTGGGGGCAGCGCGATCCCGGGGTCTTCATTGCCTCGGCCATCTGCGATTCCGGCGAGGCCGTCTTGCGTGCCATCGGCGACCATGCGCGGGGCAATCTGCCGCTGGGGGGATATCGCAGCTTCGGTCTGGAGGAGCCGTCCCTGGTCCGCCTGGACCTGGGCCCGCGCATCGATGCGCAAGCCCGTGTGGCGGTCGATGAATGGGCGCAGCGCCTGCTGCGCGGGGAGGTGGATATACGTTCCGTCTATACGGGGCCGGAATTCCCCCTGCCGGCCGGCGAAGCGGCCCTGGCTGCCTGAGGCGGTTTCAGGCGCTACGCAAGGGCCCGTGGAACCTGGCTTTGCGCCAAGGGGTGCGGGCCGGCCGCATGCTCCCTGCACGGCGCATGGCGCCTCAGGGCGCCTTCTGTACGCCCTTGTTGAACTCGGCCAGCGAAAGCTGGCCGTTCCCGTCGGCATCCATCTCTTCGAAGCGTTGCGAGACCGCCGGCAGCTGCCGCGCCTCTTCGGCGCTGAGCTGGCCGTCGCGGTTGGCATCGGCGCGCTGGAAGGCGGTCAAGGCGCTGTTGCCGGCGGCGCCTGGCGCCGGCGCATGCTGCACGCCCGTGGCGGCGCCGGACGCCACCAGCTGTGCGCGCTCATGGCTCTGATGGGCGGCATTCTGGGCCAGCACGGCTCCGGTCGATCCAAAGGTGAGGGCAGAGAACAGCACCACGCTAAGCACCTCGAACGACGAGATATTGCAGTTGAGCATGGTCTTTTTCATCGCCGGGCCGTCCCAAGATGAAAAGCACCCCTCCCGGAGGGGCAGCGACCACACGGCAGTGGGGAGCGGGGGGTGTCATTTTTCATGCCGGTTCATTCCTTCGCTAGTCAAACACAGGCCCGTATTGCAGCGCAGGCGCCCTGTGCGGGCCAGCTTTTTTGCCGGCTGTTGCCCTGGACTACATTTGCCTGCGAGTTGTAACCGCTGCCTGCGCAAGGCGTTCGTGTCCGATCACAATCGGGTGCAGAGCAATACGCAAGGAATACACCATGGGCAACCGCCTCACGCAAATCGCGACCCGCACCGGCGACGACGGAACGACCGGCCTGGGCGACAACACCCGCGTCTCCAAGAACAGCGGCCGCCCGCATGCCATGGGCGATGTGGACGAACTCAACTCCCACATCGGCCTGCTGCTGTGCGAGCCGCTGCCCCAGGATGTGCGCGAGCTGCTGGTCGATGTGCAGCATCAGCTCTTCAACCTGGGCGGCGAGCTGTCCATGCCCGGCTACGAGCTGCTCAAGGACGATGCGCTGCTGCAGCTGGACCAGGCCCTGGCACGCTACAACGCCGGCCTGCCGCGGCTGCTGGAATTCATCCTGCCTGCGGGCACGCGCGCCGCGGCCCAGGCCCATGTCTGTCGTACCGTGGCGCGCCGCGCCGAGCGCAGCGTGGTGGCCCTGCAGCAGGGCGAGGCCATGCGCAGCGCGCCGCGCCAGTACCTGAACCGCCTGTCGGACCTGCTGTTCGTGCTGGCGCGCGTGCTCAACCGCATGGATGGCGGCGACGACGTGTACTGGAAGAGCGAGAGGCTGATGAAAGGCACACCCTGAGCGGCTGCGCCGCTTCCCCCTCTCTCGC
Organism: Comamonas sp. w2-DMI; assembly: GCF_040187735.1. Lineage (NCBI taxonomy): Bacteria > Pseudomonadati > Pseudomonadota > Betaproteobacteria > Burkholderiales > Comamonadaceae > Comamonas > Comamonas sp. w2-DMI. Next base: position 199,960 of record NZ_JBANEL010000005.1, on the reverse strand, counting down.
TTCGCGGGAGGGGGACGAGACCCTCGCTGCGGGGCGGCCCTTGCTCGGTGTTTCCGGCTTGTGGCATGCCTGTTCATGCGCAGCGCCATGGACGGACTGACAAGGAAAAATGCATGCGCTTGCGGCATATCGAGGTCTTCAACGCGGTCATGCAGACCGGCAGCGTCAGCGCGGCCGCGCGGCTCATCAACATCACGCAGCCGGCCGTCAGCCGCACGTTGCAGCATGCGGAGCTGCAGCTGGGCTTTGCGCTGTTCCAGCGCACGCGCGGACGGCTGACGCCGACCAACGAGGCCCAGGCGCTGTTCCCGCATATCGAGAAGCTGTTCGAGCAGCTCGACGAGGTGCAGCGCCTGGCGGCCAATCTGCGCCACGGCCAGGCGGCCGACCGCATCACGGTGCTCACCGTGTTCGCGCTCAGCCGCGAAGTGCTGCCGCGCGCCGTGGCCGGCTTTCGGCGCCGCCATCCGCAGGTCCAGGTGCATGTGCAGGCCTTGCACACGCCCCAGGTGGTCTCCGGCCTGCTGTTGCAGGAGGCCGATGTGGGCTTTGTCATCAGCTCCGTGGGCCAGCCCGTGCTGGAGCATGAGCTGCTGGCCGAGGTGGACATGTTCTGCGTGCTGCCCAAGGGGCTGCTGCCGCCTTCGCGCGTGCGCCAGGCCGGCATGGCGCTGCAGGACCTGGCCGCGCTGCCGCTGGTCGCGCTCGATGCGCGCGACCCCCTGGGCATGCGCATAGGCCAGGCCTGCCGCGAGCACGGCGTGGGCCTGTCGCCCGTGGTGACGGTGCAGACCTATCACGCCGCGCTGTCCATGGCCGAATACGGGCTGGGTGCGGCCATCGTGGACGGCTGCACGGCCCTGGCCGCCGATAGGCGCAAGGTCCATGTCGTGCCGCTGCTGCCGCAGATCGCGGTGGGCGTGAATGCGCTGCGCCTGGGCCAGCGCCCGAACTCGGTGCTGGCGCGCGCCATGACGCAGGAGATGCGCAAGGCGTTGAAAGAGTTGTTGGTATCCCCCTGAGGCGCTGCGCGCCTTCCCCCTGGAAGGGGGACGACACCCTCGCTGCGGGGCGGCCCTTGCTCGGTGTCTCTGGGCTGGGCCGTGTCCGTTTGAGCGCTGCGAGTGACGAGAAGCCTGGCAAAGAGGCTGTTTACGCCTCTTTCCTGTTGGAGGCGCTGTCAGGCGTGCCGCATTTGCGCCGCGAGCCGCTGCGCCGAGCCGAAGGCCAGCGTCAGGCCGAGCGCGCCGTGGCCGGTCTGCAGCCACAGGTTGCGCGGGCCGCCGCGCTGGCGGCCCGTGATGGGCAGGCCCGTGGGCGTGGCGGGGCGCATGCCGCTCCAGGGACGGAGCGCGCCGTCCAGCGGCAGTTGGGCGAACACCTCGCGGGTGGAGCGGCGCAGGCTGTCGATGCGGCGCGCATCGATGCGCGTGTCGGGTCCCACGATTTCCACCATGCCCGCCACGCGCAGGCGCTCGCCCAGGCGCGCAAAGACCACCTTGCGCGCCGTGTCGGTCACGCTCACGTGCGGCGCCGCATGCGGCAAGTGGGCCGGAATGTCGGCCGTGATGCTGTAGCCCTTGAGCGGGTAGACGGGAATGCGCAGGCCGAGCTCGCGCGCATGGAGCGCGCTTTCCCAGCCGCTGGCCAGAACGTAATGGTCGGCGTGCAGCGGCCCCGCTGCCGTTCGCAGGCCGGTGATGGCATCGCCCTGTCGCTCGAAGCCCCGCAATGCGGTACCGAAGCGCAGGTCGGCACCGCGCGCGGCCAGCCGCGCCGCGAGCTGCTCGCAGAGCTGGCGGCAGTCGGCCGTGCTCTCGCTGGGCGTGTAGACCGCGCCGGCGATGCGCGGCGCATATCCGCCCAGGGCCGGCTCTATGCGCGCCACTTCGGCCGCATCGACGATGCGCTGCCGCGCGCCGCCCAGCTGTGCCTGCAGCGCCACTTGGCGGGCAGCGGCATCCAGTCCCTGTTGCGTGGGATAAAGCACCAGCTTGCCCGGCGTGTGCAGGTCGCAGGCCAGTGCTTCCTGCGCCTGCACCTCTTCGAAGGCCTGGCGGCTTTCTGCGGCCAGCGCCAGCAGCGCGCGCGTGCCGGCCGCGGAGGCCTGCGCATTGCACGCTGCCAGAAAGCGCAGCCCCCAGGCCCATTGCCGGGGATCGGCGCGCAGCCTGAAGGCCAGCGGCGAATCCTTTGTCAGCAGCAGCTTGGGCAGCATCTTCCAGATGCCGGGATCGGCCAGCGGCTGCACATAGGAGTAGCTCAGCTGTGCGCCGTTGCCGCCGCTGGCGCCGGCTGCCGCATCCGGCGCGCGCTCAATCAGCGTGATGCGGTGGCCGGCGCGCTGCAGCACATAGGCCGTGGCCAGGCCGGCGATGCCGGCGCCCACGACACAGACATGCATTGATCGTTGTTCCATAGCTGTCGCACTGTAGGCCCGCGCCGGCCCGGCCAGCCATGGTTTTTGCTGCATGGGGTATGCGCTCAGGTTATGGATTTTCTGCCTGCATGGAACGGCGGATGGAATACATCGCGAGGGAAATCCGGCCCAGATCCTTCCCCGTTGAATGGCTCGCCATCCATAAATACAAGGCATGGACCAGCCCGATATTGTCATCACCGCTTCGCGCCGGCTATTCCTACACTAGCCCCCATATCCACCAACGATGAGGAGACAAGGCATGAAACTTCACATCCGGCTGCTGTGCGCGGCCATGGGCCTGGGCAGCCTGGCAGTCGCCCAGGCCGATACCCTGGCCAAGGTGCGCGACAGCGGACGCATCACGCTGGCCTACCGCGAGTCCTCCGTACCCTTCAGCTACCTGGAAAACGGCAAGCCCATCGGCATGACGGTGGAGATCTCGCAGGCCGTTGCTGAGGCCGTGAAGAAAGCGCTGAACAAGCCCGACCTCAAGGTCATGTGGCAGGCCGTGACCTCGCAGAACCGCATACCGCTGCTGGCCAACGGCACCATCGACCTGGAGTGCGGATCGACGACCAACAACACGGTGCGCGCCAAGGAAGTGGGCTTTGCCATCAACCATTTCTACACCGGCACGCGGCTGCTGGTGAAGAAGAGCTCGGGCATCCGGGACTATGCCGACCTCAAGGGCAAGACCGTGGCCATCACCACGGGCACGACCAATCTGCAGGTGCTGCGCAAGGCCAATGCCGAGCAGAACTGGGGCCTGAACATCGTCATGGCCAAGGACCATGCCGACGGTTTCCTGCTCGTCGAGAACGACCGCGCCGCGGCTTTCGGCATGGACGACATCCTGCTCTACGGCCTGATCGCCAACGCCAAGAATCCGCAGGACTTCCAGGTCGTGGCCCAGCCGCTGCAGGTGGAGCCCTATGCCTGCATGCTGCGCAAGGACGATCCGCAGTTCAAGCAGCTGGTCGACGGCGTGATCGGCGACATGATGAAGTCGGGCGCTTTCGCCAGGCTCTACGACAAGTGGTTCATGCAGCCGATCCCGCCCAAGGGCGCGGCGCTGGGCCTGGCCATGAGCGAGCAGCTGCAGCGCAACCTGCAGGAGCTCAGCGACAAGCCGGCTTTTTGAAATACCCCCTGTGGCGCTTCGCGCCTTCCCCCTGAAGGGGGACGACACCCTCGGTGCGGGGCGGCGCGGCCGGCTTAGGCCCTTCCTCGGTGTCCCTCGCTTGGGGCGCGCCGGTTTCATGCGCGGTGCTTGGAATGACAGAGATAGCGAAATGACGGAAGTGAAACGGCAGCCCCCGCACGCCGTGGGCATTCTTGGCGGCATGGGGCCTGCGGCGGGCGCCGATTTCGTGCGGCTGTTCGTGCAGGCCTGCACCCGGCAGCTGCATGAGCAGGGGCGGCCCGTGCACGACCAGGCCTATCCCGAGCACTGGCTGGTGCAGCTGCCCATGCCCGACCGCACGCAGGCGCTGCGCGGCGACCCGCAGTCGCCCCTGGGGCCGGCACCGCACCTGTTGCAGGGCATGGGCCGCCTTGCCGCCCTGGGCGTGCGCAGCGTGGCGCTGGCCTGCAACACCGCGCATGCCTGGCATGGGCAGCTGCAGGCGCTGTTTCCGCAGCTGCATGTGCTGCACATCGCTCGGCAGACCGCGGCCCATCTGCAGGCCGCCGGCGCGCGCCAGGCCATCGTGCTGGCCACGCAGGGAACCTACGACAGCGGGCTCTACGACGCCGCGCTGGCCCGCCATGGCATCGCACCCCTGCTGCCCGATGCGGCAGGCCGTGCGCAGCTCATGCGGGGCATCTACGAAGGCGTCAAGCAGGGGGACATGGCGCTGGCCACGCAATGCTTCGGCGCCGCATTGGTTCCGCTGCTGCAGCGCCACGGCAACGTGCCCGTGATCATGGGCTGCACCGAGATCCCGCTGGCGCTGCCGCAGGCACCCCAGGCGCTCGGCACGCAGCTGATCGATCCGGCCTGGCTGCTGGCGATGGCTCTGGCACGCGACGCCTATGGACTGCAAGCCCAGGAATCCGAGCACGCCGCATAGCCACGGCAGCGCGGCGGCAGGCTCTGGCGGGGGCACAATCGCTGCATGCCCCGCTCTGCCAACTCCCCCAAGTCCGGCCCCAGAACCACGGCCCGCGCTGCCGCCGCACAGGATGGCGCGGCCGAACCGGTGGATTCGTCTTTCCTGCGCACCCTGGTCGGCTACAACGCCCGCCGGGCGGCGCTGTCCATCATCGAAGTCTTCATGCAGCGCATGAGCGCCTACGACCTGAAGGTGGTGGAGTTCTCCATGCTGTCCCTGGTGGGGCACAACCCCGGCATCACCTCGCGCCAGCTGTGCGCCACGCTGGGCGTGCTGCCGCCCAACCTCGTGGGCCTGATCGCCGCGCTGGAGCGCCGGGGCCTGATCAAGCGCCTGCCCCATCCCAGCGACGGCCGGGCCATGGGCATACACCTGACGGCCGCCGGCACCGAGCTGATGCAGGAGGCCGAACAGACGGTCGCGCAGCTGGAGGTGGAGGCCACCTCGCGCCTGACGGATGCCGAGCGCAAGACACTGATCCGGCTGCTGCAGAAGATCTACTGAGGCCGGGTCCCGAAGCCCAGTAGCCGCACCGCGTTGCCCTTGAGGATGCCGGGCATGACCTCGGGCTTGAAGCCGGCCTCCTGGAAGTCCTTCATCCAGCGTTCGGGCGTGATCAGCGGGTAGTCGCTGCCGAACAGCACGCGGTCCTTCAGCAGGGTGTTGGCATACTGCACCAGCTGCTTGGGGAAATACTTGGGGCTCCAGCCCGACAGGTCGATCCAGACATTGGGCTTGTGCGTGGCCACGCTCAGGGCCTCGTCCTGCCACGGAAAGCTCGGATGGGCCATGACGATCTGCATGTCGGGAAAGTCGATGGCCACGTCGTCCAGGTGCATGGGGTTGCTGTATTCCAGCCGCAGGCCGCCGCCGCAGCGCATGCCGCTGCCGATGCCGCTGTGCCCGGTGTGGAAGATGGCCGGCAGCTTGTGCTCGGCAATCACTTCGTAGATGGGCCAGGCCATGCGGTCGTAGGGGTGGTAGCCCTGCACCGTGGGGTGGAACTTGAAGCCCTTGATGCCTTCCTGCTCGATCAGGCGGCGCGCCTCGCGCGCGCCCATCTTTCCCTTGTGCGGGTCGATGCTGGCGAAGGCCACCATCATGTCGCTGTTGGCGCGCGCGGCCTCGGCGATCTCCTCGTTGGGAATGCGGCGGCGGCCCAGCTGGGACTCGCTGTCCACGGTGAACATGACCAGGCCGATCTTCTGCTCGCGGTAATAGGCCACGGTCTCGGCGATGGTGGGGCGGCGGCCGTTCTTGAAGTACTTGTCGGCCGCGCGGTCGTATTCCTCGCCATAGTTGTCGAACGGGTTCCAGCAACTGACTTCGGCATGGGTGTGGATGTCGATGGCAATCAGGTTCTCGTGGTCCATGCAGCGCTCCTTGGTTCGGGTAAGTCCCGGTGAAATTGGTTATAAATAATAATCAAAATTCGCTCATCGAGAAAGCCTGTATGAACTACCAAGACATCCATTTCGAACTGCGCGGCGACCACTCCGAAGTCGCCGTGATCCGCCTGGCGCGCACCGCCAAGCGCAACGCCCTGAGCGACGGCCTGATCCTGGCGCTGCGCGATCTCTTCGAGCAGATGCCCGCCAGCGTGCGCGCGGCCGTCATCGACGGCGAGGGCCCGCATTTCTGCGCCGGCCTGGACCTGTCCGAACTGCGGGAGCGCGACGCGGGCCAGGGCCTGCACCACTCGCGCATGTGGCATGCGGCGCTGGACCGCGTGCAATACGGCCCCGTGCCCGTGATCGCCGCGCTGCACGGCGCCGTGGTGGGCGGCGGGCTGGAGCTGGCCAGCGCCTGCCATATCCGCGTGGCCGATGCCTCCACCTTCTACGCGCTGCCCGAAGGCTCGCGCGGCATCTTCGTGGGCGGCGGCGGCGCGGTGCGCATTCCCAAGCTCATCGGCGTGGCGCGCATGACGGACATGATGCTCACCGGCCGCGTCTACGACGCGCAGGAAGGCGAGCGCGTGGGCCTGGCCCAGTACCTCGTGCCCGAGGGTCAGGCCTTCGACAAGGCGCTGGAGCTGGCACTTCGCGTGGCGCAGAACGCGCCGCTGACCAACTACGCGCTGATGCACGCGCTGCCGCGCATTGCCGAGCAGCCGGCCGACCAGGGCCTGTTCACCGAAGCCATGATGGCCGCCATCGCCCAGAGCGCGCCCGAGGCCAAGCAGCGCCTGGCCGATTTCCTCGAAGGCCGCGCAGCCAAAGTCCGCAAGAACTGAAACTACCAAAAACATAGCTGCCAGCGCCTTGCCCACAAGCGACTGCGGCAGATTGGAGACAAAACCCATGAGCGACACCACCACGGATGCGCCCCGCTACCGCCCCATGCCTTTCGGCGTCACCCGCGTCAGCCTGCGCGATGGGGCGCCGGGCGTGCGCTACCTGTCGGCCGACCTGCCCCTGGGCGCGTATGCGCGCCGCGTGACGGACTATCTGCTGCACTGGGCAGAGGCGGCGCCCGAACGCAGCTTTCTGGCCCGCCGCGAGGCGCTGGCCGACGGCCGCACCGGGGACTGGCAGCACGTGAGTTACGGCCAGGCGCTGGAGGCCGCGCGCAGCATCGGCCAGGCCCTGCTCGACCGCGGCCTGACGGCCGAGCGGCCCGTGCTGGTGCTCAGCGAGAATTCGCTCGAGCATGCGCTGCTGGCGCTGGGCTGCATCTATGCGGGCGTGCCGTACTGCCCGGTGTCGCCGGCCTATGCCACGGTGAGCCAGGATTTCGACAAGCTGCGCCATGCGCTGGATACGCTCACGCCGGGCCTGGTGTTCGCCGCCGACGGCGCGCGCTATGGACGGGCCATCGAAGCCACGGTGGCGCCGGATGTGGAGGTGGTGCTGGCGCAGGGCGCGATCGCGGGCCGCGCCACCACGCCGTTCGCCAGCCTGCGCGCCACGCCGGCCACCGCCGCGGTCGATGCGGCCATGCATGCCACGGGTCCGGGCACCATCGTCAAGTTCCTGTTCACCAGCGGCTCCACCAAGCTGCCCAAGCCCGTGATCAACACGCAGCGCATGTGGTGCGCCAACCTGCAGCAGATCACGCTGTCGCTGCCGGTGCTGGCCCAGGAGCCCCCGGTGCTGGTGGACTGGCTGCCCTGGAACCACACCTTCGGCAGCAACCACAACTTCGGCCTCGTGCTCATGCACGGCGGCACGCTGTACATCGACGACGGCAAGCCCACGGCGGCGCTGATCGGCGAGACGCTGCGCAATCTGCGCGAGATCGCGCCCACGGTCTACTTCAACGTGCCTGCGGGCTTCGAGATGATCGCCGAGGCCATGAAGACCGATGCACAGCTGCGCGGCACGCTGCTGTCGCGCCTGCAGATGTTCTTCTACTCGGGCGCCGGTCTGTCCCAGCCCGTGTGGGACAGCCTGCATGCCACGCAGGAATCTGCCATCGGCCAGCGCATCGTCATGGCCACGGGCCTGGGCATGACGGAATCGGCGCCGTCGGCGCTGTTCGTCAACAGCGCCGAGGTGCGCGCCGGCCATGTCGGCGTGCCCGTGCCGGGCATGACGCTCAAGCTCGTCGATGTGGACGGCAAGACCGAGGTGCGCTACCGCGGCCCCAATGTGACGCCCGGCTACTGGCGCTCTGATGCCGCCACGCGCGACGCCTTCGACGAGGAGGGCTACCTGATCACCGGCGATGCGGTGAAGTGGATCGACGACAGCGACATCCACCGCGGCCTGGCCTTCGACGGCCGCATCGCCGAGGACTTCAAGCTCGCCACCGGCACTTTCGTGAGCGTGGGGCCGCTGCGCGCACGCATCGTCGCGGCCGGCGCGCCCTACATCCAGGACGTGGTGCTCACGGGCCTGAACCAGAAGGAGATCGGAGCGCTGGTGTTTCCCGCAGCCGCCGCGTGCCGCGAGGCCAGCCGCCTGCCGGCCGATGCGCCCTGGACCGAGGTGCTGGCCAGCGCCGGCGTGCGCCAGCGCATCCAGGCCGTGCTGAACCAGCTCGCCCGCGATGCCACGGGCAGCGCCAGCCGCGTGGCGCGGGCGCTGCTGATGGCCGAGCCGCCCTCGCTGGACAAGGGCGAAATCACCGACAAGGGCTCCCTCAACCAGCGTGCCGTGCTCAGGCACCGCGAGGCGCTGGTGGCGGCGCTGCACGAGGGCACGGCGCCCGGCATTTTGCTAGCCCAGGCCTGAACCATATTCCAAGGAGACAGATATGCAGATTCAAGGACAGAGCGCACTGGTCACGGGCGGCGCATCGGGCCTGGGCGAGGCCACGGCGCGCGCACTGGCGCGCCTGGGCGCCCGTGTGGCGGTGCTGGACCGCAATGCCGAACAGGCCGCCAGGGTGGCCGCGGACATCGGCGGCGTGGCCTGCGCCTGCGACATCACCGATGCCGCCAGCGTGGCCGCCGCGCTGGAGCAGGCCGCCGCCGCCCACGGCCCGGCACGCATTCTGATGAACGTGGCGGGCATAGGCAGCGCCAAGCGCATCGTGCAGCGCGACGGCAGCGCTGCGCCGCTCGAGGACTTCGCGCGCGTCGTGAACATCAACCTCATCGGCACGTACAACGTGAGCCGCCTGTTCGCTGCGGCATGCAGCCGGCTGGAGGCCCTCGACAACGGGGAGCGCGGCGTGATGCTGTTCACGGCCTCGGTGGCGGCCTTCGACGGCCAGGTGGGCCAGCAGGCCTACAGCGCCTCCAAGGCGGGCCTGGCCGGCATGACGCTGCCCATGGCGCGCGACCTGGCCCAGCATGCGATACGCGTATGCACCATCGCGCCCGGCCTGTTCGCCACGCCACTGATGCAGGAGCTGCCCGAGGCCGTGCAGCAGTCGCTGGCCGCGAGCATCCCCTTCCCGCCGCGCCTGGGCCGGCCCGAGGAGTTTGCCGAGCTCGCCTGCCACATCGTGACCAACGGCCACCTGAACGGCGAGGTGATCCGCCTGGACGGCGCGTTGCGCATGGCTCCGCGCTGAGTTGCCAATCCGAACGAACGGAGACCCGCATGCCTGCTCTTTCCAAGCTCACGCTCGTCGCCTGCGCCGCCTGGGCGGCCTGCACCCTGGTGCCACCTGCTGCTGCGCAGACGGCCGCATCCGGGCGCCTGGCCCCGCTGGTGGACGAGATATACCCCCGGCTTGAAGCGCTCTACCAGGACCTCCATGCGCACCCCGAGCTGGGCTTCCAGGAAACGCGCACCGCCGCCGCGCTGGCCGCGCAGATGCGGGCGCTGGGCTTCGAGGTGACCGAAGGCGTGGGCCGCACCGGCGTGGTGGCGCTCTACCGCAATGGCAGCGGCCCGACGGTGCTGGTGCGCACCGAACTCGATGCGCTGCCGATGGAGGAGAAGACCGGCCTGCCCTATGCCAGCCGGGCCAGGGCGCAATGGAACGGCAGCGAGACCTTCGTGGCCCACAGCTGCGGCCATGACGTGCACATGGCCAGCTGGGTCGGCACGGCGCAAGCGCTGCTCGCGCTCAAGGACCAGTGGCATGGCACGCTGATGTTCATCGGCCAGCCGGCGGAGGAGTCGGTGGGCGGAGCCAAGGCCATGGTGGACGACGGCCTCTTCAAGCGCTTTCCCAAGCCGGACTTCGCCTTCGCGCTGCACACCGATCCCATGGCCTACGGCTACGTGGGCTATCGCGCGGGGCCGATGACCTCGGCCGCCGACGGCCTGGAAATCACATTCAAGGGCCGCGGAGGCCATGGCTCGGCACCGCATGCGACGATCGACCCGATTGCCATCGGCGCGCATTTCGTGACCGATGTGCAGACCGTGGTCAGTCGCGAGAAGAACCCGTTCGAATTCGGTGTGGTCACCATCGGTGCGTTCCAGGCCGGCACTGTCGGCAACATCATTCCCGCCGAAGCCAGGCTCAGCGGCACCATCCGCAGCTACGATCCCGCGGTGCGCCGGAAGCTGATCGACGGCGTACGCCGGACGGCGCTGGCATCGGCCGCCAGCGCCGGTGCGCCCGAGCCCGAGCTGCATGTGGGCGAGGGCGGCGTCGGCGCCGTGGTCAACGATGCCGCGCTGGTGCAGCGCACGGTGGCCGCGCTGCAGGCGCAACTGGGCGCCGACCATGTGGTGCAGGTGCCTCCCATTACCGCGAGCGAGGACTTCTCCGTGTTGGGCGAGAACGGCATCCCCTCGATGTTCTTTGTCGTCGGCGTGAGTGACCCCAAGGACGTGGCCGCGTCGAAGCAGCCCGGCGGCAAGCCGCTGCCCTTCAACCACTCGCCGTTCTTCGCGCCCGTGCCCGAACCCTCGATCAAGGTCGGCGTGCGGGCCATGACGACGGCGGTGCTGTCGGCCATGGGAGCGAAGCACTGAGAAGGCCGAGCCGGGCGCCCGCCATCGCCCTCCCGAGGCGCACGCATGCAGCCTGAAAGTTCTTTCCCGCCACCAGGAGACATCCATGCCAGTGCAACGCCGCCACTTCATCCAGTCCCTGGGTAGCACCATCTGCGGCACGGCAGCCCTGGGCGCGTTCGCGCCCCTTGAGGCCCGGGCCCAGCAGGCGCTGGAGCAGGTCAAGATCATGTACGGCTTTCCGGCCGGCAGCGCCGGCGACAGCGTGGCGCGCCGCGTGGCCGAGAAGCTGGGCGGCACGGCCTACAGCAGGAATGCCGGCTATGTGGAAAACCGGCCGGGCGCCGGCGGCCGCATCGCGGTGGAGACGCTGAAGCACTCGGCCGCCGACGGCTCGGTGCTGGCGCTGGCGCCCGTGTCGGCCTTCTCGGTCTATCCGCACATCTATCCGCGGCTCGGCTACAAGGCCGAGGATGCGGCGCCGGTGTCCATGGGCGCCATCATGCTGCACGGCCTGGCCGTGGGGCCGGCGGTGCCGGCCGAGGTCAGGACGCTCAGGGACTTTCTCGCCTGGGCCAGGGCCAACCCGGAAAAGGCCAGCTACGGCACGCCGGGCTCCGGCTCCATGCCGCATCTGCTGGGTGCCCTGCTGGGCCTGCGCGCGGGCGTGCCGCTCAACCATGTGCCCTACCGCGGCACCGTGCCCAGCATCACCGATCTCGTGGGCGGCCAGGTTGCCGCGGCCGTGAACCCCAGCGGCGACTATCTGCAATACCTGAAGGCGGGCCGCGTGCGCGTGCTGGCCCTGTCGGGCAGGAAGCGCTCTCCCTACCTGCCCGATGTGCCCACGTTTGCCGAGCTTGGCTATCCCGACGTGACCGCGGAGGAGTGGTTCGGCTTCTATGCCCCGGCCCGGGTGCCGTCGGCCGTGCTGGCCCATGCCAACGCCGCCATCACGGCCGCGCTCAAGGACAGGTCGGTCATCGATTCGCTGGCGCTGGTGGGGCTGGTGGCGCGCGGCAGCACGCCGCAGGAGATGGCGGCCGACCAGAAGGCCGAGTTCGAGCGCTGGGGGCCGCTGGTCAGGCAGATCGGCTTCACGGCCGAGTCCTGAGCCGCGCCTGCACCGGTGGCCAGCCGGTCAGTCCATGGCGGCCACGGCCGCCTTGTAGATGCTCTGGCGGGGCTGGGCCATGAGGCGGCGCAGCATGGGCTCGAACTCCGAGATCGGCAGCGTCTCGCCCCTGGGGTCGAAGGCCGGGTTGTCGTAGAGTTCGCAGAACTCGGCCGTGCGCTCGTAGTGCGGGTGGCCCCTGAACTGCGCGCGCATGTCGCGGTCCAGCCCGATGTGGTGAAAGAAGTAGTGGCCCTGGAAGATGCCGTGGTGCTTGACCATCCAGTGGTTGGCCTCGCTCACAAAGGGCTGGACAATGGCCGCCGCGATGTCGGGATGGTTGAACGAGCCCAGCGTGTCGCCGATGTCGTGCAGCAGTGCGCAGACCACGTATTCCTCGTCGCGCCCGTCGCGCAGCGCGCGCGTGGCGGTCTGCAGAGAGTGCGTGTAGCGGTCCACCGGAAAGCCGCCGTAGTCGCCTTCCAGCAGCTTCAGATGCGCCATGACGCGGTCTGGCAGCCCTTGCGCGAACTGCGCGAATTCGCCGCCTATCAATCGCCAGTCATCGCGCGTGCTGTCCTGCATGCGGATGAAGTTCGCCCGTGCATTCATGCCTGTCTTTCGTGGGTGGATGTAGGGCTACTGTAGGTCGGCATGGAGGGCCGCGCTGTCAATGGCATGACATGCATGACATGCGCGCGAAAGGGCCGGGGCGGCATCCCCGGTCCGCTGAATCAATAGGTTTCCAGGTGCAGGCGTCCCTCGCGCTTGAGGCGCTGGCCCAGGGCTTCCCATTCGAGGCCGGCCTGCTGCGCCACATCGCGCAGGGCCAGCAGCACGCCTTCCTCCATGCTCTTGAGGCCGCAGACGTAGATGTAGGTGTTGTCGTCGCCCAGCAGCCGGGCCAGGTCCACGGCACGTTCGCGGATGGCGTCCTGCACGTAGCGGCGCGGCTGGCCGGGCACGCGCGAGAAGGCCAGGTTGTTGTCCATGAAGTCTTTGGGCAGGCTTTGCAGCGGGCCGAAGTAGGGCAGCTCCTGGGGCGTGCGCGCGCCGAAGAACAGCATGAGCTTGCCGCCGTCGAACTTGCCGCTCCTGCGCAGGCGCCGGCGCCATTCGGTCATGGCGCGCATGGGCGCGCTGCCGGTGCCGGTGCAGATCATGACGATGTGCGAGCGCGGATGGTTGGGCATGAGGAAGGAAGTGCCGAACGGGCCGATGACCTGCACCTTGTCCCCCACCTGCAAGTCGCACAGATAGTTGCTGGCCACGCCACGCACGGGCCGGCCCTCGTGGTCCTGGGTGACGCGCTTGACGGTCAGCGCCACGTTGTTGTAGCCGGGGCGTTCGCCGTTGCGCGCGCTGGCCACCGAATACTGGCGCGCGACATGGGGCCTGCCGTGGGCATCCAGGCCCGGCGGGATCACGGCAATCGACTGGCCTTCGAGCACGGGAAACGGCATGGCGCCGAAGTCCAGCACGATGTGGTGGGTCTCGCTGGCGAAGCCTGCCTCCGTGCAGTTGAGATTGCCGGTCACGGTGGCCGTGACCGGGTTCCTGGGGCCGTAGAGATTGGAATAGGCATGGGCTGCGGACCAGGGCGGCACGGTGGCCCCGTAGGCGGCCGCCCTGAAGGCCGGTTCGGCGGCTGCGCTGCTGGCGCTGGCGCTGCTCGCCAAGGCGGCCGCCGCAATCACGGCCTGGGCCTGGGTCAGGTCCGCGGGTTCCTGCTGCGCGGCGGCCAGTCGCTCGGCCGGCAACTCCTCGGGCAGGCTTTCCCAGCCGTACTGCTGCGCCAGCGTGTAGGCCTGCAGGGCCGGCACCTTGCGCCAGTTGTCGATGGCGCCGGTGGGGCAGGGGGAGATGCAGTCCATGCAGCCATTGCATTTGTCGGCCATGACCACGTAGTTGGTGTCGTCATGCGTGATGGCATCGACCGGGCAGGTGGCTTCGCAGGTGTTGCAGCGAATGCAGATTTCCGGATCGATCAGATGCTGGTTGAGGATGCCGTTTTCAATCAACGTGGTGGTGGTCATGTTCTTCTCCCAACAAATATCGCCATGCCTTGGTGCGCGACCCTTGGAATCGGCGCAGCCGCCCAGGGGATTAATTGAAGCGGACGTACTCGAAATCGACAGGCTGGCGATTGATGCCCATGACCGGCGGGGCAATCCAGCCCGCGAACTTGCCAGGCTCCAGGCACCGGCCCATGAGCGAGGCCACGAAGGTGCGGTCCTCGTCGGTGGGCAGCCATTCCTTCTTGCGCAGCTCCCATTCCTGCTCGCTCACGGGGCGGCCGTCGGGGCTGATGCGCACGCCGGCCAGCGCGCCGATCTGGCGGTTGAAGGCCTTGTGCGGCACCGTGAGGCGGAAATCGATGCCGGCCTTTTCCATCACCTTGTTCCAGCGGCCCACGCCGGCATTGCTGTCCTTGATGTAGTCGTCGCGCAGCACCTCGTTCAGGGCGTTGAGCATGGGCACGTCCTTTTCCTGCAGCCTGCCGTCCACCACTTCCAGCACCTTGTACTGCTGGTCATGCAGCGCATGGTCGTCGCTGCGCTTGCCTTCCTCGTAGCGGCCCTTGAGGCCCGAGCTGTAGAAGGTGGCGGCATTGCTGGACTGGTCGGCGCCGAACAGGTCGATGGTCACGCTGTAGTGGAAGTTCAGGTAGCGCTGGATGGTGGGCAGGTCGATCACGCCGGCCGCGCGCAGCCGGCTCACATCGTCGGTGCCGAGCTCGTTCATGACCTGGCAGGTGCGGGCCAGCACGCGCGAGACGCCGGATTCGCCCACGAACATGTGGTGGGCCTCCTCGGTCAGCATGAACTTAGTGGTGCGCGCCAAGGGGTCGAAGGCGCTTTCGGCCAGGGCGGCCAGCTGGAACTTGCCGTCGCGGTCGGTGAAGTAGGTGAACATGAAGAAGCTCAGCCAGTCGGGCGTCTTCTCGTTGAAGGCGCCCAGGATGCGCGGATTGTTCTCGTCGCCCGACTGGCGCTCGAGCAGGGCCTCGGCCTCCTCGCGGCCGTCGCGGCCGAAGTGCTTGTGCAGCAGGTAGACCATGGCCCACAGGTGGCGGCCTTCCTCCACGTTGACCTGGAACAGGTTGCGCAGGTCGTACAGCGAAGGCGCGGTCAGGCCCAGGTGGCGCTGCTGCTCCACCGACGCGGGCTCGGTGTCGCCCTGGGTGACGATGATGCGGCGCAGGTTGGCGCGGTGCTCGCCGGGCACGTCCTGCCAGGCCTTCTCGCCCCTGTGGTCGCCGAAGTGGATGGTGCGGTTTTCCTCCGCGGGGTTGAGGAAGATACCCCAGCGGTAGTCGCGCATCTTCACGTAGCCGAACTGGGCCCAGCCCTGGGGGTCGACGCTGACCGCGGTGCGCAGGTAGACGTCGTGGTGGGTGGAGCCCTCGGGGCCCACGTCGTCCCACCACCTGATGAAGTTGGGCTGCCAGCTCTCCAGCGCGCGCTGCAGGGTGCGGTCGCTGCTCAGGTCCACGTTGTTGGGAATCTTCTGGCTGTAGTCGATGCTGCTCATGGGATATCTCCTGGATGCGGTGGGGGTCAAACGCGATTGAAATCAAAGCCGGCTTTTTGTCCGGTGCCGTAAAGCTTCAAGGCGCCTTTTTCGCCCACGGCATTGGGGCGGTTGAAGATCCAGTTCTGCCAGGCCGACAGGCGTCCGAAGATGCGCGTGACCATGTTTTCCTTGCCGGCAAAGCGCAGGTTGGCCTCGAGGCCCGTGAGCGCATCGGGCGACATGGCGGCGCGCTCCTCGATGGCGATGCGGATCTCGTCCTCCCAGTCGATATCGTCGAGCGCCGCGGTGACCAGGCCCAGCTGCTGGGCCGCATCGCCGTCCAGCGCCCGGCCCACGGCGGCGCGCGCGGCTTCCAGCGGCGCGGCTTCTTCGTAGAAGCGGCGCTGCAGGCGGCTCTGGTCGTTGACCAGGGGCAGCAGGCCGAAATTGAATTCGTCCAGCACCAGGGTGGGCTGGCGCCCGGGCTCGTCGGGCAGCACCAGCATGTAGGCGCGGTCGGCGCAGAAGGCCAGCTCGGCCAGCAGGCCGGCAAAGCAGGAGCCGGGCTCGATCAGCGCGAACAGCGAGCGCGAGGACACGTCCAGGCGCGCCAGCGTGCGGCGCAGCAGGCCTATGGTCTCGCGCACCAGCCAGTGGTCCCGGTGGGCCAGCAGGACCTGGTCGGCGGCCAGCACGGCGGCCGCATCGCCCTCGGTCCTGAGGATCCAGGTGCCTATGTCCGGCTCGTTGGTGCGCAGGTGCAGGATGGCGTCGTCCAGTTCGCGGCCCATGGCCAGCGGCCACCAGGCGGCGCCGGCCTGCGCGATGGCGTCGATGTCCCCGGGCTGCGGGCCCTGCGGCGCCCTGACCGTGACGGTGGCGCTGCGCTTGGCGCGGTCGATCTCCACGGCCACATGCCGATAGCCCAGGCTGGCTTCGCCGAGTTCGCGCTCGATGCGGGTCAGCGCAATGCCCTTGGCCGAGGCGGGGCGCTGGCTGGTTGCGGCCAGCTTCTGCGCGTGCTGCTCCACGGTCGCGGCAAATTGCGCGGGCTTGGCCACCGCATCGACCAGGCGCCAGTCCACGGCGCGTTGGCCGCGCACGCCTTCCACGCTGGTGCAGAAGATGTCGGCCAGGTCGTGGCGCACGTGGCGCTTGTCGGTCACGCGCGTCAGCCCGCCCGTGCCGGGCAGCACGCCCAGCAGCGGCACCTCGGGCAGGGAAACGGAGGAGGAGCGGTCGTCGATCAGCACGATCTCGTCGCAGGCCAGGGCCAGCTCATAGCCGCCGCCCGCGCAGGCGCCGTTGACTGCGGCGACGAACTTGAGGCCGTCGTGCCTGGAGCTGTCCTCGATGCCGTTGCGGGTCTCGTTCGTGAACTTGCAGAAGTTCACCTTCCAGGCATGCGAGGAGACGCCGAGCATGAAGATGTTGGCGCCCGAGCAGAAGATGCGCTCCTTGCCGCTGGTGACGATGACGCTTTTGACCTCGGGATGCTCGAAGCGGATGCGGTTGAGCGCATCGTGCAGCTCGATGTCCACGCCCAGGTCGTAGCTGTTGAGCTTGAGCTTGTAGCCGGGGCGTATGCCGCCGTCCTCGGCGATGTCCAGCTTCATGCGTGCAACCGGCCCGTCCACTTCAAACGACCAATGGCGGTACTGGCTGGGTTCGGTGCGGTAGTCGACGAGGGATTGCTGCTGCATGGCGGGCCTCTTGAAGATGAAAAATAGTGCAGTTGCTATCGGGTGTAGGCACAATTATGCAGAGTTGTCCAAAAAATGCACGCGGATTTAGGCATTATTTTGCATGTTTCATCGGTTCCAAGGGTAAATGCCTATACGCGGACGTCGCCATGCCGGAGTGTGAAGGCGAGGCGCCGGACGCAGGCAGGCGCAAGCTGCCGCCATGGTTTCATGGCGGCGAACAAGCGGAATGCGGAAGGCGGGCGTCCCGGCCGGCAGGAAGCCGGCTTCAGGCTGCTCCAGAAAATGGAGCGCGTGGCGCTTTCCAGGCATGGGCTGGAGGCCAGAATGGCTTGAGCCGGGGAGGCCGTGCCCGGATTGCCGGCGCCGGCTGCTGCCGGTGGGCCGCTGCGTGCAGTCAGGCGGCGGCTTCGGGATGGCGCTGCAGCCACTGCGCGAGCTGCTGGCGGTACTGCCGCATTTCCTCGGCATAGCAGTCGTACACGCAGGGGTCGCAGCCGCTTTCGCAGCATTCGTTGGGCTGCGGCGCTTCGGGCGGAACGGGGCGCGGATCGTCGGCCATGCCGGGCTGGAGGGTGTTCATGGTCATGCCGCCGTGATCCGGCGCAGCTCCTCGAAGCTTTGCTGCAGCGTCTTGCCGCTGGTGTCGAGCCGGTGGTCGGCCTTGGAATAGAAGGCGGCGCGGCCGTCGAGGATGCGCCGCAGGTCGTCCATGGCTTCGGGGTTGGCGGCCATGGGGCGCGTGTCGCCCTGGGCGATGACGCGGCCCATGTGCTCCTCGGGATCGGCCTGCAGCCAGACCGTGGTGCAGTGGGTCAGCAGCTCGTTGAAGGTGGCGGGGTCGGAAACGATGCCGCCCGGCGTGGCGATCACCACGTCGCTGTAGATCTGCACGGCTTCCTCGAGCGCGCGGCGCTCGTAGCGGCGGTAGGCGCCGGCGCCGTAGAGGTCGTAGATCTCGCGCACGCTGCAGCCGGCCACGCGTTCGATCTCCTGGTTGAGTTCCAGGAACGGCACCTGCAGCTGCTCGGCCAGCATGCGGCCCAGCGTGGACTTGCCGGCGCCGCGCAGGCCGATCAGCGCGATGCGCGAATGGCGGTGGGCATCGCCGCCGGGCGCCGTGCCCAGGATTTCCCCGGCCGCCATGCGCACGCGCTTGAGGTCTTCCTCGCTGCGGTTTTCCAGCAGCTCGCGCAGCAGCAGCCATTCGGCGCTGGAGGTGGTCACATCGCCGAGCAGTTCGGCCATGGAGCACTGCAGGGCCTGTGCGATCTGGTGCAGCACGAGGATGGAGACATTGCCCGTCCCGTATTCCAGATTGGCCAGGTGGCGCTCGGAAACCTGTGCCGTGACGGCCAGATTGCGGCGGGTCAGCCCCCGGCGCGCGCGCAGCTCGCGCACGCGCTCTCCCAGCGCCTGCAGCACCAGGCTTTTGCCGGCTTCGGCCGGGGTGGCCGCCCCCTCGCTGCCGGCCTCCGATGCAATCTCAAACTGATCCATAAAGCTCCCCAAGACGGCGTGAATCATAAACAGTCGGGGTTAACACCAGTCATGCAATATATTGCTTGACACTGCATTGTGACCTATCTATCTTTCGATTGCACGCACAATATTGCATGTTGTGCGCCCGATATCAATCGCCGCAGGCTATCGCCCTGCGTCCCAGGAGACTGAGATGGACGCGTGCTCCCTCCGTATTTCCCAGCAGGTTTTCCACGATCTGGTGGCCGAAGTGGCCCGCGGCATGGCGGGCCGGCCGCTGGACGCGGACCTGCAGGACTGGCTGAACACGCACTATGGTGCACAGACCCCGCATTACGCCGCATTGCGCCAGGCCTGCGCCACGGGGGTAGATCAAGGCTGGCTGTGTTCGCGTGAAAACGGCGGCATTCGCTGGGGGCGCGTGCACGAGGCCAGCGAGGCGCTGGGCGGCTTTTCGGTGGATGTGGTGGAAATGGACGGGGCGGCCGACCGCGGCATTGCGGGCCCCCACCATAGCCATCCGCTGGGCGAGGTGGACCTGATCCTGCCGCTGGATGAGGGCGCGCTGTTCGACGGCCACGGCGCTGGCTGGTGTGTCTACGGCCCGGGCAGCGCCCACAGCCCCACGGTGAGCGAAGGCGCGGCCCGCGTGCTGTACCTGCTGCCCCAGGGGCAGATCCAGTTCACGCGCCGCGCCGCCTGAGCGGCGGCCTCAGATTCCCTCCATTCCCCTCATCGCCATGACGGAACTCCTTGCCAACCATGTCTGCGGCCGCTGGCAGGCCGGCACCGGCCCGGGCAGCGTGCTGCGCGACCCCGTGCGGGGCAGCGCACTGGTGCGCGTGGACGCCACCGGGCTGGATCTGCCGGCCGCCTTTGACTATGCCCGCGAGACCGGCGGCGCGGCCCTGCGCGCACTGAGCTATGCCCAGCGCGCCAAACTGCTGGCCGATGCGGCCGGCGTGCTGCAGGCGGGCCGCGATGCCTATTACGCAATTTCCACGGCCAACTCGGGCACCGTGAAGAGCGACACGGCCGTCGACGTGGACGGCGCCATCTACACGCTGGGCCAGTACGCCAGATGGGGCGCGGCGCTGGGCGATGCCCGCCATCTGGCCGACGGCGAGGCGGTGGCGCTGGCCCGCGACGGCGTGTTCCAGTCCCGGCACATCCAGGTGCCGGCGCGCGGCGTGGCGCTGTTCATCAACGCCTTCAACTTCCCTGCCTGGGGGCTGTGGGAAAAGGCCGCGCCCGCGCTGCTGTCGGGCGTGCCGGTCATCGTCAAGCCCGCCACGGCCACGGCCTGGCTCACGCAGCGCATGGTCCGCGACGTGGTGGAGGCCGGCATTGTGCCGCCCGGCGCGCTGTCGGTGATCTGCGGCAGCGCGGCCGGACTCATGGACCAGTTGCAGCCCTGGGACATGGTCTCTTTCACGGGCTCGGCCGAGACCGCTGCCGCGATCCGCGGCCATGCAGCCGTGGCGCGCCACGCGGTGCGCAGCAATATCGAGGCCGACAGCATCAACAGCGCGCTGCTGCTGCCCGGCCACGGGCCCGGCAGCGAGGCCGTGCGCCTGCTGGCGCGCGAAGTGGCGCGCGAGATGACGGTCAAGTCCGGCCAGAAGTGCACGGCCATACGCCGCGTCTTCGTGCCCGGGGCGCTGTACGACGCCGTGGCCCAGGCGATTGGAGCACAGCTGGCCGAGGTCGCCGTGGGCGATCCGCGCAGCGAGGGCGTGCGCATGGGCTCTCTGGTCAGCCGCGAGCAGTACGACAGCGTGCAGCAGGGCCTGGCCGGGCTGATGGCGCACACGGATGTGCTGCACGACGGCCGCAGTCGCGCCCTGGTGGATGCGGATCCGGCCGTGGCCGCCTGCGCCCGGCCCGTGCTGCTGGGCACGCGCAGCCCCGATGCGGCGGCCCTGGTGCACGACATGGAAGTTTTCGGGCCGGTGGCCACGCTCATGCCCTACCGCGACCTCGCGCACGGGCTGGCGCTGGCCCGCCGCGGCCAGGGTTCGCTGGTGGCCTCGCTGTACGGCGAAGACCCGGCAGCGCTGGCGGCCGCGGCCGCCGACCTGGCCGCCAGCCACGGCCGCGTGCATGTGGTCACGCCCGAGGTGGGCAGGACCCATACGGGCCACGGCAATGTGATGCCGCAGTCCCAGCACGGCGGGCCCGGGCGCGCCGGCGGCGGCAGCGAGCTGGGCGGCCTGCGCGCGCTGGACTTCTACCACCGCAAGGCGGCCGTGCAGGCCAGCCCTGCCGTGCTGCAGGCCCTCGTCCCGGCCTGAAAACCGGGCATGGACCCGGCCGCAGAGCCGGGCCGCAACCACATGTGCGCGGCAGCGGTGCGGCGCAAGGAGACACACGATGATCGACCTGGACCAGTCCTTCAACTTTGCGCAGCATCTGTTCGAGACCAACCGCGGGCGGGCCGGCAAGACGGCCTATACCGACGACCACGGCACGCTCAGCTACGGCGAGCTGGAAGACCGGGCGCGGCGCCTGGCCCAGGGGCTGCTGGCAGCGGGCATCCACCGCGAGGAGCGCGTGCTGCTGGTCATGCACGACATGCGCGAATGGGCCGTGTGCTTTCTGGGCGCCATGTATGCGGGCGTGGTGCCGGTGGCGGTCAACACGCTGCTGACGGCCGGCGACTATGCCTACATGCTCGAGCACAGCCGGGCCCAGGCCGTGCTGACCAACGGAGCCATGCTGCCCGTGCTGCGGCAGGCGCTGGACGGCGCCCGGCACGAGGCGGCCCGCATCTGGGTCGCGCATCCCGAGGAAGCCGGGGCGCAGCTGCCCGCCGGCTGCGAGCCGCTGCAGCCCTGGCTGGATAGCCAGCAGCCGCTGGCGCAGCCGGCCGCCACGCGCGGGGACGACCCGGGCTTCTGGCTGTACTCGTCGGGCTCCACGGGCAAGCCCAAGGGCGCGGTGCACACGCATGCCAATCCCTACTGGACCGCCGAGCTGTACGGCAAGCCCGTGCTGGGCCTGACGGAAAACGATGTCTGCTTCTCGGCTGCCAAGCTCTACTTCGCCTACGGCCTGGGCAATGCGCTGACCTTTCCGCTCAGCGTGGGCGCCAGTGTGGTGCTGATGGCCGAGCGGCCCACGCCCGATGCCACCTTCGAGCGCTGGATGCGGCACCGGCCCACGGTGTTCTTCGGTGCGCCCACGGGGTTTGCGGGCATGCTGGCCTCGCCGCGCCTGCCGGCGCGCGAACAGGTCAGCCTGCGCATGTGCTCGTCGGCCGGCGAGGCGCTGCCGGCCGACATCGCCCGGCGCTTCAAGGCGCATTTCGGCGCCGACATCGTGGACGGCATAGGTTCGACCGAGATGCTGCACATCTTCATCTCCAACCGGCCGGGTGACATACGCTACGGCACCACGGGCCGGCCCGTGCCCGGCTACGAAGTGCAGCTGCGCGGCGAGGATGGCAGTCCCGTGGCCGATGGCGAGATCGGCGACCTCTACATCAGGGGCCCGAGCACGGCGCTGATGTACTGGCGCAACCGCGAAAAGACGCGCGACACCTTCCAGGGCGGCTGGCTCAAGAGCGGCGACAAATACGTGCGCGACGCCGACGGCTACTACACCTATGCGGGCCGCAGCGACGACATGCTCAAGGTCAGCGGCATCTATGTCTCGCCGTTCGAGGTGGAGGCCACGCTGCAGCAGCATCCGGCCGTGCTCGAGGCCGCGGTCATCGGCAAGACCGATGCCGACGGCCTGGTCAAGACCAAGTCCTTCGTGGTGCTCAAGAGCGGCTGCAGCGCGACCGAGCAGGAGCTCAAGGCCTTCGTCAAGGAGCGCCTGGCGCCCTACAAATATCCGCGTTTCATCGAGTTCGTGGACGAGCTGCCCAAGACGGCCACCGGCAAGATCCAGCGCTTTCGCCTGCGCGAACAGGAAGCCAGCCATGACGCAAAAACCGAGGCAAAAGCGGTTTGATCCCAGCAGGGACGGGCGCTGACTGCTATGGATTCAAGACCATGATGCCGCAAGCTGCAATCACCGGCGCCGCCGAGCGCGTGCGCATTCCCTGGCGCGGCCGCCAGGTGGAGATCGAATACCAGTGGCTGGAGGCGGACCGCCCCGACGCGCCGGTGATGATCTTTCTGCACGAGGGCCTGGGATCGCTGGCCATGTGGAAGGACTTTCCCGCCCGGGTCTGCCGTGCTGCGGGACTGCGCGGCCTGGTCTATTCGCGCCCCGGCTACGGCAACTCCACGCCGCGCCCGCCCGAAGAGGCCTGGGCGGCCGACTTCATGCACCGCCAGGCCTACGAGGTGCTGCCCGCGCTGCGCGAAGCCCTGGGCCTGGCACGGCCGGCCTGGCTGCTGGGCCATAGCGACGGCGGCTCGATCGCGCTGCTGCATGCGGCGCGCTTTCCGGAGCTGACGGCCGGCACGGTGCTGATGGCGCCGCATGTGATGGTCGAGGACATTTCCGTGGCCAGCATTGCCAGGGCCGCCGAGGCCTACCGCCAGGGCGGCCTGCGCGAGCGGCTGGCGCGCTACCACGCCGATGTGGATTCGGCCTTCGGCGGCTGGGCCGGCATCTGGCTGGACCCCGCCTTCCGCCGCTGGAACATCGAGGCCGAGGCCGCCGGCCTGCGCAGCCCCACGCTGGCAATCCAGGGCCTGGACGACGAATACGGCACGCTGGAGCAAGTAAGGGCAATTGCTCGTATTGCTTTAAGTGTCAAGTTGTTAGAGTTGCCGGCGTGTGGCCATTCGCCCCACCGCGACCAGCCGCTACAGGTGACAGAGAGCATTCGGCAATTCATCCAAACCTCGAGGAGACAAGCATGATCAAGCAATGGACAGCGATGGGCGCGGTGGCACTGGCCGCCGCGACGGCCGGTGGCGGCGCAATGGCGCAGGACAAGATCAAGGTCGGCTTCATGCTGCCCTTCAGCGGCACCTATGCGGCGCTGGGCAATGCCATCGAGAACGGTTTCCGCATGCACGTGGCCGAGCAGGGCGGCAAGCTGGGCGGACGAGAGATCGAGTTCTTCAAGGTCGACGACGAATCGGACCCGGCCAAGGCCACGGACAACGTCAACCGCCTGATCAAGCGCGACAAGGTGGACGTGATCGTGGGTACCGTGCACTCGGGCGTGGCCATGGCCATGGCGCGCGCGGCCAAGGAAAGCGGCACCGTGCTCATCGTGCCCAATGCCGGCGCCGACGCCGTGACCGGGCCCATGTGCGCGCCCAACATCTTCCGCTCCTCGTTCAGCAACTGGCAGTCGGCCTATCCCATGGGCGTGGTCGCGGCCAAGCAGGAGGGCAAGAAGACCGCCATGACCATCACCTGGAAGTACGCGGCCGGCGACGAGATCACGGGCGGCTTCAAGGAAGGCTTCGAAAAGAGCGGCGGCAAGGTCGTCAAGCAGCTGACCCTGCCTTTCCCCAACGTGGAGTTCCAGGCGCTGTTGACCGAGATCGCCGCGGCCAAGCCCGATGCCGTGTTCGCCTTCTTCGCCGGCGCGGGTGCCGTCAAGTTCGTCAAGGACTACCATGCGGCCGGCCTGTCCAAGACCATTCCGCTGTACGGCGCGGGCTTCCTCACCGACGGCACGCTGGATGCACAGGGCGAAGCGGCCCAGGGCATGCTGACCACGCTGCACTATGCGGACGAGCTGGGCACCGAGCGCGACAAGACCTTCCGTACCAATTACGCCAAGAGCTACAAGCTCATGCCCGATGTCTATGCGGTGCAGGGCTACGACGCGGCGCAGATGCTGGCCGTGGGCCTGAAGGCCGCGGGCGGCGACATCGGCAGGAAGGACGTGTTCCGCACCGCGATCGAGAAAGCCACCATCCCCAGCCCGCGCGGCGACTTCACGCTGAGCAAGGCCCACAATCCGGTGCAGGACATGTACTTGCGCAAGGTCGAAGGCAAGGAGAACAGGAAGATCAGCGTGGCCATGAAGGCCCTGGCCGACCCTGCGCGCGGCTGCCGCATGCAGTAAGGCCCTCCGCATTTCATCGCAAGGACTGCCGTGGATTTCGCCACCTTTCTGGTGCAGTGCCTGAACGCTGTTCAGTACGGGCTGCTGCTGTTTCTGCTGGCCTCGGGCCTGACGTTGATCTTCGGCATCATGGGGGTGATCAATCTCGCCCACGGCAGTTTCTACATGATCGGCGCCTATATGGCGTTCGCGCTGGCCCCCGTCCTGGGCCAGCATTTCGTCACCATGCTGCTGGTCGGCACGGTGCTGGCCGTGGCCATAGGCTATGTGCTCGAGTGGGCCTTCTTCAGCTTTCTCTATGAGCGCGAGCACCTGCAGCAGGTGCTGATGACCTTCGGCCTGATCCTGGTGTTCGAGGAGCTGCGCGCCCTGCTGTTCGGCAACGACGTGCACGGCGTGCAGCTGCCCGGCTGGCTGGCCGGCAGCTTCTCGCTGGCCGGCCTCATGAGCTACCCCTGGTACCGCATCTTCGCCTCGGCGGCCTGCCTGGTGGTGGCGCTGGCGCTGTACTGGGTGGTCAACCGCACGCGCCTGGGCATGATGGTGCGCGCGGGCGCCAGCAACCGCGACATGGTGCGCGGCCTGGGCATCGACATCCAGCGCCTGTACCGCATCGTGTTCGCCATGGGCGTGGCGCTGGCCGCGCTGGCGGGCATGATCGCCGCGCCCATGAGCTCGGTCTACCCCAACATGGGCTCCAGCGTGCTCATCATTTGCTTCGTGGTGGTCGTCATCGGCGGCATAGGTTCGATCACGGGCGCGCTGCTGGCATCGCTGCTCGTGGGCTTTGTCGATACCTTTGGTAAGGTGTTCTTCCAGGAGCTCAGCGGCATGAGCATCTACCTGCTCATGGCCATTGTCCTGGTATGGCGGCCCGAGGGCCTGATGGGCAAGCGATGAAAAAACACCCCCTGTGTCGCTTCGCGCCTTCCCCGTTGCACGTCGCCCTCTCTCGCCACGTGGGAGGGGGACAACACCTTCGTTGGGGCAGCCCCTGCTGCGGGGCGGCGCGGCCGGCTCAGGCCCTTGCCCGGTGTTCCTTGCTTGGTTCACGCCAGTTTTACATGCAGTGCAAGGAGCCACTGATATGAGCAACACATCCTCCACGCCGCTGCCCCAATCCAACCAGGCCTATGCCGAAGCCCCTTCGGTGAGCGGCAGGAGCCGGCCTGCGCGCTCGCACAGCCTGCTGGCCGGCGTGCTGCTGCCGCTGCTGGCGGCCGTGGCCCTGGGGCTTGCCCAGCCGTTCTTGTCATCCTATCTGTCGGATCTGGTGGTCAAGATCATGATCCTGGCCATCTTCGCGCTCAGCCTGCACATCCTCGTGGGCGGAGCCGGCCTCGTGAGCCTGGGCCATGCGGCCTTCTTCGGCATAGGCGCCTACGCGGCCGTGCTGGCCGCCACGCCCGACAGCAGCAATTTCGCGATCATGCTGGGGGCTGCGGTCGCGGCCTCGGCGCTGTATGCGCTGGTGGTGGGAGCGCTGAGCCTGCGCACCCGCGGCGTGTACTTCATCATGGTGACGCTGGCCTTTGCGCAAATGGCGTTCTTCGTGTTCCACGACACCAATATCGGCGGCGGCAGCGACGGCATCTACCTCATGGTGCGGCCGTCGCTGGGCGCGCTGGACATGGAGAGCGCCGGCACGCGCTACTACGTGGTGCTGGCCGCGCTGGTGCTGGTCTATGCCTTCATCGGCATGCTGCGCCACTCGCGCTTCGGCGCCGCGCTGGCCGGCATCCGCGTCAACGAGCAGCGCATGCGCGCGGCAGGCTTTGCGACCTACTGGTACAAGCTGGCGGGCTTCGTGATCGCCGGTGCGCTGGCCGGCGTCGCGGGCTTTCTGCTGGCGGCGCGCGACGGCGTGGTCAACCCCGAGCTGCTGGCCTGGCACCATTCGGGCGAAGTGCTGCTGATGCTCATCCTCGGCGGCATAGGCTCGCTGCGCGGTGCCGTCATCGGCACGGTGGCCTTCGTGGTGCTCAAGGAGCTGCTGAGCACGCAGGCCGTGGTGGGCAACCTGGCCGACCACTGGCAACTGACGCTGGGCCTGGCCATCATCGCCCTCGTGGCCCTGCTGCCCAAGGGCTTGATGGGCCTGGGCGAGCAATGGCGCCAGTGGCGCGACCGCTCACGCAGCAAAGGAGTACACCATGGCTGAAGCCCGACTGGCCGTGCGCGGCCTCACGCGCCGCTTCGGCGGCCTGACCGCGGTAAGCGGCGTGGACCTGGACTTGCACGATGGCGAAGTCCACGCCGTCATCGGCACCAACGGCGCAGGCAAATCCACCTTGATCAACATGCTCTCGGGCGAGATAGCGGCCAGCGAAGGCACGATCCGGCTCGAAGGCCGGGACGTCACGCGCATGCCCCAGCCGCGCCGCGCCAAGGCGGGCATGGGCCGCAGCTACCAGCGCACCACCATCTTTCCTGAATTCACCGTGCTCGAGAACTGCCGGCTTACCGCCCAGGCGCAGATGCGCCCGCGCCCCTGGCGCATCTGGGAGCCTGCACAGCGCTGCCAGGCCAGCCTCGAGCGCGCGCAGGAGGCCCTGGTCCGCGCGGGACTGGCCGAGCAGGCGCAGCGCAGCGCGGGCAGCCTGAGCCACGGCGCCAAGCGCCAGCTCGAGGTGGCCATGTGCCTGGCCACCGGGCCGCGCGTGCTGCTGCTGGACGAGCCGCTGGCCGGCATGGGCGCCGAGGAGACCGAGCGCATGCTGGGCCTGCTGCAGGAACTGAAGACAGGCCACGCCGTGCTGCTCGTGGAACACGACATGGATGCGGTGTTCCGCATCGCCGACCGCATCACCGTCATGGTCAACGGCAGCGTGGTGGCCAGCGGCACGCCGGCGCAGATCCGCGTCGATCCCGTGGTGCGCACTGCCTATCTGGGAGAGGAAGAACATGCTTGAGGTCGCACCCCATGCCGGCGCCCTGTTCGGCGTGCGGGACCTGCACACCTATTACGGCGACAGCCACATCCTGCACGGCGTCTCGCTGGACCTGCCCGAGGGCAGGGCCGTGGGCCTGCTGGGCCGCAACGGCATGGGCAAGACCACGCTGATCCGCACGCTCATGGGCTATGTGCGCGCGCGCTCGGGGCAGGTGCTGGCGCAGGGACGCGATGTCACGGGCGCGCCGCCCGAGCAGATGGCGCGCTCGGGCATTGGCTACGTGCCCGAGGGGCGCGGCGTGTTTCCCAACCTGTCGGTCCGGGAGAATCTTGTGATGAGCGCGCGCGCGGGCCTGGACGGCCGCAGGCCGTGGACGCTGGAGCGCGTGCTCGAGACCTTTCCGCGCCTGAAGGAGCGCCTGTCCAACGGCGGCCACCAGCTCTCGGGCGGCGAGCAGCAGATGGTCTCCATAGGCCGCGCGCTCATGACCAATCCGCGCCTCATGATCCTGGACGAGGCCACCGAGGGCCTGGCCCCGCTGGTGGTGGCCGAAATCTGGCGCGTGATCGCCGAGATCCGCCGCACCGGCATTTCCACCCTCATCGTGGACCGCGACTACAAGAAGGTGCTGGCCCATACGGACCACGCCGTGGTCATGGAAAAGGGGCGGCTGGCGCTGCAATCGGATTCGGCCGCCCTGCTGGCCAGGCCGGAGCAGCTCTCGGCGCTGCTGGGGGTTTGAAGGTATCCGCTGGCCCCCCTTTTGTCCGCGCCTGTGGCACGTCATCCAGGCTGTGGGCAACGCTGCCGTAGGACGGCGTTGCTTCGTGCTCTGACTTGCCGCCGTTTGTTCGAGCGGAGCGGCTATGCCGCGCAGCGAGTTGGGCGGCACCACAGACTGGATGGCGTGACGCAGGTTTACCCCGGAGCGTAGCGCAGGGGCCGCAGACAATGGGGCGTGTTCTTTTGCCTCCTTTGCTTGCACGAGCAAGAAAAGGAGGTCGCCCGCCGGGGCGAGACCCGGCCTCTGTCGCAAGCAGTACCCAAGCGCCGCAGGTGCAGCCCAAAGGGCATGGGGAGAGGAAGTCGCACGAGCCTTCGCTACGCTCGACCTGAGAGTGCAGCAACTACCGCTATCAATTCTGAGGCGCCAGAATCGCCATGGTCAGACTGCAGTTGCAGGTGAGCTTGCCCTGCTCGTCATGCAGCTCGATGGCCCAGACGTGGGTGGTGCGGCCCAGGTGCACGGGGCGGGCCGTGCCGGTCACCCAGCCCTGGCGTGCGGCGCGCACGTGGTTGGCCGAGACGTTCAGGCCCACGCAGCGATGGCCTTCGGGAATGGAGCAGGCTGCGGCCACCGAGCCCAGGGTCTCGGCCAGCACCACGTTCACGCCGCCGTGCAGGATGCCGTAGGGCTGGCAGGTGCGCTCGTCCACGTGGATGCGGCCGCGGATGAAGTCGTCGCCGATCTCGGTGAGTTCGATGCCCAGGTGCGAGACCGCGGTGTTGGCGCCGGCGGCGTTCAGCGCTTCGAGATTCATTGCACGTGTCCAGATAGCCATATCGATCCTGTGTTTCGTCAATTAATGCGAGAGTTCTGTGTCGAGGCCTGCGCCATCGCTTCTTCATGCCGGGGCAAGCCATCCTCGGGCAAGGGCCACCAGGAGGCGCGCGAGGCCACATGCTGGTGACTGGCCAGCGAGGCCCTGCTTGGCTCGTCGAGCAGGCCGGCGCGTATGCGCAGCACACCGGCCGGACTGCTGCGCAGGCTGTAGACCGGCGAGCCGCATCGGGGGCAGAAAGCACGCAGCTTGCCAGGCGAGGATTCGAAGTGGCGCAACTGATCGCGCCCCGCAATCCAGCGGGTTTGCTCCTGCCTTACCGGGATATTGGTGGCCAGGGGGCCGCCCTGGGCTTTGCGGCACTGGCTGCAATGGCAGATTTGAATGCCGGCCAGTTCGCCACCTCACCTGCCCGCATAGACAGGAGCCTGTGGTGACGGCCGTGGAGTCTTCCGGAATCTGGTGAATACGCATGGCGCGAAACGGGTTGCATGAAAAATGGCCCCCCCATGCTCCCCACTGTGCGTGGTTCGCGGCCCCTGCGGGCGGGGTTTTCCATCTTGGGTCGGCCCCGCGATGAAAAAAGGACGGCCTGAGACAGACCGTCCTTGATGCTACTGGATAAACGTATTTCGCCCAGCCGACGCTGCCTCGTCAGAGACACCGGGCAAGGTCCTGCCGCCCCGCCGCGAGGGCGTCGTCCCTCGGAGATCCCGGCCAGGAAGCCGCGCAGCGGCACAGGGCGTGAATGATTAAACGCGCATGTCCCCGGTTTCCATGAAGCGCTCGTGCCACGACAGCGCTTCGCCCAGGATATGCGGCGTGTGCTGCGCGCCCTTCAGGCGGGCGCGGTCGAAATAGTCCTGCAGCCGGTCGCGGTAGTCGGGATGGGCGCATCGGTCGATGATGACCTGGGCGCGCTGCTTGGGCGAGAGGCCGCGCAGGTCGGCCAGGCCTTGCTCGGTGACGATGATCTGCGTGTCGTGCTCGGTGTGGTCCACGTGCGAGCACATGGGCACGATGCAGCTGATCTTGCCGCCCTTGGCCACCGAGGGCGTGACGAAGAAGGACAGGTAGCCGTTGCGTGCGAAGTCGCCCGAGCCGCCGATGCCGTTCATCATGCCCGTGCCCATCACATGGGTGGAGTTGATGTTGCCGTAGATATCGGCCTCGATCATCGAGTTCATCGCGATGATGCCCAGGCGGCGCACCAGCTCGGGGTGGTTGGAGATCTCCTGCGGGCGCAGGATGATGCGATCGCGGTAGAAGTCGATGTGGTCCTCGAAGTCCTTGTACGCGGCGCCCGACAGCGAGATGGCCGTGGCCGAGGCGCGCGTCATCTTGCCTGCGCGCAGCAGGTCCAGCATGCCGTCCTGCAGCACTTCGGTGAAGCCCAGCAGGTTCTCGAAGGGGCCGGTCAACAGGCCCGCGAGCACGGCATTGGCCACATTGCCCACGCCCGACTGGATGGGCAGCATTTCCCTGGGCAGGCGGCCCATCTTCATCTCGTGCGCGAGGAAGTCGATGATGTAGGAGGCGATCTTGTTGGAATTTTCGTCCGGCGTGGCAAAGACGTTGTCGCGGTCGCCCTTGTGGGTTTCGACGACGGCGACGACCTTGGCCGGATCCACGCGCAGATAGGGCTCGCCGATGCGGTTGTCGGCATGGGTCAGACTGATGGGCACGCGGCGCGGCGGAATGGCCGTGCCGTAGTAGATGTCGTGCATGCCTTCCATCTTTGCGGGCGGCTTGGTGTTGACCTCGAGGATCACCTTGTCGGCGATCTCCAGCCAGGTCTTGTTGTTGCCCACGGCCGTGGAGGGGATCAGGCGGCCGTCCTCGGTCACGCCCAGCACCTCGACCACGGCGACATGCATAGGGCCCAGAAAGCCGAACCATGCATGCTGGGCCACGTGCGACAGGTGCATGTCGATGAAGTCGATCTCGCCCGCATTCACGGCCTTGCGGGCCGTGGGATCGGTGTTGAACGGCAGGCGCTGGCCTATGGCCTGGGCCTCGGCCATCACGCCGTCGCATTCGGCCGCAGTGGAGGCCCCGGTCCAGACATTGATCCTGTAGGGCTTGCCGGCCGCATGCTCGGCCCGGGCGCGTGTGGCGATGGCCTGGGGCAGGGCCTTGGGGTAGCCGGCGCCGGTGAAGCCGCTCATGCCGACATTGGTGCCGTGGGGGATCAGTTCGGCGGCCTGTTCGGCCGTCATGATGCGCGAAAGAAAATCCGGATAGCGAACGCGATCTGCGATGGACATGGAAGTCTCCAACTACAGAGGCTCCGGTCGGGCACGCGGGCCTGCCCTCGCGGGCGGTGGCTTTCTGGGTCCATGCACTGCGCCTGGCCGGCACCTCAAAAAAAACCGCCCGGTCAGGGGCGGTGTATCTCCAGCGGGAAATGGTAACAGCGCGGAACGCGACGCCGGGGTTTCCCCGCAAAGGCCCCGCGCTGCTGTCAAGGGAATGTTTCCCCGGTTACATGGCGGCGCTCAATGGGCCTTGCCCTGAGTTTCATCGGCGTGCCGGCCCATGTTGAGCAGCGCATAGAGGATGATGGCGCCGAAGGTGGCCGTGCCGATGCCGCCGAGCTTGAATTCGCCGAAGGTCAGCGTGAAGTCGCCCGTGCCCAGGATCAGCGTGATGGCGGCCACGATGAGGTTCTTGTTTTGCGAGAAGTCCACGCGGTTGTCCACCCAGATCTTGGCGCCGGCCACGGCGATCAGGCCGAAGACCACGATGGACACGCCGCCCATCACGGGCAGCGGGATCGCCTGGATCAGCGCGCCGAACTTGGGCGAGAAGCCCAGCAGCACGGCCAGCACGGCGGCGCTGAAGAACACGGCCGTGGAATAGATGCGCGTGGCGGCCATGACGCCTATGTTCTCGGAATAGGTGGTCACGCCCGTGCCGCCCACCGAGCCGCTGACCATGGTGGCCAGGCCGTCGCCGATGAAGGCGCGGCCCATGTACTGGTCCAGGTCCTTGCCGGTCATGGCCGTGACGGCCTTGATGTGGCCCAGGTTCTCGGCCACCAGGATGATGACCACGGGCACGATGAGCACCATGGCATGGGCGTTGAATTCGGGGGCATGGAAGTGGGGCATGCCGAACCAGGCCGCATTGGCCACGCCCGCCAGGTCCACGGGCGTACCCCAGCCCAGCACGTTGGTGAACAGGCCGTAGATCAGCGTGGCCACGATCAGGCCCACGAGGATCAGCAGGCGCTGCACCATGCCGCGCGTGAACACGGCCACCAGGCCCACGCTCACGAAGGTCATGGCCTGCATCCAGGATTCGAAGTTGTTGGCCGCCATGTTCTTGACCGGGATGGCCGCCAGGTTCAGGCCGATCACGGCCACCACGGCGCCCGTGACCACGGGCGGCATGAAGCGCTCGATCCAGCGCGTGCCGATGGCTTGCACGGCAAAGCCCACCAGCATGTAGGCCGCGCCGCAGGCGATGATGCCGCCCAGGGCCAGCCCGATGTTGGGGTTGGCGCCCTTGCCCGCATAGCCCGTCACCGCGATCACTACGCTGATGAAGGCGAACGAGGAGCCCAGGTAGCTGGGCACCCTGCCGCCCGTGATGAGGAAGAAGATCAGCGTGCCGATGCCGCTCATGAAGACGGCCAGGTTGGGGTCGAACCCCATCAAAATGGGCGCCAGCACGGTGGAGCCGAACATGGCGATCACATGCTGCACGCCCATGAGGCCGGTCTGCGGCCAGGGCAGGCGCTCGTCGGGACCGATCACGCCGCCCGACTGCAGGACGTCGGCGGACCGTTGTGTCCAGTGGAAAAGGCCCATGGGAAATTGCTCCTTGTAAACAAATGCTGCGATGGTATGTGTTTTTCCGGGGCGGCAATGCCGGGGCCGCCCCTGGCCCGTGGCCAGGCGGCGCATCTTTCCTACGTGCCGTGCCGCGGGGAGTCATTAGAGTGGGATGCTCCCAACCCAAGCAAAGGAACAGACCATGCGCGTGGACATCTACCGCCGGGCCGAAGCCCAGGGCCGGTATTCGCATCTGGTCGTGCCCGAGGGGCGCGCCATTCCCGAGGAAGCCACCAATACCGACTGGGAGAACGAGCAGCGAGGCCAGGAGCTGGACGAAACCGCTGCGCAGTGGCCGCAGCTGGGCATCGAGGAGCCGGGCCGCCAGCTGCGCGACAAGGGCTACGCGATCACCAGCCTGGACCGCCAGACCGGCGACTGAAACGGCGGCCGCACTGTCAAGCAAGGGACGCCAGCGGCCGGCGCGGCACGCTAAGCTGGCTGCATGCACAGCCGCACCGCCCAACCCCCCTTCGTTCCCCAGATCCGCCTCTACCAGGACTGGCTGCGCGAGACGCGCGGCCTGCAGTTCGACAGCTACGACGCGCTGTGGCGCTGGTCGGTCAGCGATCTCGATGCGTTCTGGCAAAGCATCTGGGACTATTTCGACGTGCAGTCCCCCACTCCCCATACGGGGGTGCTGGCGCGCAACGTCATGCCCGGGGCGCAGTGGTTTCCGGGCGCCCAGGTCAATTACGCGCGCCAGGTGCTGCGCCATGTCGATGCCGCGCATGCGGCCGGCATGCCCGCGGTGGTCAGCCGCAACGAGAAGGGCCTGCACCGCGAGCTGTCCTGGCCCGAGCTGCGCCGCCAGGTCGCGGCCCTGGCCCTGCACCTGAAGGCCCAGGGCGTGAGCAAGGGCGACCGCGTGGCCGCCTACCTGCCCAATATTCCCGAAGCCATGGTGGCCTTTCTCGCCACCGTGAGCCTGGGCGCGGTGTGGAGCATCTGCGCGCCCGACATGGGCACGAATGCGGTGCTGGACCGCTTCCAGCAGATCCAGCCCAAGGCGCTGATCGCCGTGGACGGCGTGCACTACGCGGGGCGCGACCTGGACCGCACGGCCGTGCTCGACGAACTGCGGCACGGCCTGCCCAGCGTCTCCCATGTGGTGCTGGTCGCCAATCTGGATGCTGGAAAAAAGATAGCGGATACCGCAGACTACGCAACCGTTACGGCCAGAAATGATGCGGAAACGGCGGCCTTCGAGCCCGAATGGGTGCCGTTCGACCACCCGCTGTGG
This sequence comes from Comamonas sp. w2-DMI, assembly GCF_040187735.1. Taxonomy (NCBI): domain Bacteria; kingdom Pseudomonadati; phylum Pseudomonadota; class Betaproteobacteria; order Burkholderiales; family Comamonadaceae; genus Comamonas; species Comamonas sp. w2-DMI. Next base: position 165,777 of record NZ_JBANEL010000005.1, on the reverse strand, counting down.
ATCGTCTACTCCAGCGGCACCACGGGCCTGCCCAAGCCCATCGTCCACGGCCATGGCGGCATGGTGCTGGTGGCCCTGCAGCTCAAGGGCCAGCACAACGACATAGGCTGCAGCTACGACCCCAACAGCTGGGGCGAGCGCTACCACTGGTACAGCTCCACGGGCTGGGTGATGTGGAATGCCCAGGTTTCGGGCCTGCTGGGCGGCACCACCTGCGTGATCTTCGACGGCAGCCCGGGCGGCAGCAAGGAAAAGCCCGACTGGACCGTGCTGTGGCGCTTCGCGGCCGAGACCGGCGTGACCAGCTTCGGCTCGGGCGCGGCCTTCTATGCCAACTGCATGAAGGCCGGCGTGGATCTGTCCGCCTGCGGCGACCTTTCGCGCATCCGGGGCCTGGGCAGCACGGGCTCGCCGCTGTCGGCCGAGGTGCAGCAGTGGGGAACCGAGCAGTTCCGCAAGATCCGACAAATGAGCGGCGCCGGGCCGTCCCAAGCCGCGAAGGCCCCCCTGGGGGGCAGCGACCCACACGCAGTGGGGGAGCGTGGGGGCGACATCTGGTGGAACAACCTGTCCGGCGGCACCGACTTCGCCGGCGCCTTCATCGGCGGCAACCGCGAGCTGCCGCTCACGCCGGGCATCATGCAATGCCGCCAGCTTGGCGCGGCCGTCGAGGCCTGGAACGAGCAGGGCCAGCCCGTCATCGACGAAGTCGGCGAGCTGGTCTGCACACAGCCCATTCCCTCCATGCCGCTGTACCTGTGGGGCGATACGGACGGCAAGCGCTACCTGTCCAGCTACTTCGACATGTACCCGGCCGGCCACGGCCGCAAGCCCGGCGGCGGCGACGGCCCGGCCGGGATGGGGCCGGTCTGGCGCCACGGCGACTGGATACGCGTGCTGCCCGATGGCGGCTGCATCATTTACGGCCGCAGCGACGCCACCATCAACCGCCACGGCCTGCGCATGGGCACCAGCGAGATCTACAGCGCCGTCGAAGGCCTGCCCGAGGTGCTGGACAGCATGGTGGTGGACCTCGAATACCTGGGCCGCGACAGCTACATGCCGCTGTTCGTGGTGCTGCGCCCCGGCATGGCACTGGACGCTACCCTGCGCGAGCGCATCAATGCCGCCATCCGCGCGGCCCTGTCGCCGCGCTTCGTGCCCGATGCCATCTTCCAGGTGGCCGAGATTCCGCGCACGCTCTCGGGCAAGAAGCAGGAGCTGCCCATCAAGAAGCTGCTGCTGGGCCAGCCGCTGGCCAAGGTGGTCAACAAGGAAGCCATGGCCAACCCCGGCTGCCTGGACTGGTACGAGCAGTTCGCGCGCGCGCATCTGGCGCGCACGGCCCCGGCGGCCTAGGGCGGCCAAGAGGACCGGCCGCCGGCGCATCCGGGCCGCCGTGTGGCGATAATCGGCCATGCTGTTACTGGATGTCGGTTCTTGGACGCGCTGAGCTGTCGCATGGTGCGCGGTTTGCGCGCGGCGCGGCTCGGCCTGCTATGGGCCGCAGGGGGCTGCATGGCATGGGGCTGCGCGCTGGCATGCGAGGGCCCGCAGCATGTCCACCTGCTCCATCCCGTGGCGCTGAGCGCCGCGGAGCAGGCCGAATTCCGCGCCATGGCGCCGCTGCGCGTGCTGGCGGTCGACGCTCCGCCCATGGCGCGCTACGACCGGGAACGCAACCGCTACGCGGGCATCGGCGTCGACGTATGGTGCTTCATCGCCGCCGAACTGGGGCTGCGCTACGAGATCCTCCCGGACCGGGACATGACCGTCGCCGACAAGATCCGGCAGGTGCAGCAAGGGCGCGCCGACGTGTTCCTGCCGCTGAGCCAGCAGCCCGACCGGGCGCGCCTGGGCCTTTTCACGCTGCCCTACTATGCGAGCTACTACGCCATCATTGCGCGCACCGGGCGGCGCCTGCAGGTGCACGGGCTGGACGACCTGGCGCCCTACCGTGTCGGCGTGGTCAAGGGCGTGGCGCTGGAGCCGCGCCTGCAGGCGGCCCTGCCGGCCTCCCGGCTCACCAGCTTCGACCAGGCGAACAGCAACGGCATGTTCCAGGCCCTGCTCGACGGCGCGCTGGACGTGGCCGTGTTCAACAAGAGCATCTTCGACGAGAAGCGCTACGCCTACGACTACTTCGACCTGGAGGTCATCCATACCCTGCGCGACGATCCGCGCGAGTACAGCTTCTATTTCAGTCCCACGCCCGAGCATCGGCGCCTGGTGGAGGTGTTCAACCGCTATCTGGGCGCCATCGACGCCTCGGAATCGGTGGCACAGCACGAAAAGGGCGATCGCCAGCTCATCGAGCGCTATGTGGCGCAGCGCAGCCAGCGCACGCTGCTGCAGGTCGCCAGCGTGGCCGCGGTCCTGATGATGCTGGTGTTCGGCCTGGCCTTTCTGCGCTACCGGCGCCTGGCCCGTCTGCTGGCCCAGAGCAACCGGCAGATCCTGGAGCAGCAGCAGGCCCTGCGGGAGGCCAATGAGCAGCTGGCACGCCTGAGCCTGTGCGACGAGCTGACCGGCCTGGCCAACCGCCGCGCCTTCGGCCAGGCGCTGCAGCGCGAGCATGCGCGCCGCCAGCGCACGGGCGCGCCCCTGAGCATGCTGGTCATCGACGTGGACCACTTCAAGTGCGTGAACGACCACTACGGCCATGCGACGGGCGACGACTATCTGCGTTCCGTCGCGCAGGTGCTGTCCCAGGCGGCGGGCCGGGCCGCCGACCTGGCCGCGCGCCATGGCGGCGAGGAGTTTGCCTGCCTGCTGCCCGACACGCCGGCAGCCGATGCGCTGGCGCTGGCCGAGCGCATCCGCATGGCCGCGGCCGGGCTGGCCCTGCCCAATGCGCTGGCCGCCGCCGGCCGGCTCACGGTCAGCATAGGCGTCGCGACCCTGGAAGCCGGCCCGGCCACGGCGCAGGACCTGCTGGCCGAGGCCGACGCACAGCTGTATGCGGCCAAGCGCGCGGGCCGCGACTGCGTGCGCGCCGCCGTGGTGCGGGCCTAGCGCCGCGCGCCAGTGGCGTTCACCGGCCCAGGAACCGGGGCTCGCGCTTCTCGCGCCAGGCCGCGCCGCCTTCCTGCAGGTCGGCCGAGGCAATCGTGGCCTGCACGGCGGCATCGATGGCCGCGGCATCGGCGCGGCCCCGCGCAATTGCGTTCAGGTGCTGCTTCATGCCCAGCAGGGCCAGCGGCGCCATGCCCGTGAGCCGGGCCTGTAGCCGCTGCACCTCGCCGGCGATGTCGGCATCCGCTGCCAGATGGGTCAGGAAGCCGCAGTCCTTCATGGCCCGGGCGTCCAGCTGCTCGCCGGCGAGGAACAGGCGCTTGGCCGTATCCAGGCCCAGGCGCGTCACATAGCGCTCCAGGCCCGAGCGGTAAAAGTGCAGGCCCAGCCTGGCCGCGGGCATGAACATCTGGCTGCGTGCGCCGCCCACGCGGAAGTCGCAGGCCAGCGCCATGTCGGTGGCGCCGCCGAACACGCCGCCCTGGATGGCCGCAAGGGTCACGGCGCGGCATTGCTCTATGGCGTCCACCATCTCGCCGAACGCGCTGCCCTCGTTCTGGCTGTTGGCGATCTCGGCGATGTCGTAGCCGCTGCAAAAGTGTTTTCCCTCCGATTGCAGGATCAGCACCAGCACCTCGGGCGCGGCGTTGACCTCGGCAATGTGGGCGCGCAGCCGGCCCAGGTCTTCGGGCAGCAGCTTGTTGGCCGTTTCGGGGCGACGCAGGGTGATGCGGGCCGTGCGGCCCTGGATCTGGAGCTGTGGGGACATGGCTGCATTCTGGGCCATGCGGCGCCTGCACGACCGGGGCGCAGGCGCGTGAGCGGGTGTAACTGTTGTGGGCTCCTGGCACCAGCGGCGGCTGCGGATCGCGACTTCGGGCGGCGCGCAGGTACACTTTGGCGTCTTTGTTGTGCGCTTCGCAGTGCAATCTCCCTCCATGGCTGTTGAACCGACCGGCGCAGTGCGCCCCAGTTTTGACCTCAAGAGCGCGCAATTGCCCGTGCTGTCCGTCGTATTGCGGGACACCGATGTGCGCGTGCTGGTCGATGACCTGGCCGCGCGCCTGGCCGACGATCCGGACTTCTTCGACAACGATCCCGTCCTCATCGACCTCAGCCATGTGCGCGAGGCCGACAGCGAGATCGACTTCGCGGTGCTGGTCGACGCGCTGCGCTCCCACCGCACCGTGCCCGTGGCCGTGTGCGGCGGCAGCGACAGGCAGATGGCCGATGCGCGGGCCCTGGGCCTGGTGGCGGCGCCCGATGCGGCACCCGCGCGCCGGCCGGCGCCCGGGATCCAGGAAGTGGTGCGCGAAGTGGAGGTGGTGCACGAGGTCGAGGTGCCCGCGCCGCTGGCCGATGCCGTGATCGTTGACAAACCTTTGCGATCGGGCCAGCGCGTCTATGCCAAGGGCACTGATATCGTCGTGCTGTCCATGGTCAGCTATGGCGCCGAAGTGATCGCCGACGGCAACGTCCACGTCTATGCGCCGCTGCGCGGCCGGGCCGTGGCCGGGGCGCGCGGCAATACCGAGGCACGCATCTTCAGCACCTGCATGGAGGCGCAACTGCTGTCCATTGCCGGCATCTACCGCACAATTGAAACCGATCTGCCCGCCGACGTGGCCGGAAAGCCCGCAAAGGTCCGTCTGGAAGGCGAAAAAATTATCATCGAGCCGGTGTAACCGCCCCACCGGAAGTCCCATCAACCAGCTTCATCGTCTTTAAGGAATCGTGCAAACATGGCCAAAATCGTCGTCGTGACCTCTGGCAAGGGTGGGGTGGGCAAGACCACCACCAGCGCCAGCTTCGCCTCAGGCCTCGCATTGCGCGGTCACAAGACCGCGGTGATCGATTTCGACGTGGGCCTGCGCAACCTGGACCTCATCATGGGTTGCGAGCGCCGCGTGGTCTACGACCTGATCAATGTCATCCAGGGCGAAGCCAACCTCCACCAGGCCCTGATCAAGGACAAGCAGAGCGAGAACCTGTTCGTGCTGGCTGCCTCGCAGACGCGCGACAAGGACGCGCTGACGCAGGACGGCGTGAAGAAGGTGCTGGACGACCTGGCCGCGATGGACTTCGAGTACATCGTCTGCGACTCGCCGGCCGGCATCGAGAGCGGCGCGCTGTTCGCCATGCACTATGCGGACGAGGCACTGGTCGTGACCAACCCCGAAGTCTCGTCGGTGCGCGACTCCGACCGCATCCTGGGCATGCTCAGCTCCAAGACGGCGCGCGCCGTCGCGGGCGGCGAGCCGATCAAGGAGCATCTGCTCATCACCCGCTACAACCCCAACCGCGTGCAGGACGGCCAGATGCTGTCGCTGGAGGACATCCAGGACATTCTGCGCATCGAGCTGATCGGAGTGATCCCCGAGTCGGAGACCGTGCTGCAGGCCTCGAACCAGGGCATTCCTGCCGTGCACATGCAGGGCAGCGACGTGGCCGAGGCCTACCAGGACGTGGTGGCCCGTTTTCTTGGCGAGGAAAAGCCCATGCGCTTCACCGAAGCGGTCAAGCCCGGCTTCTTCAAGCGCATCTTCGGAGGGAGGTAAGCCCCATGTCCATGTTGTCGTTTTTGCTCGGGGAGAAGAAGAAGACCGCATCCGTCGCCAAGGAACGCCTGCAGATCATCCTGGCGCGCGAGCGCGTGGGCGGCGACTCCTCCAACCGGCCCGATTACCTGCCTGCGCTGCAGAAGGAGCTGATGGCCGTGATTTCCAAGTACGTGGACATCAATCCCAATGACATCAAGGTCCAGCTGGAGCGCCAGGAGAACCTGGAAGTGCTGGAAGTCAAGATCGAACTGCCCGACGCCGCGCAGCGCGCCTGACCGCGCGGCCCTGCCGGGAAACGCAAAGGAGCCCTCGAGGCTCCTTTTTCCTGGGCGCCCTTTGGCGCTTCAGGGCGCCACGGGTTCGCGCATGGTCACGAACTCCTCGGCCACCGTGGGATGGATGCCCAGCGTGGCATCGAACTGCGCCTTGGTGGCGCCGCACTGCAGGGCCACGGCAAAGCCCTGGATCAGCTCGCCGGCCTCCTCGCCCACCATGTGCACGCCGACCACGCGCCGGTCGGCGCCCGCGACCACGAGCTTGAGGAACACGGGCCGGGGTTCCTCGGCCATCCGGTTGCTCAGCGGGCGGAACGAGGACTTGAAGACCTGCACGTCGCCGTGGCATTCGCGCGCCCGGGCTTCGGACAGGCCCACGGTGCCCACGTTGGGGTGGGAGAACACGGCGGTAGGCACCAGCGCATAGTCGGGCGCGGCCTTGTCGCCGTTGCCGAACAGCCGGTGCGCGAGCACCGTGCCTTCGGCCAGTGCCACGGGCGTCAGCGCCATGCGGCCCACCACGTCGCCCACGGCATGGATGGAGGGCACGCTGGTGGTGAAGCCTTCATCCACCACGACGGCGCCCTGGCCGTCGAGCCGCACGCCGGCGGCTTCGAGGCCCAGGCCCTCGGTGTTGGGCACGCGGCCCGTGGCGAACAGCACGCAGTCGGCCGTCAGGGCCTGGCCGTTGTCCAGCTGCAGGTGCAGGCCGTCGTCGCGCTTGGCAATGGATTCGATCTGCCGCTCCAGCTGCAGCTGCATGCCCTGGCGGCCCATCTGCTCGGCCAGCACCATGCCGAGGTCTGCATCGAAATGGCGCAGCAGGCGCGCGCTGCGGTGCAGCAGCGTGGTCTCGGCACCCAGGCCGTGGAAGATGGAGGCGAATTCCACGGCGATATAGCCGCCGCCGACCACGACCACGCGCCGCGGCAGCGCGGGCAGCGAGAAGGCCTCGTCCGAGCTGATGGCCCATTCGGCGCCTGCAATCGCGGGCTTCTGCGGGCGTCCGCCCGTGGCCACGAGGATGTGGCGTGCGCTCAGCGTCCGGTCGCCCACGGCCACGCTGTGCGCGCCCGTGATGCGCGCGCGGCCTGCGATCAGCTGCACGCCGGCGTTGGTCAGCAACTGGTCGTAGACGCCGTTGAGGCGGTGGATCTCGCGGTCCTTGTGGGCGATCAGCGTGGCCCAATCGAAGCGGGCCTGCGGCAGCTGCCAGCCAAAGCCCGCGGCTTCGCCGAAGGCCTGGCTGAAATGCGCGGCATGGCTGAGCAGCTTCTTGGGAATGCAGCCCACGTTGACGCAGGTGCCGCCCAGCCTGCCGGACTCCACCACGGCCACGCGGGCGCCCAGCGAGGCCGCGACGCGGCTGGCGCGCACGCCGCCCGATCCGGCTCCGATGACCAGAAGGTCGTAGTCAAACTGGCTGATTGTCGTCATGCATGGCTCCTGCGGTGCAGCCGCCGGTATCGCGGCCGCTTCACTGCCGATCTTGCCAGAGCCGGGCCAGGCGTTCCCAGGAACCTGTTCTGGGGGTCAGAGAAGGCCGCGCGTATGCATGTGGCCCGCGTGGTAGAGCAGGGGCGCGCGCTCGCGGTGGTGCTCGCAGCGCTCCACCTCGCCGATGAAGATGACGTGGTCGCCTTCCTCGTGGCGGCTGCGGTTGCGGCATTCGAACACGGCGGCGCAGCCTTCGAGCAGCGGCACGCCCCGGGGGGAATCGTGGTGCGGCGTGTGGCCGAAGCGGTCGGCGCCCTTGCGCGCGAACAGCTCGGCCAGCGGCTTTTGAGCGGCACCGAGCACGTGGATGGCGTAGTGCGTGCAGCGCTGGAACACGGGCAGCGAACTGGCCGTGAGGCCCAGGCTCCACAGCACCAGCGGCGGGTTCAGCGACAGGGCGTTGAACGAGCTGACGGTGGCGCCCACGGGGTGGCCTTCGGGGCTGCGGGCCGTGATGATGGTCACGCCGGTTGCGAACTGCCCCAGGGCATCGCGGAATTCGCGTTGCGTAAACGGTGCGCTGGTGTGCAGGGCAGAGGAAGGCAGGGCGGAGTTCACAAGGCTGGGAGGCAAAGCCGCGGCCATCGCAGTGCCGCGCAGGAAGGTGAAAGGGCATGCAGCCCGGGCAACAGTGTCCGATTATCGGGGCTGCCCGGGGCGAATGCCGGCGATAGGGGTATGCGGGCCGCGCATGCGTTGTGCCGGGCAATGCAGGGTGCTTTTGAATTCATAGCTGCTGGCGCAGGATGAATGCGCAATAGAGGGCTATTCAATGGCCATATGCAGATGAGGCTGGCGCCAAATGCTATGGATAGGGGAGCTGCATCTGCCCGGCTTCCTGGACCTGGGCCGCATGCTGGCGCAGCCAGCCATCCAGCCGCGTCTTGCTGCAGCGCTGCAGCTGGGCCAGCAGCGCATGGCCGGGCCGGGGCAGGCCGTAGCGCAGGCTCAGGTCCTGCTGCATGCGGGCCAGCAGGGCGGCGGCCATTTCGGCGTCGGCCAGCGCGCGGTGGGCGCGGCCGGTATCGGGCAGCCGCAGGTGGCGGGCCAGCCTGCCCAGGCTGTGGCCCGGGGCATCGGGGTAGATGCGGCGCGCCAGCAGCACCGTGCAGGCAAAGGGCTGGGGCGCGGGCAGTCCGGCCAGGGCCAGCTCGGCCTGCCAGAACTTGCTGTCGAACGAGGCGTTGTGCGCCACCATGGGCGCCTGGCCCACGAAGCGTGCGGCCTCGCGCATGACCTCGGCCGCGGGCGGGGCCTCGCGCACCATGGCATTGGTGATGCCCGTGAGTTCGGTGATGAAGGGCGAGACCCAGGCGCCGGCATTCATCAGGCTCTGGAAACGGTCCACCACGCGGCCCTGCTCCAGCAGCGCGATGCCGATCTCGGTGGCCCGCGCGCCCTGGGCCGGGCTCATGCCCGTGGTTTCGAAGTCGATGACGGCAATGGTGCTGTGCATGCCGCCATTGTGAGGGCGGCGCCATGGGCCGCGCCGGCGCCGTGGGATTCAGTCCGCGTCGATGGCGTCCGGCGCGCCCAGGCGCTGCACCACCTGCTCCAGCACCAGGTACAGCTGCTGGATCTCGGCATTGCCCACGATGCGCTCGATCTCGGCATAGATCTCCTCGGAGTCGGGGCCGATCTCGGTCACGATGGCGCGGGCCGCCTCGGTCAGGCCGAACTCCGCGCCGCGCAGATCGCCCACGTGGCGGCCGCGCTTGATCAGCTCGCGGCCTTCCAGCGTCTTGAGCAGGCGCGAAAGGCTGGGCATGCTGATGAAGGTCATCTGCGACAGCTCCATGGGCCGCAGGCGATGGTCGGAGGCCGACAGGGCCCGCAGCACCCGCCACTGCTGTTCCGTCAGGCCGTGGGCACGCAGCAGGGGGCGAAAGCGCACCATGACGGATTCGCGGGCCTTGAGCAGTGCCATGGGCAGGGAGCGCGCGAAGGAGCGCAGGGGTTCGGTCGCGGCGGTGGTTCTGGGCTCGGTCATAGCGGGGATGGAAAAGATCGCCAGATTGTATGCACGCGGCCCGAAGCACTGTGCAAGCCCAGGTCATGGGTGTTTTTGCTCCCTGCCGGCAGCGGGGGCGCCGGCTGCGGACCGGTCAGTAGGTGCTGCCCGGGGCCACGGGCTGCACGTCCTTGAAGCGGGCAGCCAGCGCGCTCGTGGCCTGCACCAGCAGGTTGGTATCGAGGCCCACGGCCACGAAGCTGCAGCCCAGCTGCAGGTACTTGCGCGCCAGCTCCTCGTTGGGCGTGAGAATGCCCGCGGCCTTGCCCGCGCGGCGGATGCGCACGATCGCCTCGGCAATCGCCGCCTGCACTTCGGGGTGGCCGGGGTTGCCCACATGGCCCATGGAGGCCGAGAGATCGGCCGGGCCGATGAACACGCCGTCCACGCCCTCGGTGGCGGCAATCGCGTCGAGCTGCTCCAGGCCCTCGCGCGTTTCCACCTGCACCAGCACGCAGACCTGGGCGTTGGCTGCCTGGTAGTAGTCGGCGCGGCGGCCCCAGGCGGAGGCGCGCGCGCCGGCCATGCCGCGCATGCCGCCCTTGCCGTCGTCTTGCGGATAGCGTGCGGCGCGCACGATGCGCGCGGCCTGCGCGGCCGTGTCGACCATGGGCACGAGCAGCGTCTGCGCGCCCAGGTCCAGGTACTGCTTGATCAGCATCTCGCCGACCTCGCCATGTCCCATGGGGATGCGCGCAATCGCATGGCTGGCCGGATAGGCGGCAACCGCCTGCAGCTGGGCCAGCAGCGTCAGCGTGTCGTTGGGGCCGTGTTCGCCGTCGATCAGCAGCCAGTCGAAGCCCGCGCCCGCGCAGATCTCCGCGCTATAGGGGCTGCCCAGGCCCAGCCACAGGCCGATCTGCGGGCGGCCGGCCGCGATCGCGGCCTTGAAGGGATTGATGGGTGTTTGCATTGTCATGTCGGTTGTCCATAAAGTTTCGCGCCACCCGCTGCCCATGCAACTGACGCTCGCCAGACCAGGGCAGCCGCGCAAGGGCCGCCCCGCTGCGCTGGCTGAATCCCCCTTCCGTAGCGCGCGGCGCGTAGAGAGAGGGGGAAGGCGCGGGGCCGCCTAGGCGAAGCGACTCAGGGGGTGTTTCATCTCAATACCCCATGCACAGGTACTTGGTGCTCAGGTATTCCTCGATGCCTGCAGCGCCGCCCTCGCGGCCCAGGCCCGACTGCTTGACGCCGCCGAACGGCGCCACGGCCGTGCTGATGATGCCGCTGTTGATGCCCACCATGCCGTATTCGAGCGCTGCGCCCACGCGCCAGACGCGGCCCACGTCGCGGGCGTAGAAATAGGCGGCCAGGCCGTATTCGGTGTCGTTGGCCATGCGGATGGCCTCCTCCTCGGTGCTGAAGCGGAACACGGGCGCCACGGGGCCGAAGACCTCTTCCCTGGCGATGCGCATGCGGTCCGTGGCGCCGCCCAGGATGGTGGGTTCGTAGAAGGTGCCGCCCAGCGCCGAAGGCTTGCCGCCCGTGACCACCTCGGCACCCTGGGCCACGGCATCGGCCACCAGCTCCTCGACCTTGTCAATGGCGGCCTTGTCGATCAGCGGGCCCTGGGTGATGCCGGCATCGGCGCCGTTGCCCACCTTGAGCGCCTGCACCGCGGCCTTGAGCTTGGCCATGAAGGCGTCGTACACCCCGTCCTGCACCAGCAGGCGGTTGGCGCACACGCAGGTCTGGCCGGTGTTGCGGTACTTGGAGGCCATGGCGCCTTCCACGGCGGCATCCAGGTCCGCATCGTCGAAGACGATGAAGGGGGCATTGCCGCCCAGCTCCAGCGACATCTTCTTGAGCGTGGGCGCGCATTGCGCGGCCAGCACGCGGCCGACTTCGGTGGAGCCCGTGAAGGTGAGCTTGCGCACCGCCATGCTGGCCGTGAGCACGCCGCCGATGGCGCGCGCCGGACCGGTGAGGACGTTGAACACGCCGGCCGGCACGCCGGCGCGCTGGGCCAGCTCGCCCAGCGCCAGCGCCGACAGCGGCGTCTGCTGCGCAGGCTTGACGATGATGGTGCAGCCCGCGGCCAGGGCCGGCGCCACCTTGCGCGTGATCATGGCTGCCGGGAAGTTCCAGGGCGTGATCGCCGCGCACACGCCCACGGGCTCCTTGGCCACGACGATCTTCTTGTCGCTCCAGGGCGAGGGCACGGTGGAGCCGTAGACGCGGCGCGCCTCCTCAGCAAACCACTGCACATAGGAGGCCGCATAGGCGATTTCGCCGCGCGATTCGGCCAGGGGCTTGCCCTGTTCGGCCGTCATGATCTGCGCCAGGTCCTCCTGGTGCTGCATCAGCAGTTCGAACCATTTGTGCAGGATGGCGGCGCGCTGGTCGGCGGTGAGGGCCTTCCATTCACCGAAGGCGCGCTCGGCCGCCGCAATGGCGGCCTGGGTCTCGGTCTCGCCGAGCTCGGGCACGCTGGCCACCAGCTCGCCCGTGGCAGGGTTGTTCACGGCGATGGTGGCGCCGTCGCCGGCGGTCAGCCAGCGGCCGTCGATCAGGCATTGGGTCTTGAGCAGGCTGGGATCGCGTAATTGCAGAGCCATGGTAAATCTCCGTAATTCAGGTAAAGCGGAATTGCAGCGAGCCCAGCGGGCCGTAATCGGCCTCGAACACATCGCCGGGCTGGGCCGCCACGGGGCGGGTGAAAGAGCCCGCCAGCACGATCTGGCCGGGCTGCAGCGATTCGCCCCAGGGCGCGAGCTTGTTGGCCAGCCAGGCCACGCCGATGGCCGGGTGGCCCTGCACGCCCGCGGCAAGGCCGGTTTCCTCGACGATGCCGTTCTGGCGCAGTATGGCGCCGCACCAGGGCAGGTCAAGCGCCGCCGGCGCGGCGCGGCCGGCGCCGACGACGATGCCGGCATTGGCCGCGTTGTCGCTGATGGTGTCGAACACCTTGCGCATCGCCCTGGTGTGGCGGTCGAACTGCTCGATGCGCGCGTCGATGATCTCGATGGCCGGCGTCACGTACTCGGTGGCGGCCAGCACGTCGTCCAGTGTCACCTCCTTGCCGCCGGGCAGGCCCGGGCCGATGAGCGGCGCCTTGAGCACGAAGGCCAGTTCCACCTCCACGCGCGGCGCGATGAACTTCGCGGCCGCAATGTCGAGCACCTGGCCGGGCGTTGCGGTATGGAGCATGGAGTCCAGCAGCGTGCCGTAGTCGGGCTCGTCGATCTGGCTGGAGATCTGCATGGCGCGCGAGGTCAGGCCGATCTTGTGGCCTATGACCCTGCGGCCTGCCGCGATCTGCATGCGCACCCATTCGCGCGCGACGCGGTAGCCGTCCTCGACCGTCATGCCGGGAAAGCGCTTGGAGAAATGCTCGATCTGCTGGCGCGACTTCTCGCTGCGGTCGAGCTCGTGCGCGAGCTGGGTCAGAAGTTCTGCGGAAAACATGGCTTACTTTCTGGCAAACAGGGGGTGCAGGGTGCTGTGCTTGGCGTCATAGACCTGGCCCGGGGCCTCGTCGACCTGCACGGTCAGGCCCAGGTGCCTGCAGGGATGGTCGAACAGCGGCGCCAGATGCGCCCGGGCGCAGGCCAGCAGGGCATCGCCCGCGGCCTTCTGAACTGCGGGGGTGCGGCCCGCTCCCATGCGCAGGTTGATATAGACGAAGCCGTAGTCGCCGTCGCCGCCCGCGGCACGGCCCGCGGCGCCGCCGTCGGAGACCGCGTAATGCGGTGCCGGATAGGCATAGACGCGCGTGCCGCCCGTGGGAAAGACCTGGCTGCCGTCCTCGGCGCGGATGGTGAGCATGGTGTCGGCCATGCCGCGGCACAGGGCGCCCATGTCGGTCTGGGCTTCGAGGTTGCCGGTGTAGAGGATCACGACGTGGGGCATGCGGTGTCCTTCAGAGCCGGCCGGCCGGTGCAGCGGCACCGGCGCTGGCCTGGGGCGCGGGGATGGCGCGGCCGTCCTGCGGCGTGACGGGAAAGACCGCATTGATCTGCCCCGTGCCAGAGGCCGCGAAATACGGCGTGAGGATTTCGGCGCGGCCGTCGTATTCCGACCAGCCCAGGGCGCCCAGCAGCATGGCCGTATCGTGCATGAAGCCTTCGCCGTGGCCCTTGGCCGCGTACTCGGGCAGCATGCCGCAGAAGGCCTGCCATTCGCCGGCCTGCCACATGCGCACCACCTCGCGGTCGAGCTGCTCGAGGAACGGGCTCCAGATCCTGAAGGCGAAATCCGGCGCCTGCCCGTTCTGCGCAAAACGGTGCGAGAGCGAGCCGCTGGCCAGGATGGCCACGGTGCCGTCGTACTCGTCCTCGATGGCGCGGCGCATCGCCCAGCCCAGGCGGGCGCTGTCGCCGAGGTAGTGGGCCATGCACAGTGCGGAGACCGAGACCACCTTGAAGTGCCGGTCCGCATTCATGTAGCGCATGGGCACCAGCGTGCCGTATTCGGGGGCCAGCGTGGTGGCGTCGTGGGCCAGCGTTTCCACGCCCAGGCCGTTGGCTGCCTTGGCCAGCAGCTTGCCCAGCTGCGGGTTGCCGGGGAAGCCGTAGCCCATGTTGCTGATGAAGTGCGGCAGTTCGTTGCTGGTGTACAGGCCTTCGAAATGCGGGGCGCAGTTGATGTGGTAGCTGGCGTTGACCAGCCAGTGCGTGTCGCAGACCACGATGGTGTCCACGCCCAGGTCGCGGCAGCGCCGGCCGATTTCCTGCAGGCCGGCGATGGCGTCCTGGCGCGTGCCCTTGCGCGGCCCGTCCAGCTCGCTCAGGTAGATGGACGGAACATGCGTGACCTTGGCCACAAGTGCTAGCTTTCCCATGAGTTTTCCTTTCCAAATCCGCCGATCAGCGGTTCCGCGCGCGGCCCGCAAAATAAGCACGGCTCAAGCCAGGGACACCGAGCAAGGGCCGAGGCCGGCCGCGTAGCCCCGCAGCGCAGGTGTCGTCCCCTTGTTCCCCTGTTTCCGGGGAAGGCGCGTAGCGACTCAGGGGAACCATTGCTAACCCATGGTGATGTTGGCGCGGCGGATGATCTCGCCGTACTTGGCGATCTCGCTATGCACGAAGCCCGAGAACTGCGCGACCGAGCCGGCTTGCGAGACCACGCCGCTCTTGGCGAAGACCTCGACCACATGGGGCGAGGCCAGGGCCTTGTTGACCTCGGCGTTGACGCGCTGCACGACGGCTTCGGGCGTGCCCGCCGGAGCCAGCAGGCCCTGCCAGGAATTGGATTCCAGCGCCACGCCCTGCTCGGCCAGCGTGGGCACGTCGGGCGCGAAGCGCGAACGCTGGCGCGTGGCCATGCCCAGGGCGACGAGCTTGCCGCTCTCGATATGGGCGCGGAACTCCGACCAGTTGCCGAACATCACGCTCACCTGGCCGCCCAGCAGGTCGGTGAGCGCCGGGCCCTGGCCCTTGTAGGGCACGTGGACCATGTCCACACCCATCATCTGGCACAGCAGCGCCCCCGACAGGTGGGCCGAGGTGCCGTTGCCGAACGAGGCATAGGTCAGCGTGCCGGGCCTGGCCAGCGCGGCCTTCCTGAGGTCGGCCAGGCTCTTGAGCCCGCTGGACGGGTGGGTGGCCAGCACATGCTCGGACAGGCCCATGAGGGCCACGGGCTGCAGGTCCCTGGTGGTGTCATAGGGCAGGTTTTTGACCAGCGTCTTGTTGGCCGCGAAGCTGTTGGCCACGCAGACAAAGGTATGGCCGTCGGCCGGCTGCTTGGCCACGTAGTCCACGCCGATCACCGTGCCCGCCCCGGGCTTGTTCTCCACGATCACGGCCTGGCCCAGCTGCTTGCCCAGCTCGGTGCCGATCAGGCGCGCCACCATGTCGGTGGTGCCGCCGGGCGTGAACGGCACGATGATGCGTACGGGCCTGGCGGGCCAGCTGCCGGGCTGGGCCAGGGCCAGCCGGCCGGTGGCTGCCAGGGCGGCGGCCGGGCAGGCCTGCAGGAAGTGGCGGCGTTGCATGCTTGTCTCCTTTTATCGTGTTTTCAGGCGGCAGTGCTTGTGCAGAAAGCGCTGGCAGCTATCAAAATCGCAGGCGCTCATGCGCCCCAGTGCGGGATGTGGTGCGAGCCCATGGACACTGCCACGTTCTTGGGCTCGCAGAACACCTCGTAGCTCCAGGTGCCGCCTTCGCGGCCCGTGCCCGAGGCCTTGGTGCCGCCGAACGGCTGGCGCAGGTCGCGCACGTTCTGGCTGTTGACGAAGCACATGCCGGCCTCGATGGCCGCGGCCACTCGGTGAGCCTTGCCGATGTTCTCGGTCCATACATAGCTGGAAAGCCCGTACTGGATGTCGTTGGCCAGGCGTATGGCCTCTGCCTCGTCGCTGAACGGGATGATGCAGGCCACGGGGCCGAAGATCTCGTCCTGGGCGATCTGCATGCGGTTGTCCACGTCGGCGAACACCGTGGGCAGCACATAGTTGCCTTTTTTCACGCGCTCGGGCACCACGGGCGCGTCCAGGCCGCCACACAGCATGCTCGCGCCTTCCTTGCGGCCCAGCTCGATGTAGTGGCGCACCTTGGCCAGGTGGCCCTGGCTGATCATGGGGCCGACGATGGTTTTCTCGTCGAGCGGATCGCCCACGGTGATCTTTTTCGCGCGCTCCACGAAGCGGTCCACGAACTTCGCATAGATGCTCTTTTGCACCAGGATGCGGCTGCCGGCCGTGCAGCGCTCGCCGTTGTTGGAGAAGATCATGAACACGGCCGCATCCAGGGCGCGCTCGAAGTCGGCGTCGTCGAAGATCACGAACGGGCTCTTGCCGCCCAGCTCCATGCTGAACTTCTTGAGGCCTGCCGCCTGCACGATGCGGTTGCCCGTGGCCGTCGATCCCGTGAACGAAACGGCGCGCACGTCGCGGTGCGCCACCAGCGGCTCGCCGGCGTCCTTGCCGTAGCCATGCACGATGTTGAGCACGCCGGCCGGAATGCCGGCCTCCAGCGCCAGCTCGCCCAGGCGCGCGGCCGTCATGGGCGACAGCTCGCTCATCTTGAGCACGGCCGTGTTGCCGAATGCCAGGCAGGGCGCGACCTTCCAGGTGGCCGTCATGAAGGGCACGTTCCACGGCGAAATCAGCGCGCACACGCCCACGGGGTGGAACAGCGTGTAGTTCAGGTGCGTGGGCGTGGGGTAGGTGTGGCCGTCCACGCGCGTGCACATCTCGGCGAAGTAGTAGAAGTTGTCGGCCGCGCGCGGCACCAGCTGCTTGCCGGTCTGGGCGATCACCTGGCCGCAGTCGTTGGTCTCGGTCTCGGCTATCTCGGGCACATGCCGGGCGATCAGGTCGCCCAGCCTGCGCACCAGCCTGGCGCGCTCGGTGGCAGGGGTATGGGCCCATTTCGGGAAAGCTTGCTTGGCCGCGGCCACGGCGGCGTCCGCCTCGGCCGCACCGCCCGATGCCACCTCGGCCAGCACTTCCTGCGTGGCGGGGTTGACGGTTTCGAAGTAGTTCTTGCCGGCAACGGCCTTGCCGTTGATCAGATGGTCGATTCTCATCTCGTTTCTTTCTTCAGAACGTGTTCACGATCTCGGTTATCCATGGCGTAGCGCACCACCCAAGCCGCATCAAACTGGCGCGTTCCAGGCGAGGGCTGCGCCGGTAGCCCGTACGCCCCCTCCCATAGCGCGCAGCGCGTAGAGAGAGGGGCGCCCGGCTAGAGGGAAGCGGCGAAGCCGCTCAGGAGGAGCTTCATCTCAGTCCAGGCTGATGTTGCGGCTCTTGATGAGCGCATGCCATTTCTGCCGCTCGGCGTTGACGTAGGCCATCATGTCCGGTGCGTTGGTGGGCCGGGCCTCCCAGCCCGCGTCGTAGAGCTTCTGGCGCACGCCGGGGTCGCGCATGGTCTTCTGCAGCTCGGTGCTCAGGCGCTCCTGCACTTCGCGCGGCGTGCCGGCGGGCACGGCCAGGCCCTGCCAGGTATAGGCCTCCACGTTGGTGAAGCCCAGCTCCCTGGCCGTGGGCACGTTGGGCAGCTGGGGAATGCGCTCGGCCGACATGGCCAGCAGCGGCACGACCTTGCCGGCCTTGACGGCGCTGACGCCGCTGGGCAGGTCCAGCATCATCAGCGGGATCTGGCCGCCCATCAGGTCCTGCAGCGCGGGGGCGCCGCCCTTGTAGGGCACATGCAGCAGCGAGACCTTGGCTTCGCGCTGGAACAGCTCCAGCGCCAGGTGGTGGGGACTGCCCACGCCCGCCGTGGCAATGCTGTACTTGCCCGGCTCGCGCTGCAGCGCGGCGATCAGCGCCCTGGCATCGGTGAACGGGGTGCTGGGCGCGGCGGTGATGACCAGCGGCGAGCGGCCCATCATGCCCAGCAGCGCGAAGTCCTTCTGCGGCTCGTAATTGAGCTTTTTGTACAGCGCGCTGTTGTAGACCAGCACGCCGTTGTCGGCCGACAGCACGGTGTAGCCGTCGCCCGGCGCACGGGCCACGTATTCCGAGGCGATGATGGCGCCCGCGCCGGGGCGGTTGTCCACCACCACGGGCTGGCCCAGCTGCTGCGACAGCTGCGCGCCCGTGGTGCGCGCGAGGAAGTCGGTGCCGCCTCCCGCCGGGTAGCCCACTACCCAGCGCAGCGGCTTGGCGGGGTAGGTTTGGGCAGAGGTTCCGAAACTGGCACATGAGGCAGCCAGCGCAAGCAGCGCGGTGGCGAGGCGGAAATGGCGGCGCATGAGGGTTGTCTCCCGTTGTCGTGGTGGAAAGCTGGGGCTGCGGATGCCTTTTTTGGGGTCTCAGGCGGCGGCCAGGGTGTTGACCAGCGTGCCGATGCCGTCGATCTCGGTCTCGACCACGTCGCCGGCCTGCACGTTGACCACGCCGTCGGGCGTGCCCGTGAGGATGACGTCGCCGGCCTGCAGCGTCATGAAGGCGCTCAGGTACTCGATGAGTTCGGGGATGCGGTGGATCATGTCGCCCGTGTGGCCGCTTTGCGTGAGCCGGCCGTTGACGCGCGTGCGCAGGCCCAGCGCATGCGGATCGGGCACGTCGGCGGCATCCACCAGCCAGGGGCCGATCGCGGTGCAGGCATCGCGGTTCTTCACGCGCAGGTTGGGGCGATAGAAGTTCTCCAGGTAGTCGCGCACCGCATAGTCGTTGCACACCGTGTAGCCGGCCACGCAGGCCAGGGCATCGGCGGCCTTGACCTTTTTCGCCGTGCGGCCGATCACCACGGCCAGCTCGCATTCGTAGTGCATGAAGGCGGCGCCTGCCGGGCGCGGCGTGAAGCCGCGGTGGCCGACCAGGGCGTTCGGCCCCTTGAGGAACACCAGGGGTGCATCCTTGGCCGTGACCGTGAGTTCGCGCGACAGCTCCCTGACGTGGTCGGCGTAGTTCAGGCCCAGCGCGATGATGGTGCCGAACGCCACGGGTGGCAGCCATTGCACATCGGCTTCGGCCACGCTGCGGCCGTCGGGCAGCAGCACCTGGCCGTTCCCGCCTTCGGTGACCGCGAGCGTGCGGCCTTCGTGGATGATGCGTCCGTGCTTCATGCCAGCTCCTCCACCACGCTGTGGCGCAACACGCCCAGGCCGGGCACCTCGATGGCCACGGCATCGCCCGGCCGCGCCGTCGGCGCCCCTTCGCCGGGGCCGAGCAGCAGCACGTCGCCGGCGGCCAGCGTCATGAATTCACTCACGTCGGCGATCAGCCGCGCGGCAGGGCGCACCAGATCGGCAAAGCGGCGCTCGTAGACCGGCCGGCCGTTGATGGCGATGCGCAGGGTGGCGGCATCGATGTCGAAGCCATTGCCGGCCGGCACGAAGGCGCTCATGGGGCAGAAGCCGTCGCGGCAGCGCTGCACGATGGCCGGGCGGTAGTAGTTCTCGTGCGGCAGCGTCACGTCGCTGGCGATCACGTAGCCGGCCACATGGGCCATGGCCTGCTGCGCCGCCACGCGCGTGGCGGCCTGGCCGATCACCAGGCCGATCGTGGCGTCGATGCGCACCTCGCCGGGGTCGGCCGGTATGGCCACGGCCGCGCCGTCGCGGGCAAAGGTGTTGCGCGGCTTGATGTAGAGCACGGGAGCTTGGGGCGCGGCCTTGTACGGCGCGCTGCCGAACTGGGGCTCCAGGCGGGCGAGGGTGGCGCGGTCGTTGAGCAGCGCACCGTAGACGGTGCCCGGCGGCAAGCCGTGGTCCAGGGCAAGAGGCGGAATCTGCATGGTCGATATTTAATTAACATGGTAATTATTAAGGCAGCAACTACCGCCGTCAACAAGGCAGATACGGTGTTTTCCCGCGGTCTCTCCATGCATCGCGTGCCCCGGCGCGGTGCCCAAATGCCAAGGGCCGCGGCATGAACCGCGGCCCTTGGCGCAAAGAGGTGGCGTTATGCCCGGGCCGTCATGGCCGGCTGCGGCTGCAGGCCGCGCGTGCGCGGCAAGCCCACGAAGCCGAAGTCCAGCGCGGGCTGCTCGCCGCTGATCAGCGCGGCCAGGGCCTTGCCCGAGCCTGCGCCGTGCGTCCAGCCCAGGGTGCCGTGGCCCGCGTTGACCCAGATGCCTGCGGCTCCGGTGGCGCCTATGCAGGGAATGTTGGTGGGCGTGGCGGGGCGCAGGCCACACCAGAACTGCGGGTTGCCGCCTTCCTCGGGCAGGCGGGTGTCGCAGACGCCGGGCATCAGCTCCTCGATGCGCCGCACCAGCATGCGGCAGCGTGCGCGCGCCGTGTCACTGGACAGAGAGAGATCGAAGCCGCCGAGTTCGATGGTGCCGGCCACGCGCAGCGTGTCGCCCATGCGGCTCATGGCGATCTTGCGGCTGTCGTCGATGGCGGAGACAAACGGCGCCTTGTCGGGCTGCAGTATCGGCAGCGTGGCGCTGTAGCCCTTGCCGGGATAGATGGGCAGCTGCACGCCCAGGGGCTTGAGCAGCTGCGGCGTATACGAGCCGCAGGCCACGACGACGGCATCGGCGCCCAGCCAGCGGGCAGGGCCGCCCTGATTGCCGCGCACCTGCACATGGGCCGGCTTGCCGCTGCGCGCAGGCTGCAGCCCCAGGACCTGGTGGTCGTAGAGAAAGTCCACGCCCAGCGTTGCGCAGCGGCGTGCCAGCTGTTCGGTGAACAGGCGCGCATCGCCGCTTTCGTCGGTTTCAGTGAAGGTGCCGCCCGCAATGTGCTCGGCATAGGGCGTGAAGGCCGGCTCGATGCGCAGCAGCTCCTCGCGGCTGACCAGGCGGCGCTGCACGCCGTGGCGGCGCATCAGCTCCACGCCTTCGGCCGCCGCGTCGAAGGCCTGGCGGCTGCTGTAGAAATGGGCGATGCCGCGCTCCAGGCGGTGAAAGGCGATGCCCGTGCCGGCCACCACTTCCTTGAGCGCCACATGGCTGTAGGCGCCCAGGGCCACGATCTGCTGCACGTTGCGCGCGAAGGCCGCGTCGTTGCACTGGGCCAGGAACTGCAGGCACCAGCGCCACTGGGCCGGATCCAGCTGCGGGCGCAGCAGCAGCGGAGCCTCCTTGTCGAACATCCATTGGAGGGCCTTCCAGGGAGCCTGCCGGTTGGCCCAGGGCTCGCAGTAGCTGACCGAGATCTGCCCTGCGTTGGCAAAGCTGGTCTCCAGCGCCGGGCCGCTCTGGCGGTCCACGACGGTGACCTCGTGGCCGCGCTCGCGCAGGTGCCAGGCGGTGCTGATGCCGATGATGCCGGCTCCCAGGACGATGATGTTCATGGAGACCAGTGTCCGCACTCTTGTGGCTGTACAAAAGCACCATTAAATTTTCAGCAGATTCATCAGTTTGGCTAATGGAGTGCGTATGACATCCTGGGATCCCGCCGCGCTGGAATGCCTGGCCGCCATCGTCGAGGAGGGGGGCTTCGAGCGCGCGGCCGTCCGGCTGCACATCACGCAGTCGGCCGTGTCGCAGCGCCTGCGCACGCTGGAGGCGCAGATCGGCTCGGTGCTGGTGCAGCGCACGCGGCCCGTCAAGCCCACGAGTGCGGGCCGGCTACTGCTCAAGCATGCCAAGCAGCTGCGCCTGCTGCGCGCCGACCTGGCGCGCGAGCTGCAGGAGCTCGCGCCCCAGACCGGGCAGAGCCTGGCGGGCGAGACGATCTCCATCGCCATCAATGCCGACAGCATTGCCACCTGGGCCATGGAGGCGCTGGACGGGCTGGTGCGCGACGGGCTGCCGCTGGAGGTGGTGGTGGACGACCAGGATTTCACGCAGGAGCTGCTGCGCTCCGGCCAGGTCATGGGCTGCGTGACCACGCTGAGCCAGGCCCTGCGCGGCTGCGCGGTGCAGCCGCTGGGGGCCATGCGCTATGTGGCCGTGGCGTCGGCCGGTTTCGCGCGCGAGCGCCTGCCCGAGGGGCTCACGCGCAGCAACTGCAACCGGCTGCCGTATCTGTCGTTCAACCGCAAGGACGATATGCAGGCCGAGTTCGTGGCACGCTGCCTGGGCTTGCGCTCGGTATCGCTGCGCCAGCAGATTCTGTTGCCCAGCTGCGAGGCACAGCTGCGCGCCGTGCGCGCGGGCTGGGGCGTGGGCGTGCTGCCCGAGCTGCAGGTGAGGCCGGCGCTGGAAGCCGGCGATCTGGTGGATGTGGCCCCCGGCCATGCACTGGCCATAGACCTGTACTGGCACTGCTGGAACCTGGACTCGCGCGTGCTGGAGCGTGTGAGCAGGGCGCTGCTGCGCACGGCCAGGGTTCTGCTGGCGCAGCCAGGACGGGTCGAGGGAGAGTGAATTCCGATAGCTGGTTGCGCTTGCTCTATCTGGATTTCAGATGGCTTTGCCTTGGAAATCTAGATATGGAAAGCGCAGTCAGCTATCGTAAAAATAGCGCAGCGTTCAGCGCACCAGCAGCACGGGGATGGTGCAGCCGGCCAGCACCTGCGAGCTCACCGAGCCCATGACCAAGCGGCCCAGGGCGCCGTGGCCGTGCGTGCCCATCATGATGAGGTCGAACTTGCCGTTCTGCGCCTCCTGGATGATGGAATCCGCAATCGGCCCCACCTTGCTCACGCACTGCACCTGCACGCCGCGCGCCGTGAGGAAGTCGCGCACCGGATCCAGGATCTTGGCGATCTCCTCGTCGTAGTACTGCTCCACCACTTCCTTGCCCACGGCCGCGCGGGCGCGGGCCGGCAGCAGCGGCTGCACGGTGATGGCCGTGTACTCGTGGTGGGTGCCCAGCAGTTCCTGGTGCGAAGTCAGATAGGCCAGCATCTTCTGGGTGTAGGGGCTGCCGTCGACGGAAAGCAGAATCTTCATGCCAAGTCCTCCAGGTTGATGGAACCAGTCTACGAGCTTCGCTGCACAGAGTCTTTGTCTTGCCTCAAGTCAATTGTGGATACGGGCCGGAATCCCTGCTGCTCGCCCTTGCGCGCATAGCCCAGCGGATTGGCCACCACACGGCACTGCCAGGCCGAGCCGTCGGGCCGCAGGCCCTGGGCCAGATAGTCGCTGGGGCAGTGCAGGTGGCCGTGCAGCCACAGGTCGGCATAGGGCAGATAGTCGTCCATCACATTGCAAAAGCCCGCCGTGCCCGGCACCAGGCCGTAGCGCGGATCGGCGCTGCGCAGGCTGGGCGCGAAATGCGTGACGGCCACCGTGGGGCCGTCGAAGGGGCGGGCCAGCGCCGCGCGCAGCCAGTCCTGGCAGAGCAGGCATTCCTCGCGCATGGGCTCGGCCAGGAAAGGTTCGCCATGGCGCGTGCCCCCGGTCTTGGACAGATAGAAGTTGGCCGCGCGAAAGGCCTTCTCCCGCAGCCTGTGCAGGCGGGTGGGGTCGCTCACGCCTTCGTGCATGGCCATGGCGTCGAAGTCGCTCCACAGCGTGGTGCCCACGAAGCGCACGCCGTCCAGCACCGCGGTTTCGCGGTCCAGCCAGATCAGGCCCAGGCGCTCGCAGATGCGCTGCAGGCGCTCGCGTGCCGCATCGAAGTCCTGCATGTCGTACTCGTGGTTGCCCGGCACGAAGAGCACGGGCGCGGGCCAGCCTGCGTACTGGGGCAGCGGCGAAAAGCGCTCCAGCCCGAAGTTCTCGCCCTCCACCTGGCAGCCGCTCTGGTAGGCGCCGATATCGCCGGCCAGCACCAGCACATCGGCGCCCGGAGCGGGTTCGGCCACGAACCGGGGATGGACTTCGAGGTGCAGGTCGGACAGCAGCTGGATCTTCATGGAAAAGGAGTTTAGGGCCTTGGCCGGCCGCTCAGGGTGCGTGGACTGCGGCGGCGCGCGTCAGCGTTCTGAGCAGCCAGTCATAGGCCTGCGGGTGCGGGCCGCGGCGGCGCCACAGCGCATCCACATGCACGGGTGTCACGTCGAAGGGCAGGTCGCGCAGCACCAGCTGCTCCTGCATGCCGGTCACCGGCACGAAGTGGCGCGGCAGAATGGTCAGCAGGTCCGAGTCGATGACCACGCGGGCCGCGGTGAAGAACTGGTTGACCGTCAGCACCACCTTGCGCGAGCGGCCCAGCGAGGCCAGGGCCTCGTCGATGAAGCCGAAGGAGCGGCCCGAAAAGCTCACCAGCATGTGGTGGGCCGCGCAGTAGTTGTCCAGCGTGAGCTGTACCTGCTCGAGCGGATGGCCCTTGCGCATCACGCACAGGTATTCGCCTTCGTACAGGCGCCGGCTGTCGAAGGCCACCAGCGCGCCGGTCTGGGCACGGGCCGTGAGGTCGGCCAGCACGGCGGGAAAGTAGCCCACGGCCATGTCGGCCTCGCCGTCGTCGAGCAGCGGGCGCGGATCGCGCGTGGTCAGCGGCAGCACGCGCACGCTGATGCCCGGCGCCTCCTTCTCCAGGATCCGGTACAGCGGCGGGATCAGCGTGGCGGCCGTGGCATCGGCCATGGCGATCACAAAGGTGGTGTCGGCCGTGGCAGGGTCGAAGTCGTCGGGCACCAGCACGCCTTCGAGCTGCTGCATGGCTTCGCGCACCACGGGCCACAGCGCCTGCGCGCGTGGCGTGGGCTCCACGCCCTGGCCCTGGCGCACCAGCAGCTCGTCGCCCAGCACTTCGCGCAGCCGGCGCATGGCATTGCTCACCGCCGGCTGGGTGATCGACAGCTTGTGCGCGGCTCGCGTGAGGCTGCGTTCGGACATGACCTCGTCGAAGACGCGCAGCAGGTTCAGGTCCAGCGAGCGGAAGTTGATGGGTGGCGGCATGGCGATTGATACATCACTGATGTGAATGCTACAGATTCAAAATATAAATTTGAATGGATATGGGGTAAACCCTATAGTTACGTCATTCCCGCGGCATTCCGCCATAAGCGTTGGACCACAGGGTTATCTGCCATGAGCAACTTTATTTACAACTCCTACAGTGTCGAGCACCCCGGTGTGGTGCGTTTCTATCCCACCGACGAGCAGCGTCTGGCCGCGCAGCAGGCGCCTCGCCGCCACCGCTACGAGCCCGCGCCCCAGCCGCTGCTGACCTACCTGATCGCCGGCGCCGCCGTGCTGGTGGTGGTCTTCGCCGCCCTGTTCGAATCCGCCGAATCCTGGGGCAACGGCTTCCTGCTGAGCGCCTGGATGGTGCTGTGGGCCATCGCCTTCGCCGGCGTGGCACTGCTGTCCGGCCCGCTGCGCCGCACCTTCAAGCTGCTGGGCAACGGCTATCGTGCCTGGGTGCAGAGCCGCCAGCAAGCTGCCGCTGACGAGCGCATCTGGAACGCCGCGCTGCAGGACGCTCGCCTGATGGCCGACCTGGCCCGCGCCATGGACCGCCAGCGCCGCTAAGCACCGCGCTGCCCGTCTCGGAAAAAGCCGCTGCCTACCAGGCCGCGGCTTTTTTCATGCCGGCACGGTTTGCCGGCTGCAACGAAAAAGGCCCTGTGGCGCAATGCACACAGGGCTTTTTTGTGTTCCCGTTTCCGCGAAGGACCGCTCCCGGCCGGGAGCGGCCGCGCCGGTATCAGGCCGCCAGGCGCTCTTGCAGCCTGGCCTTGGTATCGAGCAGGGCCTTGGGCAGGTTGTAGGCCAGCTTGTCGAAATGCTCGCCGTGCAGCTTCATCTCCTCGGCCCAGGCCGCCGGATCGATGCTGGTCACGGTGGCGAACTGGGCGGGCGAGAACTCCAGGCCCGTCCAGTTGATCTCGGCATACTGCGGCGCGATGCCGAAGGCGGTTTCCTGGCCGGCGGCCTGGCCTTCGATGCGGTCGATCATCCACTTGAGCACGCGCATGTTCTCGCCATAGCCGGGCCAGACGAACTTGCCCTGCTCGTTCTTGCGGAACCAGTTGGTCGTGAAGATGCGCGGCAGCGTGGCACCCTGGCCGGCAATCTTGGCGCCCAGGTTCAGCCAGTGCTGGAAATAGTCGCTCATGTTGTAGCCGGCAAACGGCAGCATCGCGAAGGGATCGCGGCGCACCACGCCCTGGGCGCCGAACGCGGCGGCCGTGGTCTCGGAGCCCATGGTGGCGGCCATGTACACGCCTTCCACCCAGTCGCGCGCCTCGGTCACCAGCGGCACGGTGGTGGAGCGGCGGCCGCCGAAGATCATGGCGTCGATCTTCACGCCCTTGGGATCGTCCCAGGCCTCGTCCAGGGCCGGGTTGTTGGTGGCCGCCACGGTGAAGCGGGCATTGGGATGGGCGGCCTTGGCGCCGGTTTCCCTGGCGATCTGCGGCGTCCAGTCCTTGCCCTGCCAGTCGATCAGGTGCTCGGGCAGCTTGCCGGTATCGGCTTCCATGCCTTCCCACCACACGTCGCCGTCGTCGGTCAGCGCGACGTTCGTGAAGATCACGTTCCTGTCGAGGCTGGCCATGCAGTTGGGATTGGTGTGGTAGTTGGTGCCGGGCGCCACGCCGAAATAGCCGGCCTCGGGGTTGATCGCGCGCAGGCTGCCGTCGGCCTGGGGCTTGATCCAGGCGATGTCGTCGCCGATGGTCGTGACCTTCCAGCCTTCGAAGCCCTTGGGCGGCACCAGCATGGAGAAATTGGTCTTGCCGCAGGCGCTGGGGAAGGCCGCAGCCACGTGGTACTTCTTGCCGTCGGGCTTGGTCACGCCCAGGATCAGCATGTGCTCGGCCAGCCAGCCCTGGTCGCGGCCCATGGTGGAGGCAATGCGCAGCGCAAAGCATTTCTTGCCCAGCAGCGCATTGCCGCCGTAGCCCGAGCCGTAGCTCCAGATCTCGCGCGTTTCGGGGTAGTGGACGATGTACTTGGTCTTGTTGCAGGGCCAGGTCGTCGTGTCCTTCTCGCCGGCGGCCAGCGGCGCGCCGATGGTGTGCACGCAGGGCACGAACTCGCCGTCTTCGCCGATCACGTCGTAGACGGCGCGGCCCATGCGCGTCATGAGCTTCATGTTGACGGCCACATAGGCGCTGTCGGACAGCTCCACGCCCACATGGGCGATCGGGCTGCCCAGCGGGCCCATGGAGAACGGAACCACGTACATGGTGCGTCCGGCCATGCAGCCGTCGAACAGCGGCTGCAGTGTGGCGCGCATCTCGGCAGGGGCCATCCAGTTGTTGGTCGGGCCGGCGTCTTCCTTCTTCTCGGAGCAGATGTAGGTGCGGTCCTCGACGCGGGCCACGTCCGAGGGATCGGTCCAGGCCAGATAGCTGCCGGGGCGCTTGGCGGGGTTGAGCTTCTTGAAGGTGCCGGCATCGACGAGCTGCTGGCACAGCGCGTCGTATTCCTGCTGGCTGCCGTCGCACCAGTGGATCCTGGCGGGCTTGCACAGCGCGGCCATTTCGGCCACCCAGGCGACCAGCTGGGGATTCCTGACGTAGGCAGGCGCCTGGATATCCAGGACTTGGGTTGCGGTTGCGTTCATCGCGGAGCTTTCTTCAATTGAAAAACCAGTTTTCAAAGAAGCAGCGCCCGCGCTGCGCCTTTGGAAAATGGCTTGAAGACCGCGGCAAACCCATGTCCGCGTAGCCTGAAATCGGGTCTTCACTAGCCCTCAAAAGCGCAAAGCAGCCATGCATTCAACAGCGATGGTCCAGCCATTCTAGGGAGTGGGAAATTTCAGGACCAGCGCAAAAGCCACGATAAACAATGCATTTTTTGCATCAAAATATGCGCTGATTGGTATGAGGCACTTTGCGTCTGGGCATGAAAAAACCCGCCGGCGGCGGGTTTGTGCAGGGGCCTGGAGGTCTCAGGCCATGTGCACGGCGATGAAGGCCAGCAGGAACATCATGGCCGCCCCGACGGCGGGAATGACCACGGGAATGATGGGCACCACGGCATCGACGGCATCCTGGTGTTCCGGATCGTGGTTCATGGCGGGCTCATGTGACATGCGTGCAATGCTCCTGACGGCAGGTAGGGGATGGCGGGGTGGATTGCGGTCATTCTAGGCATGGCCTGCCCCCGGCCGCTAGGGGAAAGCCATGACGGGCGGTATCGCCGCGCGGGGCTCAGGCCGCGCTGACCTGCATGCCCGTGGCCTGCAGCGCCGCGATCACCTCGTCGATGTGGGCCTTGTTGCGGGTCTGCAGCACGAAGTCGATTTCCACGTTCTGCGCGGCCAGCATGGTGAAGGCGCGCTGGTGGTGCACTTCCTCGATGTTGGCGCCGGCGCCGGCCACGGTGGCGGTGATCCGGGCCAGCACGCCGGGCACGTCGCGCGCGCTGACGCGGATGCGCGCCAGCCGTCCCGAGCGCACCATGCCGCGCTCGATGATGGCGGCCAGCAGCATGGGATCGATATTGCCGCCCGAGAGGATGAGGCCGACCTTCTTGTCCCTGAAACGCTCGGGATGGCGCAGCAGCGCGGCCAGGCCCACGGCGCCTGCACCTTCGACCAGGGTTTTTTCGATCTCGAGCAGCATGAGCACGGCCTGCTCGATATCGCCTTCGTCGACCAGCAGCAGGTCGTCCACGCAGCGCTGCACGATGGCCTGGGTCACCGTGCCGGGCTGGGTCACGGCAATGCCTTCGGCGATGGTGGAGGTGCCCATGGGCAGCTCGGCCTGGCGCAGGGCATTGAACATGGACGGAAAGCGCTGGGTCTGCACGCCGACGACCTCGATGCCGGGGCGGACGGCCTTGGCCGCCGTGGCCACGCCGGCGATCAGGCCGCCGCCGCCGATGGCCACGACCAGCATGTCCAGGTCGGGCTGGGCCTCCAGCATTTCCAGGGCCAGGGTGCCCTGGCCGGCCGCAATGGCTTCGTCGTCATAGGGGTGGACAAAAGTCAGCTGCTGCTCCTGCGCGAGCTGGTAGGCATGGGCGCGGGCCTCGGCCAGCGAGTCGCCGTGCAGCACGACCTCGGCGCCGAAGCCGCGCGTGCGCTCCACCTTCACGCCGGGCGTGAAGCGCGGCATGACGATGACGGCCCGCAGGCCCAGGCGCTGCGCATGGTAGGCCACGCCCTGGGCATGGTTGCCCGCGCTCATGGCGATCACGCCGCGCGCGCGCTCGGCGTCGGACAGCAGCAACAGCTTGTTGAGCGCGCCGCGCTCCTTGAAGGAGGCGGTGAACTGCAGGTTCTCGAACTTGAGATAGACCTGGGCGCCCGTGATCTGCGAGAGCGTGCGCGATTCGACGCAGGGCGTCTGGAGCACGGCGCCTTGAAGGCGCCGGGCGGCGGCTTGGATGTCGGCGTGGGTCAGCATGGTGCTTGAAGGATCAGGCCTGGACGGTATGGGAGGAATAGATTGTCGGGCCTGGCACGGTTGTGGAGAGCTGCTTTGAAATCAGGAGCTGCCAGCGCTTGATTTTGAAAGGTTTCAGATCTCTTTGCATATGAAACTAATGGATATGGAGCGAAAAATGCTATCGAAAGAGAAATTGCCACCTGCTAGCGCCGGCGCGATTGCTCGTACAGCGGCATGACGCGCGGCACATTGTCCTCGAGCTGGCGTATGCGGTCCGGCCCCGTGGGGTGGGTGGACAGGAAGCCGATGCCGCCGCTGCCCGTGGCCTCGCCCATCTTGCGCCACAGCGAGACGGCCGCCTGCGGGTTGTAGCCGGCGCGCGCGGCCAGTTCCAGGCCCACGAGGTCGGCCTCGCTCTCGTCGTTGCGGCTGAACTTGAGCGTCAGCAGCTGCGTGCCCAGGCGCGCCGCGGCATTGCCCAGGTCGCCCAGGCCCAGCAGTTGCGCGCCCAGGGACAGGCCCATGCCCGTGGCCTGGCTCTTGGCCAGCTGTTCGCGCGAATGCTCGCGCAGCGCATGCGCCATTTCGTGGCCCATGACCATGGCGGCTTCGTCGTCGCTGAGCCGCAGCTGGTCGAGGATGCCGGTGAAGAAGGCGATCTTGCCGCCGGGCATGCAAAAGGCATTGATCTGCCTGCTGCGGATCAGGTTGACTTCCCAACGCCACTGGCGCGCGCGCTCGTTCCACTGCCCGGCGTAGGGAATCAGCCGCTGGGCGATGGCGCGCAGGCGCCGCAACTGGGCGTCGTCGCCGCTGGCCAGCGCGCCCTGGGCGCGCGCCTTGGCCAGAAGCTCCTGGTATTGCTCGGTGGCGGCGGTCTCCAGCGCCTGCGCAGGCACCAGGTTGCGCAGCAAGGAGGCGCGCCCCACATCGACCTGGGCCAGGGCCGGCGCTGCCATAGTTGCCAGGGCGGTACCGGCGAGCAGGCCCGTCAGCAGCTGGCGGCGTTGCCGGCAGGTGCAGCCGGCGGGATGGGATGCGGTGGGGTGCTTGGGCATGGGCGCAGTTTAGGGCGTGCGCCCATGCCCAAGCGTAGGTCTCAATCCGGAGCGCCGGCTTCGCGCATTTCCGCGCGCACCACCAGCCACAGCCCGCAGATGACGGCAGCCAGGCCCAGCACGGCCCACCAGGCCGGGCGCTCGCCCACCACGGCCAGCGACAGCGCAAAGGCCGTGATCGGCTCGGCCTTGCTCAGGGCCACGCTCGTGGCCACGGACATGCCGCGCAGGCCCATGGAAAACAGCAGATAGGCACAGCCCGTGGCCACCACGCCCAGATAGGCCACCACGGCCCAGCCTTCGGGCGTGGTGTGCAGGGGGCCGCCCAGCAGCGCCGCACATGGCAGCGACAGCAGGGCGGCGCAGCCGAACACCCGGGCATTGGCGCG
This sequence comes from Comamonas sp. w2-DMI, assembly GCF_040187735.1. Lineage (NCBI taxonomy): Bacteria > Pseudomonadati > Pseudomonadota > Betaproteobacteria > Burkholderiales > Comamonadaceae > Comamonas > Comamonas sp. w2-DMI. Next base: position 135,497 of record NZ_JBANEL010000005.1, on the reverse strand, counting down.
CGCCACCGGGCCTGCGCGCACCAGGGCCTGATTGGCCAGCGCATAGGCCGCATAGGACATGCCGGCCAGCAGGCACAGGGCCATGCCGTGCCAGGGCAGTCCGCCTGCCGCGCCGGTCGATGCCAGGGCCATGACGATGCCGCCGCTCACCCCTATGCAGGTGCCCAGCCACCACAGGGCTGCGGGCCAGCGCTTTTGCACGGCCGCCTGCATGAAGCCGGCCCAGATGGGGCCGCTGCCTATGGCCAGGGCCGTGCCCAGCGCCACGCCGCAGACGCGCACGCCGGCAAAGAAGCTCAGGTTGTAGACGGCCATGCACAGGCCGCAGAAAAGGATGCGGGGTCCCATCCGCGAGGTGGGCTGCCGCGGCTGCGCTATGCCGGCCTGCGGCCGTGCGCAAAGCGCCAGTCCCCCGAAGAACAGTGCGGCCATCAGCATGCGCAGGCTGCCCACCCAGTAGGCGGACAGGTCGCCTGGCGCAAAGTGCTGGGCCGTGCCCGTGGTGCCCCAGAGCATGGCGGCCAGCAGCACCAGGCCTACCGGCCCCAGGCCGGTGGCAAGGGAGATGGTGGACGGTGCAGGATGCGTAGAGGTGTGGGTGGACATGGTGCCCCGATGTTGCGGCCACGCGTCGCGGGCAAATGTCGAGAGACTCTGGAACTGCGCGCTGTGGCGCGGGCTTTGTCCAGCTTCGCGATCATGCGCCGCGCGCTGCCTCGCGCAGCTGGCGCGAGGTCATGCCGCGCTCGCGCCGCAGCGCATAGGCCAGTGCGCTGGCCGAGGCATAGCCGCAGCGCAGGGCCGTGGCTTCCAGTGCCGCGCCGCGGGCGAGCTGGCGGCTGGCCGCATCCAGGCGCAGCGTGCGCACCCAGGCCTGCGGAGTCTGGCCGGCCAGCTCCACGAAGCGGGCGTGGAACTGTGCCACGCTCAGGTGCGCGCATTGCGCCAGCCGGGCCGTGGGCCAGCTTTCGTGCAGCGCCATCTGCACCTGCTGCTGCAGCTGCTGCAGGTCGATGCCGCGGCGCGCCAGCAGCGAAGGCGCCTGCAGCACCAGGGCCATCTGCGCGGCGGCCGACAGGTGGGAGACGGGAAAGCGCAGCGGCGGCGGCACGGCGAAGCGGCGCAGCCGGTCCAGCCCCGCGGCTTCGGGGGCGTCGATCACGAAGACCCGGGTCTGGGGCGCCGCCAGATAGCCGTGGCCGGTGCCGGCGGGAATCACCATGCCGCAGGCTGCATCGACAAAGCCGGGGCGGCCGTCGATTTCCAGCTCCATGCGCCCTTGCAGCGCGAACAGGATCTGCGCGTGGTCGTGGGCATGGGCCTCGTGCTCGCCGCTGTACCGGCGCACGGAGACCTGGGCCTCGCGCAGCGCGGGGCGGGAGGGTGCGGAGTCGGAGCGGTCGGATGTCATGGGCGGCGTGTGCCATGGTAGCGGCAACCGATAATGGCCGCTGCCGCAAGCTTCACGACCATGACCGAGCCGTCTTCCCCATCTTCCTCCTCCGCATCCTCCGAAACGCAAGACCGCGGCAACCGGCGCAGCTGGGCGCAGGCCCTGAAGATCTATGCCGAGCCCACCAGCCTGCGCATGCTGGCGCTGGGTTTTTCGGCGGGCCTGCCGCCGCTCCTGGTACTGGGCACGCTGGGCTTCTGGCTGCGCGAGGCCGGCATCGAGCGCAGCACCATCGGCTATCTGAGCTGGGTGGGCCTGGCCTACGGCTTCAAGTGGGTGTGGTCGCCGCTGGTGGACCGGCTGCCGATTCCGCTGCTCACGCGTCTGCTGGGGCGGCGGCGCAGCTGGCTGCTGCTGGCCCAGGGGCTGATCATGGCCGGCCTGCTGGGCATGGCCTTCAACGATCCCCGCGCCGCGCTGCATCCGCTGGTCTGGTGCGCGCTGGCCGTGGCTTTCGGCTCGGCCACGCAGGACATCGCCCTTGATGCCTACCGCATCGAGTCGGCCACGGTGGAGGACCAGGCCGCGCTGGCGGCCACCTACCAGACCGGCTACCGCCTGGCCATGATCTGGGCCGGCGCCGGCGTGCTGTGGGTGGCGGCCCAGGTGCAGGGCGATGCCAAGGGCTATGTGGTGGGCGCCTGGAGCGTGGCCTATATGGCCATGGCCGCCAGCATGCTGGTGGGCGCGCTCACGGTGCTGCTGTCGCCCGAACCCCGCCCCCGGCCGCTGCCGGCAGCGCGCAATCTGCGCGAGTGGCTGCAGGGCGCGCTGGTTGCGCCGTTTGCCGACTTCGTCAGCCGCTACCGCTGGCAGGCGCTGCTGCTGCTGGCGCTGATCGGCCTGTACCGGGTCAGCGACGTGGTCATGGGCATCATGGCCAATCCCTTCTATGTGGACATGGGCTACAAGAAGGAAGAGGTGGCCGCCGTCACCAAGGTGTTCGGCGTGGTGATGACGCTGCTGGGCGGTTTTGTCGGCGGCTCCATGGCCGTGCGCTGGGGCGTGATGCGCGTGCTCATGCTGGGCGCCATCCTGTCGGCCGCCACGAACATGCTGTTCGCCTGGCTGGCCACGCGCGGCCACGACCTGACGGCGCTGGTCTGGGTGGTCAGCGCCGACAACCTGGCCGGCGGCATCGCTTCGGCGGCCTTCATCGCCTATCTTTCGGGGCTGACCAATGTGCAGTACTCGGCCACGCAGTACGCGCTGTTCAGTTCCATGATGCTGCTGGCGCCCAAATGGCTGGCGGGGTTTTCGGGCACGTTCGTCGATGCCTACGGCTATGAGGCCTTCTTCCATGCCACGGCGGCCATGGGCATTCCCGTGCTGCTTCTCATCTATCTGGCGTCCAGAGTCAAAACGGCCGAAAGCGATTGATGGGCATGCGTATCCAGCTATCGTTTTGAGGTTTACCCAACTTTACCTGGGCGACAAGCGGGGCTGACGCGGCCGTGGGAGCATGGAAGGGAGGAGTCCCAACCGAGGCGCGAGCATGACTACACTGCCCCCTATGAGCACGCATCAACTGCTGATGATTGAAGACGACACCCGCCTGGCGCAAATGGTGGGTGATTACCTGGGCAACAACGGGCTGGAAGTCGCCCACATGGCCGACGGCAAAAGCGGGCTGGAGCGCCTGCAGCCCGCCGATGGGGGCTCGGCGCAGCTGCCCGACCTGGTGATCCTGGACCTGATGCTGCCCGACATGGACGGCCTGGAAGTCTGCCGCCGCATCCGTGCCATGTCCGGTGCCGCGGCCCAGGTGCCGGTGCTGATGCTGACGGCCAAGGGCGATCCCATGGACCGCATCATCGGCCTGGAGATCGGCGCCGACGACTATCTGCCCAAGCCCTTCGAGCCGCGCGAACTGCTGGCGCGCATCCGCGCCATCCTGCGCCGCAAGGGCAGCGACGGACCGGCGCCCGCATCGGCGGCCATGCGCTTCGGCAGCCTGGAGATCGACCGGGACGCGCGCACCGTGACCGTGGCCGGCCAGAGCTGCGACCTGACCTCCTACCAGTTCGACCTGCTGGTGGCGCTGGCCGAACGCGCGGGCCGCGTGCTCACGCGCGACCAGATCATGGAGGCTGTGCGCGGCCGCGAGCTGGAGGCGTTCGACCGCTCCATCGACGTGCACATGGGCCGCATCCGCGCCGCCATAGAGGCCGATCCCAAGAACCCCAAGCGCATCCTCACCGTGCGCGGCGTGGGCTATGTTTTTGCAAAGCAGCAGGATTAGCGCCCGCTGGGCGCGCTGCGCGGGACTTGCTGGTAGCCCGTGTCTGATGCAGGCGGGCCCAAGCCGCGCCCCGGGACAGCGATGGAGTTGAGTGAATGAAGCTGCTGCATGTTTTTTCCCAGCGCCTGTATCTGCGCATCTGGCTGGCCGTGGTGGGCGGCGTGGCCGTGCTGACGCTGACCGTGGCCTGGGCCTGGAAGATCGCCGACGAGCAGCGCGTGCAGAACAATGCCGCGCCGCCGGCGCGCGAGATCGTGCTGCGCAACGCGCTCGGCGAGGTGGTCACCGAAGGCCGGGCCTCGCGCATTCCAGGGCCGCCCGGCGAGGGCCTGCGCTTCGAGATCGCGGGCTCCGACGGCCAGACCTACGAGCTGCGCATGGCGCCGCGCGAGCGCCGCGAGGGGGGCGGGCCTTCCTCGCGCGACGGCGCCGTGGCCTTCTGGCTGCGGCCGCCGTTCGGCTTTCTGTGGATGCTGGGCCTGGTGGGCGTGGCGGTGGCGATCGGCGTCTTTCCCATCATCCGGCGCCTGCTCAAGCGATTGGAAAACCTGCAGCGCGGCGTCAAGCGCTTTGGCGAGGGCGATCTGTCGGTGCGCGTGCCCGAGCACGGGCATGACGAGGTGGCCGATCTGGCCCACCAGTTCAACGCGGCCGCTGCGCGCATCGAGGCCCTGGTGACCTCGCACAAGTCGCTGCTGGCGAACGCATCGCACGAGCTGCGTTCGCCGCTGACCCGCATCCGCATGGGGCTGGAGTTCATGGGCGAGGATCCTGTCAGCGCGCGCGCCAAGTCCGAGATCCAGCGCAACATCAACGAGCTGGACCAGCTGGTCGACGAGATCCTGCTGGCCAGTCGCCTCGACACGCGCGAGGTCGATGTGGGCACCGTGGAGTCCGTCGATCTGATCGGACTGGCCGCCGAGGAGTGCGCGCGCATCGGCGCCGAGCTCGAGGTGCAGGCCGGCGGCGCGCTGGAGGTGCAGGGCATTGCCAAGCTGCTGCGCCGCGCGATGCGCAATCTGCTGGAAAACGCGCGCCGCTACAGCCAGGGCGATATCACGCTCATCCTGTCGCGGCAGCATGCGCAGGCCGTGATCCGCGTGGAAGACCACGGGCCCGGCGTGCCCGCGGCGCAGCGGGAGCGCATCTTCGAGAAGTTCTACCGCCTGCCCGGCGCCAGCGAACGTTCGGGCGGCGTGGGACTGGGCCTGTCGCTGGTGCGCTCGATTGCCGAACGCCACGGCGGCAGCGCGCGCTGCGAAGGCCGCCTGGACGGCCAGGGCGGGGCTAGCTTCGTGCTGAGCCTGCCCCTGGTCTGAGCCCGTTCAGCGGCCGGATGCGCGGGCGCCGGTTCTGTCCAGCGCGCAGATGGCTCCCCAGAAGGCCGCCAGCGAGAAGATGTAGAACATCTGGCCGCTGTTGTGGGCAAAGAAGACCTGGGTCCAGCCAAAGCCGAAATAGGCCAGCGGCAGCAGCGAGGCCGCAGCCCTGAGCGCCAGCAGCCGCGGCTGCTGCGCGGCACCGGCCCGTGCCAGCCGCGAAGGGGTGGGCCAGAACGCATACAGCGGCGCCGCATAGAAAAACAGCAGGATCGCCAGCCCGGCCATGCCGCGCTTGACCCACATGTCCAGGATCTCGTTGTGCGCATGGCCGTAATCCATGACAGAGGGATGTGCAGCGCCCTTGTCCACCATGGCCTGCTTGGCACGGACATAGCCTTCCAGGCCCCAGCCCGTCACGGGACGCTCCTCTATCAGGTGGATGGCCAGCCGCCATTGCTCCAGCCGCTGGCCGATGGAGGTCTCTGCGTATTTCTGGGGCTCGGCCAGATAGTTCCGGGCTTCCTGGACAGCGGTATCCGCGCGCTGTTCGAACTTCTTGTAAGCGGGCAGCACCAGCGCCGCACCGCCGACCAGCATGGCCAGGATGGCGACGGAAGCAATGCGCCTGTAGCCATTGCGCCAGGCCATCAGCCAGAGCGCTGCCAGCAGCAGGGGCATGGTCACCCAGGAGCCGCGCGACTCCGACAGCATTGCGGCCAGTACGCCGCAGGCGCCGCACAGGCCCAGCGCCACACGCTGCGGCCAGCGCCAGCGCCCCAGCAGTGCCATGGCCCAGGCGGCGATGCCCAGGTACATGGCGATGCCGCCATACTGGATGGCATTGGTGAAGCCCCAGGCCTTGTTCCAGTGCAGCACCAGATACTGGTAGGCTGCCACCGCCAGCGCACCGACGGCGCCGGCGGCCACGCCCCAGATCACTGCACCGGCGGCCAGCCCTCTTTGGCTCAGCACCCAGAGGCTGAGTGCCGCCAGCGCATATTTGGCGCCATAGGCCATGCCCGCGCCCGACCATGCACGGTCCAATGCCGCCGTCCACAGCAGGCCGGTCAGAAACAGACTTGCGAGTAAGATTTTCGTTTCGCGGGAGAGCGCCTCGCGTGGAGCTTTTTGCCAGCAGCCCGCAATCGCCAGCAGCGCGAGCATGGCCGAGCCATAGGAGTAGCCGGACGGTACGGCCAGGCACAGGGCAAAAAACAAAAATGCCGAGAGATTCAATCCCCCGGCCAAGAAGTTCTTATACGAGTTCACTCAATTTCCTATCCAAACAGTCGTCGGATTTTCCGAATGTCCAACATTCCCATTGTTTATATCAACCTTGCCAAGGACATCGAGCGACATCAGCGCATGCAGGCGCAGTTCTCCCGGCTGGGATTGGAGGCTACCCGTCTTCCCGCCGTGTGGTGGAGCGATCTTCCGGATGAAGTGCAGGCGCGCCATTTCAACCCGGCGCTCAATTCCCATCAATACTTCAAGCCCATGGGCAATGGCGAAAAGGGCTGCTATTGCAGCCATATGACGGCCTGGCGCCAGTTGCTGGACGGCAATGCGGCCGCCATGGCCGTGTTTGAAGACGACGTGCGGCTGCTGCCGGCCCTGCCTCAGGCGCTGCAGGCGGTGGCCGCACTGCCGGCCGGCAGCTGGGACATGGTCAAGCTGTTCGGGCGCGCGCAAGAAAAGGTCGCCAGCCGGCGCCCCCTGGCGGAGCCCTCGCTCGAACTGATCACCTACCGCCGCGTGCCCAGTTTTGCGACCGGCTATGTGGTCAGCCGCAGCGGCGCGCGCAAGATGCTGGCAAGCCGCCAGCCCTTCGGCCGGCCCGTGGATGTGGACATGCGCTTCTGGTTCGAGAACGGCATGCGCGTTTTTGGTGTCCATCCTTCGGTCATCGCCCTGGACGACACCAGCGAGGTCAGCAGCATCTGGCAGGTGAAGGAGCCGCCGGCATCCCTGATGCAGCGGCTGCGCAAGTTCAGGATGAAGCTGCAGCTGACCTGGGGCAATGCCAGACATAGAGCCAGTGCTCCCCATGTGTCCGAGACTCTGTGATCCGGCGGCCTGGATTCAGGCACCGTCCCGGACCGGCTGGGCCAGCAGTGCGCGATAGTGCTCCCACATGTGCTCCCGGCCATAGGCGCTCAAGGCCTTTTGCCGGGCCGCCTGCCCCAGCCGCTGCGCAAGCAGGGGCTCCTGCAGCAGGCGCTTGAGCGCGGCAGCCATGGCCTGCGCGTCGGACTCCGGCACCAGCAGCCCGGTGCCTTCATGGTCAATGACTTCGCGCACCCCCAGCACATCCGAGCCTACGCAGGCGCAGCCGGCGGCCATGCCCTCCACCAGGGCCAGGGGCATGCCTTCCCAGTGGGTGGACAGCACGAAGATGCGCGTGCGGGCCAGGCGCTGGGGCAAGTCGGAGACATTGCCCAGGAAATGGACCTGCTCCTGCAGGCCGAGCTGCTGCACCAGCCGCTCGGCCTGCGTGCGCTGCAGCTTGCGGCCGGCTCCGGCCAGATACAGCTGCGGCGCCAAGCCTTGCGCGCGCAGCAGTCCCAGCGCCTTGATCAGCGTGGCCTGGTCTTTTTGCCGCGCAAAGCGCGAGGCCATGAGAATGGCGGCTTCGCGATCCTCCCAGCGTGCCGGAAGCATCTCTTGCGGAAAGCGCGCCAGGTCGATGCCGTTGCAGATCGCCACGCAGCGGTCCGCGGGAAAGCCGCGCTGGACCAGGCTGGTGCGCACTCCCTCCGATACGCCGATGCTGGCCTGGGTGAAGGGGGCCAGGGCCAGAGCCTGCCTCAGGCGGCGCGGCGTGTAGCGCTCCCGCGAGTTGTGTTCCACATGGAAGATGCGCGGCACGCCTTCGGCGACCGCAGCGCGGCGGCCCCAGATGTGGTCGCTGAAGCCGTGGGCAAAAACCACGTCGGGCTTCCAGGCGCGCAGGATCTTGCGCAACTCCCACACGGTCATGGCATGCAGCCAGTTGGAGACGACATGGACCTGCAGCCCCTGCTCGCGCAGCGCCTGGACCTTGGCATCGGACGTGCTGCGCTTGCGGCGCAGCACCAGCATGACGTCCATGTCCGGGCTTTTCCGGGCAGCAAAGCACAGATCGATGGCGACCTGGGTCGCACCCGAAAAGCCGCCGGTCACGAAATGCAGAATCCGGGTCGGGCGCTGTGTGCAAGGCTGGTGCGATGCCGCCAAATTGTTTTCCATGGGTTCTGACGGACAATCCGCCTGCGACGAAATTTGTGTATTCAACCTTCAGAGCGTGTTGAAGATCTCTACGCGGTGCGAGGAGATCGTCAACACGTTCCAACCCTGCTCAAACAGTCACCATGACGCGGATTCCAGCCAGCCTTTTCAAGGGCGTTCTGCAGCTTGTACAGCCCTCCAACCTCAAAGGCTCTGCCGGCTATGCGACACCGGCACCCGTCATGCTCGCCGGCAAGGAGCACGTCCTGGAAGAGTTCCAGGGCATTCCCAGGATTCTGTGGACCTACTGGAACCAGATCCAGCCTGATGCCTTCGTGCGCGAGTGCATCGACAGCTGGCGCCTGCAATGCCCGGATTATGAAGTGCGTTTGGTCCACCCGGGCAATCTGCAAGCCTATGTGGCTGCCGGCGATCTGCCGGCACAGTTTGCACAGCTGCATCCCACCAAGCAGTCGGACTGGCTGCGCCTGTATCTCGTGGCGCACCATGGCGGCTTCTGGCTGGATGCCAGCACGCTGCTGACTGCATCGCTGGACTGGATGCAAGCGCCGTCCGACGCGGCCGTGGAGTTCGTCGGCTTCTATCTCGAGAAGTTCACGCGCGAGGTGCGCCTTCCCGTCATCGAGAGCTGGGCGTTCGGCGCACGGCCGGGCTCGGCCTTCATCACGGCATGGCAGCGGGAATTCCACCAGGCGCTGGTCGTGGAGGGGACGCAGGAGTATCTGAAGCGCCAGCAGGATCTGCCGGCCCTGCAGCAGGGCATCGAGGACCCGCACTATCTGCTGATCCACATCACGGCCCAGAAGGTGCTGCGCAGCCAGGCGTTCACCCGAATGGCCCTGTACAAGGCCGAGGATACGGCCTACTACTATCACCGTGCGCTGCGCTGGAAGTGGTATCTGCTGTACCCGCAGCTGTGTCTGGTGGGGGCGCCGAAGGTTTCAGCGCCCATCGTGAAGCTGCGCGGAGGAGAGCGCAGGCACTTCACGGAAATGTTCCGCCTGCATGGCGGCGCGGTGCCCGGCAGCATCTGGCACCGCGCTTTCCAGCGACCTTGAACGGGCTGCTGCTGGCGCTGCAGGTATGAAAAGCCCCGGGGCCCAGAGCCACGTCTTCAGTGGCCGCCCTCAAACACCTCGCCGGCCTTGAGGCGGTAGGTGGTGCCGCAGTAGGGGCAGCGGGCTTCGCCGGTCTTGGCCACATCCAGGTAGACCTTGGGATGGCTGTTCCACAGCTTCATGTCTGCCTTGGGGCTGGGGCAAAACACGCCGCCCTGGTGGTTCAGATCCTTGGCGGCCAGTTCGACAACGGCGTTCGTGCTCATGTTTTCGTATCTTTCTCGTGATTTTCAATGATGCGCGGCCCGCGGAACCGGCGCAGCCCAAGCCAGGGGCGCCGAGCATGGGCCGCCCCCTCCCGGAGAGAGAGGGGGGAAGCGGCGCAGCCGCTCAGGGGGATTCTTACACCGGGGTCAGCCAGTGCGCGTATTTGGGATTGCGTCCGCCGACGATGTCGAAGAAGGCCTTCTGGATCTTCTCGGTGATGGGGCCGCGGCGGCCTTCGCCGATCTGGATGCGGTCCACTTCGCGGATGGGCGTGACTTCCGCGGCGGTGCCCGAGAAGAACAGCTCGTCCGAGATGTACAGCTCGTCGCGCGTGATGCGCTTTTGCACGACTTCCAGGCCCAGGTCCTGGCAGATGTGCAGCACGGTGTTGCGCGTGATGCCGTTCAACGCGCCGGCCGACAGGTCGGGCGTGTAGACCACGCCGTCCTTGACCACGAAGATGTTCTCGCCCGAGCCTTCGGAGACGAAGCCCGAGGCGTCCAGCAAAATGGCCTCGTCGTAGCCGTCGTCCAGCGCCTCGCTGTTGGCCAGGATGGAGTTGGTGTAGTTGCTCACCGTCTTGGCCTGGGTCATGGTGATGTTCACATGATGGCGGGTGTAGCTGGAAATCCTGGTGCGGATGCCGCGCTCCATGCCTTCCTCGCCCAGGTAGGCGCCCCATGCCCAGGCCGCGACCATCAGGTGGATGGTGTTGCCCTTGGGCGAGACGCCGAGCTTGCGGTCGCCGATCCAGGTCAGCGGGCGCAGATAGCAGGACTTGAGGCCGTTGGCCTTGACCACGTCGATCTGGGCCTGGTTGGCCTGGTCCTGGGTGAACGGGATCTGCATGCGCAGGATCTTGGCGCTGTTGAACAGGCGCCTGGTATGGTCCTGCAGGCGGAAGATGGCCGTGCCCTGCTCGGTCTCGTAGGCGCGAACGCCTTCGAAGGCTCCGCAGCCGTAATGCAGCGTATGGGTCAGCACGTGGATCTTGGCGTCGCGCCAATCCACCATCTGTCCGTCCATCCAGATTTTGCCGTCGCGGTCGGACATCGAGGGAACAACAGGACTCATAAAACCATCCTCTTGGGGGTTGTGTTCATTGGGCAGACACCGGGTGCCAGGGCCTGCCCGGTCGGCTGTCTCCAGAGAGCGCCATTTTAGGGCGCTCAGGCCTTCGGCGGCGTGTCCGTCGTCTCTGTTGTTTCCGGTGCGGCGGCGGCCTCCTCGTCCTGCACGGGGCGCTGCAGTGTCCACTTCATCAGCCGGCCACCCACGAATTCGCAGGTGACATGGGAGCGGGTGCCGTCGGTCCAGCGGTAGATCTCGGGGTCCCGGCCTTCCTCGGACAGGCGCTCGCCCAGCGAGCGCGTCATGGCCACCACATGCACCAGCGGCACCTTGGGCTTGAGCTTGGCATTGAGCATCACCGCGCTGCCCACATAGCCCATGGGACGGTCCGCCGCTTTTTTCATCACGCTCATCAGGCGCGTGAAATGCAGCAGAACCCACATCAGAATGCCGCCCGCCACGGCCGCGACGCCGGGCCAGCCCGCCGAGCGGAAGGCTGCGAACACCAGCACGATCAGACCCAGGGGAACCAGAATATTGCGCAAATTCATGGGCTTATTGTCTTACGGAGAGCGGGGGAGCCGGCTGTGGGCAGTGCGTATGCCCATGCAAGCCTGTCAAACCACAGAGGCTTTCAAAAACAGGAGCTGCTTGCGCCTGTCTTGGAATGATTTCAGAGGATTTTGTCGCTGATAACCATGTATTCCGGGCGCAACATGCTTCCATTATGAAAGCGAGCAAGCGCTTACCCCATGCCGCGCACAATGTTCATGGCCTCGTCCACGCGCTCCACGGCGTGGATGGTCAGGCCGGGAATGGCCTTCTTGGGCGCATTGGCCTTGGGCACCACGGCCATGGTGAAGCCCAGCTTGGCCGCCTCCTTCAGGCGCTCCTGGCCGCGCGGCGCGGGACGCACCTCGCCGGCCAGGCCCACCTCGCCAAAGGCGATGAAGCCCTTGGGCAGCGCCTTGCCGCGCAGGCTGGAAGTGATTGCCAACATCACGGCCAGGTCGGCCGCCGGCTCGTTGATGCGCACGCCGCCCACGGCGTTGACGAACACGTCCTGGTCGGCGCAGGCCACGCCCGCATGGCGGTTGAGCACGGCCAGCAGCATGGCCAGGCGGTCGCGGTCCAGGCCCACGGACAGGCGGCGCGCGGCCGGGCCGCCCTGGTCCACCAGCGCCTGGATTTCCACCAGCATGGGGCGCGTGCCTTCCAGCGTGACCAGCACGCAGGAACCGGGCACGGGCTCGCTGTGCTGGGACAGGAAGATGGCGCTGGGGTTGGTCACGCCCTTGAGGCCTTTTTCCGTCATCGCGAACACGCCGATCTCGTTGACCGCGCCGAAGCGGTTCTTGATGGCGCGTACCAGGCGGAAATTGCTGTGCGTGTCGCCCTCGAAGTAAAGCACCGTGTCCACCATGTGCTCCAGCACGCGCGGGCCGGCCAGCGCGCCTTCCTTGGTCACATGGCCGACCAGGATCACGGTGATGCCCGTGGTCTTGGCCGCGCGCGTCAGGTGGGCCGCGCACTCGCGCACCTGGGCCACCGAGCCCGGCGCCGAGGACAGCTGGTCCGAATACACGGTCTGAATCGAGTCGATGACCACCACGGCGGGCTGGGTGGCCTCCATGGTGGCCAGGATCTTCTCCAGCTGGATCTCGGCCAGCACATTCACCTGGCTGGCCTCCAGGCCCAGGCGGCGCGAGCGCAGCGCCACCTGGGCGCCGCTCTCCTCGCCCGTCACGTACAGCGTGGGCAGGCCCAGGCGATGCAGCGCATCCATGGCCTGCAGCAGAAGTGTGGACTTGCCTATGCCGGGATCGCCGCCGATCAGCACCACGCCGCCCTCGACCACGCCGCCGCCCAGCACCCGGTCCAGCTCCTCGATGCCGCTGGGCGTGCGCGCCACGTCCTGGGCCTCGATGGCCGACAGCGGCGTGACGGGCTGGGCATTGGCCAGGCCCGCATAGCCCTGGGGCTGGCTCAGGCGGTTCTTGCCGCCCGAGGCCGAGTCGGCCACCGTCTCGACCAGCGAGTTCCAGGCGCCGCAGCTGGGGCATTTGCCCAGCCAGCGCGGGCTGGTGCCGCCGCAGGCATTGCAGGTGAAAGTCGTTTTGTCTTTGGCCATGGGCGGCAACTATACAGAGCCGCCTCGGGCAGCGGCGGCGCCCGGGAATGACTGGCCTGCCTTTGGCCGGACGACAAATTTCAGAGCCAATAGCCATGAAAAAAGTGAGCTCATATAACTTGCATGCATGACAACAGAATTTCAGCTACAATTGCTTCCATCGACACAACGACAAGTTGCTGTCCCGAAATTACCGCGCGATGGAGCAGTCTGGTAGCTCGTTGGGCTCATAACCCAAAGGTCGGAGGTTCAAATCCTTCTCGCGCAACCAACAAAAAAGCCTTCTGGAAACAGAAGGCTTTTTTCGTTGTGCTCGCGCTAAAACAGGCACACCCCACAAAGAGATGCCGAGCAAGAGCCGCCTCGCGGCGAAGGCATCGTCCCCCTCCCTTGGCGCGAAGCGCGTAGAGAGAGGGAAGGCGCAAAGCGCCTCAGGGGGCTTATGGATACAGGCCGCGCATTTCGCGGGCATGCAGCATGCGCTTGCAGGCCACGATGAAGGTGGCGGTGCGCAGCGTCACCTTATGCTCCTGAGCCACGGCCCAGACCGCGGCAAAGGCCTCCTGCATGATGCGCACCAGGCGGGCGTTGATTTCGTCTTCGGTCCAGAAGAAGCTGGAGAAGTCCTGCACCCATTCGAAGTAGCTGACCGTCACGCCGCCGGCGTTGGCGATCACGTCGGGCAGCACCAGCACGCCCTTGTCGGTCAGGATGTCGTCGGCCTCGGGGGTGGTGGGGCCGTTGGCACCCTCGATCACCATCTTGGCCTTGATCTGGCCGGCGTTGTCCTTGGTGATCTGGCCCTCCAGCGCTGCGGGGATCAGGATGTCGCATTCCACGCCCCAGAAGTCCTTGGCATCCATGGCTTGCGCGCCGGCAAAGCCGCCCACGCCGCCCGTGTTGGCCACATGCTCGAGCAGGGCCGGCACGTCCAGGCCGTTGGCGTTATGAATGGTGCCGGTATGGTCCTGCACGGCCACGACCTTGGCGCCAGCCTCGGCAAACAGCTTGCCCGCCGTGCCGCCCACGTTGCCGAAACCCTGCACGGCGACGCGCGCGCCCTGCACCGACAGGCCCGTCAGCTTGGCGGCTTCCACGCCCACGGTGAACACGCCGCGGCCCGTGGCTTCCACGCGGCCCAGCGAGCCGCCCAGGTCGATGGGCTTGCCCGTGACCACGCCGGTGGCCGTGGCGCCGGTGTTCATGGAGTAGGTGTCCATCATCCAGGCCATGATCTGGCCGTTGGTGTTCACGTCGGGAGCCGGAATGTCCTTGGAGGGGCCGATCAGCAGGCCGATCTCGCTGGTGTAGCGGCGGGTCAGGCGCTCCAGCTCGCCCTTGGACAGTGTGCGCGGATCGACGCGGATGCCGCCCTTGGCGCCGCCGTAGGGCACGTTCACGGCGGCGTTCTTCACCGACATCCAGGCCGACAGGGCCATCACTTCGGACAGCGTCACGTCCTGGTGGAAGCGCACGCCGCCCTTGCCGGGGCCGCGGCTCAGGTTGTGCTGCACGCGGTAGCCCTCGAAGTGGGCAATGCGGCCGTCATCCATCTCGATGGGCACGTCCACCACCAGAATGCGCTTGGGGCGCTTGAGCGTTTCCACCCAGCGGGCCAGCGAGCCCAGATACGGCGTGACGCGATCAACCTGCTGCAGGTAGATGCCCCAGGGGCCGAGATGATCGGGGTTGAGGTAGGAGGGAAGAGCGTGCGCCATGGCGGGCGCCGAAGAGTCTTTGGCTTGCATGATGTTGCCTGGTTGACTGAAACAGGCGCTGCCGTTTTGCGGCGGCACCGGCTAGGTAGAGCAGATTAGAGCGGCGGCCGGCCGCTGTCCAAGGCAAGTTGCTTGCAGCTTTATGCGTTTTGTGCATAAGCAAAAAAACTGCGTTTCCGCAGCCCCGATTCGCGCCTGAAAACCGCATAGATGCACGAAATTTGCCATCATTGCCTTCATGCCTGAAAACAATGAATGCGAAAAAAGTGGGTGCGGTCCCGCCCCCTTTGCCAACACGCCGCCCATCGGCCTGGCGCCCGAGCTGCAGGAGCAGCAGGATGTGCTGCCTGACTGGAAGACGCTGGCGCCCGCGCTGCACGAGGACAGCTATGCCACGGCCGATGCGCTGTGGTGGTCGCGCAAGCTCGGGCAGACCATGGCCCTGGGCGCCGACGTGGCGCCGCTGATGCGCGGCGAGGACGATGCGCGCCAGGTGCAGCGGGCGCTGGCCCGGGCCTATGGCTGGTGGCCGGCCGATCGGGCGCCGCGCTACTGGAAGTCCGGCGCTGCCAGCCGCGCCGCACGCCTGCTGCATGTGCCGCTGCCGGAGGACGGCGTGCACCAGGACCGGCCCGTGGCACCGGCGCCGCAGGCCGTGTTCAATCTGCGCGGCGTGGAGGCCGAGGTGGCCCTGCGCCTGGGCCGCGAAGTGACGGCCGAGCAGGCGCTTGCCCTGACGGCGCAAGGCGCACTGGAGCTGATCGACGGCGTGGCCGTGGCCATCGAATGGGTGGATGTGCGCTGGCGCGACGGCCTCCAGGCGCCGGCGCTGGCGCTGCTGGCCGACGGCCAGTGCCATGGCGGGCTGGCGCTGGGCCCCTGGCTGCCGGCCAGCGTGCTGCTAGGCCGTGACTGGGCCCAGCAGGCCTGTACGGTACAGGTCAACGGCGGCGACCCCCAGCGCTTTGCCGGCACGCACAGCCTGGGCGATCCGGCCTGGCTGCTGGCGGACTGGCTGCAGCATGTGGCGGCCGAATACGGCAGCGTGCCGGCCGGCACCGTGGTGACCACGGGCACCTGGTGCGGCTGCCAGAAGCTGCAGGCGGGCGACCGTTTCGATATCGCGTTCGAAGGCCTGGGGCAGCTGGGCTGGCAGTTCTAGGTTTTGCTTCTGAAATGGAAGCGTCTTGCGCTTGGCAGGAAACGATTTCAGGTTTATCTCTCTCTGAAATCGATACGGATCTGGCGCTGCATGCTTCATTTATGTGAGCGCGGCATGGCCGCGCCGCGCCCCTATTTCACCTTGATCTTGTCGAGCGCCGGGGCGCCGGGCGGGTATTGGAGACCGAGGTTGTGCAGCACCTCGCGCAGCAGCGTGGCAATCATCAGGTTGCGGTGGGTCTTGGAGTCGGCCGGCACAATGGTCCATGGCGCCCAGGGCGTGTGCGTGGCCGCCAGCAGGCGGGCGTAGGCCTGCTGGTAGTCATCCCACTGGGCGCGCACCTGGAGGTCGCCTTCGTCGAATTTCCAGTGCTTGGTCGGGTCGTCCAGGCGTTCCTGCAGGCGCTGGCGCTGCTCCTCCTTGCTGATGTGCAGCATGAACTTGACGACGACGGTGCCGGTCTCGCTGAGCATGCGCTCGAAGTCGTTGATCTGCGCATAGCGCTGGGCCTGCTGTTCGGGCGTGATCCACCGGTTGACCACGGGCACCAGCACATCCTCGTAATGGCTGCGGTTGAAGACCACGATCTCGCCGCTGGCCGGCGCCTGCAGGTGGATGCGCCACAGATAGTCGCGCGCCTTCTCGGTCTCGGTGGGCGCCTTCCAGCCCACGGTGCGCACGCCCAGCGGCGTCATCTGGCTGAACACGCCGCGCAGCGTGCCGTCCTTGCCGGCTGCGTCCATGCCCTGCAGGATGACCAGCAGCTTGAAGCGGCGATCGGCATAGAAGACGTTCTGCAGCCTGTCCAGGTCCTGGGCGAGTTCGCTGACCAGCGCCTTGTCGTGGGCCTTGCCCTTGCCCGAGGAAAACGGCTTGGAAGCGGGGGCATAGCGGAGCAGGTCGATCGGCGGTGGCATCGCGTCCGCGGCCCGGCCTGCATCGCGCGCCACACCGGGTTGCCACTGCTGCCACAGGGCTTGCAGCGCGGCATCGCGGCTGACGAACGGCGGCAAAGGGGCGGGCAGTGCGGCGGCCGTGCCTGCCTTGGCAGCCTGTTTGCCCGAGGGCTTGCGGACAGGGCCCGACAGGCTTTGCGCGGCCTTGACCGATGCGCTGGTGGGAAACGGGACGGCGGGCAGCGCCGCCTTGGGCGGCCGGGTGGTCTTGCGGGTTTGCAGCATGGCTTTAGGCTCCGGGAACAAAAAGGGGCGCTGGGGCGGCGCGGGCATCGAGCGCTGTTTTGCCACAGCTTCGGTGCCGCCGCCGTCAGCCGACTTCCGCAGTCATGCCGTGTCGGGCGGGCGCTCGCGCAGCAGCTGCACGAAGCGGCGCGCCGCCAGTCCCATCGGGCGCTCCTTGGACCAGACCCAGTCCACGAACAGCGTGGTGCCGTTGCTCAGGCTTTGCACGGGTATCTCCATCAGGCTGCCGGCCGCGATATGGGGTTCGACCAGGGTCCGGGGCAGCCAGCCCCAGCCCAGACCCGCGCTGATGAGGGACAGCGCCGCCTGGTGGCTGTCCGTGCGCCAGCGCTGCTGGGCAAAGACAAAGCGCGTATCGATCTGGGCGGGGTCGCGGCTGGCCATCAGCACCTGGCGCGCGGCGGCCAGCTGCTCCACCGTGAGCCGGGCCTGGGCGCCATGCTCCGTGCGGGCCTGCTGCCACGGCGCAAAGCCGGGCGCCATCACGGCCACCAGGGTTTCGCGGCCCATTTCCTGGAAGCCTTCGCGGCCGTCGATGGCGGGGCGCTCGAAGACCAGGGCCAGGTGCGCGCGCCCCGCATGCAGCAGCTCCAGGGCGTCGGTCTGCGGGGCGGCCAGCACCTCGACGGGCAGGGCCGGGAATTCCTGCACCAGCTGGGCCAGCGTGCCGGTCCAGTGGGTGGACAGCAGCTCGGGCGCGATGGCCAAGGTCAGCCGTTCTTCCAGACCCTGGTGCAAGGCGCTGGCCTGCCAGTTGAGCTGCTGCAGCTGTTCGGCCAGCAGGCGTGCCTGGGGTTCCAGTGCACGGGCGGCGGCCGTGGGCACGGGCTCGCGCCCGCTGCGGTCGAAAAGCTGCAAGTCCAGCTCGGCTTCGAGCTGGGCAATGGCCATGCTGACGGCCGAGGGCACGCGCCCGAGCCGGCGCGCGGCCGCGGAGAAAGAGCCGGCATCGAGCACGGCCAGAAACAGGGGCACCTGGTCGGCGGCAAAGGGCATCGCTTGAACTTGTCAGAAAAACTGAAAGAAGCTGACTTTTATCTTCAATTTTCAGAACATACACTGCATCCCATGTCTCAACAAGTTTCTGTTTCCACCGCAGCGGCCGCCGCTGCGTCGTCTTCGGTTTCCAGCGCTTCCCGCACGTCCGGTTCCCGGCAGGCCACCGGCCTGCAAGGCCCCAAGCGCCGCGTCATCTACGTCTCCCTGTATGAGGCCATCGCCATCGCCGTCTCCAGCCTGATCTTCATGGCCATCGGCCAGGAAGCCGGCGCATCCGGCGTGATGGCCGTGGCCGCGTCGGCCATTGCGATCTGCTGGAACCTGGGCTTCAACTACCTGTTTGAAAAATGGGAGGCGCGCCAGAGCGTCAAGGGCCGCTCCGTGCTGCGCCGCGTGGTGCATGCGATCGGCTTCGAGGGAGGCATTGCCGCCATGCTGATCCCGCTGATGGCCTGGTGGTTCGAGGTGTCGCTGTGGCAGGCGGCGGTGATGGAAGCCGGCCTGCTGGTGTTCTTCATGGTCTATACCTTTGCCTTCAACTGGGCGTTCGACCGGATCTTCGGCCTGCCGGCATCGGCGCAGGGCTGATGACCTGTTGCGCCTCCGCGCCGCGGCGTGGGCAGGCGCTTTCACTTTCCCGGATTTGGTTACAACCGGGAGTCAACCGGGCCGCCTGGTGTCTCGTTGGAATCTCCACAAGTCATGGCGATGCCTGCGCATCGCCGGAGAGGTCAAGATGAACTACAGAAAGCTCGCCTTCGCCGGTTTGCTGGCCATGGCGGCCACCGGTGCCTTTGCCAGGGTGGACCTGAACATCGGCATCGGCGTGCCGGGCCCCGTCATGGTGGCGCCTTCCCCCGTGTATGGGCCGCCGCCAGCCTATGTGGTTCCCCGGCCCGTCTACACGCCGCGCCCGGTGGTGGTCATGCCGCAGCAGCCCGTCTATGCACCGGGCTGGCGAGGCTATGACGACGACCGCTGGGAACGGTGGGACCGGGGCTGGCGCAGGCACCACCATCGCCACTGGCGCCATGGCGATGACGATGACGACGATTGAGCCGCCCGCCTCCACGCTGCAGGACGGATGGTCACAGGTGCTTTGCGCAAGCCCCGGGGCGGCAGCTGCCGGAGGCGCGCGCTAGAATAGCGCTCTCTTCCGAGGAGCGCTGCAGCGCCCGCCAGTCCGTCAGGGTCTGAGCCGCGGCGTCAGGCTCGGAAGCGGCGGCCCTGCATGCCGCCCTGCATTCACAACGGCGCTCACCTGTCCTGTTTCTGTCTTGGTTTTCTACAGGTGAGCGTGATGTCTGCTGCGTCCCCCGTTTCCATTCCCCCCATGCGCCTGTCGGGCCTGGAGCCCGTCTTCATCGGCGAAGGCACGCTGTTCGTCAATGTGGGTGAGCGCACCAACGTCACCGGCTCCAAGGCCTTTGCGCGCATGATCCTCAACGAACAGTACGAGGAAGCGCTGTCGGTGGCGCGCCAGCAGGTGGAAAACGGCGCCCAGGTCATCGACGTGAACATGGACGAGGCCATGCTCGACAGCAAGGCCGCCATGGTGCGCTTCCTGAACCTCATCGCCTCCGAACCCGACATCGCCAAGGTGCCGGTGATGGTGGATTCGTCCAAGTGGGAAGTGATCGAGGCCGGCCTGCGCTGCCTGCAGGGCAAGGGCATCGTCAATTCCATCTCCATGAAGGAGGGCGTGGACGAATTCAAGCGCCAGGCCCGGCTCATCAAGCGCTACGGCGCGGCCGCCGTGGTCATGGCCTTCGACGAGCAGGGCCAGGCCGACACCTACCGGCGCAAGATCGAGATCTGCGAGCGCGCCTACCGCGTGCTGGTCGACGAGGTGGGCTTTCCGCCCGAGGACATCATCTTCGACCCCAACATCTTCGCCGTGGCCACCGGCATCGAGGAGCACAACAACTACGCGGTGGAGTTCATCGAGGCCACGCGCTGGATCAAGCAGAACCTGCCTGGTGCCAAGGTCAGTGGCGGCGTGTCCAACGTGAGCTTTTCCTTCCGCGGCAACGACCCGGTGCGCGAGGCCATCCATACCGTGTTCCTCTACCACGCCATCCAGGCGGGCATGGACATGGGCATCGTCAACGCCGGCATGGTCGGCGTCTATGACGACCTGGAACCCACGCTGCGCGAGCGTGTGGAAGACGTGGTGCTCAACCGCCGCCCCGATGCGGCCGAGCGCCTGCTCGAGATCGCCGAGGCCGCCAAGGGCGCGGCCAAGGACGACAGCAGGAAGCTCGAATGGCGCGGTACCCCGGACGCCCCCAAGACCGTGGGCGAGCGCCTGTCGCATGCGCTGGTGCACGGCATCACCGACTTCATCGTCGAGGACACGGAAGAGGCCTACCAGCAGATCGTGGTGCAAGGGGGCGGTCGCCCGCTGCACGTGATCGAAGGCCCGCTGATGGACGGCATGAACATCGTCGGCGACCTGTTCGGCGCCGGCAAGATGTTCCTGCCCCAGGTGGTGAAATCCGCGCGCGTGATGAAGCAGGCCGTGGCCCACCTGATCCCCTACATCGAGGAGGAAAAGCGCCAGCAGGAAGCCGCGGGCATGGACGTGTCCAGCAAGGGCAAGATCGTCATCGCCACCGTCAAGGGCGACGTGCACGACATCGGCAAGAACATCGTCACCGTGGTCCTGCAGTGCAACAACTTCGAGGTCATCAACATGGGCGTGATGGTGCCCTGCCACGAGATTCTGGCCAAGGCCAAGGCCGAGGGCGCGGACATCATCGGCCTGTCGGGCCTGATCACGCCCAGCCTCGAAGAGATGCAGTACGTGGCCGGCGAGATGGACAAGGACGAGTACTTCCGTATCAGGAAGATTCCGCTGCTGATCGGCGGCGCCACCTGCTCGCGCGTGCACACGGCCGTGAAGATCGCGCCCAAGTACGACGGCCCCGTGGTCTACGTGCCCGACGCCTCGCGCAGCGTGAGCGTGGCGCAGAGCCTGCTGGGCGAAGGCAAGCAGGCCTACCTGGACGAGCTGCAGGCCGACTACGACAAGGTGCGCACCCAGCACGCCAACAAGAAGAAGACGCCGCTGTGGCCGCTGGCCCAGGCCCGCGCCAATGCCACGCCCGTGGACTTCGCCGCCCACCCCCCCCGTGGCGCCGCGCGTGCTGGGCCGCCGCGTGTTCAAAAATTTCGACCTGGCCGAGATCGCCCAGTACATCGACTGGGGCCCGTTCTTCCAGACCTGGGACCTGGCCGGGCCTTACCCCGCCATCCTCGACGACGAGATCGTGGGCGCCGAGGCGCGCAAGGTGCTGGCCGACGCGCAGGCCATGCTCAAGAAGATCATCGAGGGCCGCTGGCTCACGGCCAACGGCGTGATGGCCTTGTACCCGGCCAACCGCGTGGGCGACGACATCGTGTTCTACAGCGACGAGTCGCGCACGACGGAGCTCATGACCTGGTACGGCCTGCGCCAGCAGACCGAGAAGCAGATGGTCGACGGCTCGATGCGGCCCAGCCGCTGCCTGTCGGACTTCGTGGCCACCAAAGAATCCGGCATCAAGGACTACGCCGGTTTGTTTGCCGTGACGGCCGGCATCGGCGCCGAGAAGAAGGACAAGGAATTCCAGGCCGCGCTGGACGACTACTCGGGCATCATGTTCAAGGCCCTGGCCGACCGCCTGGCCGAGGCCTTTGCCGAATGCCTGCACGAGCGCGTGCGCAAGGACCTGTGGGGCTACGCGGCCGACGAGCAGCTGACCAACGAGCAGCTCATCAAGGAGCAGTACCAGGGCATACGCCCCGCGCCGGGCTATCCGGCCTGCCCGGACCACACGGCCAAGATTGACCTCTTCAAGCTGCTGGACGCCAGGGAAATCGGCATGGAGCTGACCGACAGCCTGGCCATGTTCCCGGCATCGAGCGTGAGCGGCTTCTACCTGGGCAGCCCCGAGGCCACCTACTTCAACGTGGGCCAGATCGGCGAGGACCAGCTGGCCGACATGGCCCAGCGCCGCGGCATGGACATCGAGGAGCTGCGGCGCCTGCTGGCGCCGAACCTGGGCTGAGCATAAAAAGAAAAGCCACCTCGCGGTGGCTTTCTTATGGGCGCAGGCCGGTGTCAGAACGGCTTGGCCTTGAGTTCCTGCTCATAGGCCTCGCGCGCCTTCACGCCGGTGGACGTGAAGTCGGTGAACACGCCGTCGATGCCCAGGCGGAAATAGGCCAGGAATTCCTGTACGGGGTCACCCTTGTAGATGCCGGCCAGGCGTCCGGGCTCGTTGCGGAAGGTGAAGCTGTGCACCACCAGGCCTGCCTTGTGCGCATTCGCGATGAGGCCGGTGTCCTTGAGCGTGTTCACGTCCTTGAGGCCGGCACCGGCCTTGTATGGCACGACGGAATGGGCCAGCACTTCAGGCTTCCAGGGGCCGATGCCGTCGGCGTACTGCTTGATCTCGGCCAGGCCCGCAGGCGTGAGCATGGCGCCGAAGGTGCGCGCATCGCCGGCCAGCGTCCAGCTGTAGGGGCGGCCGCTGATGAAGGTCCATTCATCATTGGTGATGTAGACCATGGAGCCGTCCTGGTAGTTGATGTCGTTGCCGTCGATCAGCTGCACGCCCTTGGCCTGCATGCCGGCCTTGCGCAGGTACTTGAGGCTCTCGGGGTCGAAGCTCTGGATGTAGATGGGTGCATCCTTGGTGTTGAGGCCGTTCTTCTTGAGCAGGGCCATCACCGCGTCCTCGAACGGGCGCGAGCCCGGCGCGCCGCAGCCGTTGGCAATGGCCTGCTGGTTGTTCCAGTACGGGTTCTTGGTTTCCGCATAGACGGCGATGCTGCGCTTTTGCTCCTTGCCCTTGGCCACCGCGATGTCGATCACCTCCTGGGCGCTGATCAGCGGCAGCTTGCCGTTCCATTCGGTGGGGCGTTCGCTGGCGTTGTCCAGAATGGTGCCGGCCAGCAGGGTGCGCAGCTCGTCCAGCGTGAAGTCGCTGATGGACCAGTCGTTGGTGTGGTCCTCGCCGTCGACCACCAGCGGCTTGAGCACGGACTTGGGGTCGTTGGCGTCGATCTGGTCGCTCAGGTACCGTGCCGGGCCGTCGGCGGGGCCGTTCACCGGGTATTTCACGTCGACCCAGACACCGGGCGTGGTGCGCTTGCGCGCGGCGACGCCGGCATTGGTCTTGGCCACCTCGGCGACATTCGTGCTGTCGCCGAGCCAGGCATTGTGGCGCGCCACCAGCTGGCAGTCGCGCGTCATGTGCATGTCCAGCTCCAGCATGTCCGCGCCCGCATCGGCGGCCTTTTCGTAGGCCATGCGGGTCTGTTCGGGATACAGGCCGGACAGGCCGCGGTGCGCGATCACCTGCGGCGGCGTGCCGTCCAGCGTCTGGTAGCGGATTTCCTGGGGGGCGTCTCCGCCGCCGCAGGCGGACAGGGCCAGTGCGAAGAGCAGCATGGCGCCAAGGGCGGAGAGGCGGAACTGGGGCATGGATGGTTTCATGGAATATGCGTGGTCTGGTTGGAGCTTGGAGTGCGTGCCGCCCTGGACCCTAGGCGCAAAGCATGTCAGGGGCGTGACACGGAGATGGCAGCGGTGCAGGCGCCAGGGGATCAAATGCCCAGCACCTTGGCCACGTAGTCGGCATCCTTGTCGCCGCGGCCCGAGAGATTGACGAGGATGTGCTGGTCCCCGGGCAGCGTGGGCGCCACGCGCATGGCCCAGGCCACGGCATGTGCGCTCTCCAGCGCGGGGATGATGCCCTCCACGCGCGACAGCGTCATGAAGGCGTCGAGGCATTCCTTGTCGCTGGCAATTTCGTACTGCACGCGGCCCAGGTCCTTGAGGTAGCTGTGCTGCGGCCCCACGCCCGGGTAGTCCAGGCCCGAGGCGATGCTGTGCACGGCGGCGGGCGTGCCGTCGGCGTTCTCCAGCACGTAGCACTTCATGCCGTGGATTTCGCCGGGCTTGCCCATGGTCAGCGTGGCTGCATGGCGGCCGGGGCGGTCCGTGCCTTCGCCCGAGGGTTCCACGCCCACGAGGCGCACGGATTCGTCGCCGAGGAAGGCCGTGAACATGCCCATGGCATTGCTGCCGCCGCCCACGCAGGCGGCCACATGGTCGGGCAGCCGGCCGTACTTGGCCTGAAACTGCTCCCGGGCTTCGCGGCCGATGATGGACTGGAAGTCGCGCACCATCATCGGGAACGGGTGCGGACCGACCACGGAGCCGATGGCATAGATGTAGTCCGTGGGGTTGGTGAGGTATTCCTCGAAGGCACTGTCCACGGCTTCCTTGAGCGTGGCCGCGCCGCGCGTTACGGGCACCAGCTTGCAGCCCAGGATGCGCATCTTGGTGACGTTGGGGTGCTCCTTCTCGATGTCCACCTGGCCCATGTGGATCTCGCAGGGAATGCCCACCAGCGCGCAGGCCGTGGCCAGCGCCACGCCGTGCTGGCCGGCGCCGGTCTCGGCGATGACCTTCTTCTTGCCCATGAACCTGGCCAGCAGCGCCTCGCCCAGGCAGTGGTTGATCTTGTGCGCGCCCGTGTGGTTCAGGTCCTCACGCTTGAGGTGGATCTGCGCGCCGCCCAGCTGCGCGGACAGGCGCCGGGCATGGAAGATGGGGCTGGGCCGGCCCACATAGTCGGCAAACAGCTGAGCCAGCTCGTCCTGGAAATCCTGCCGCTTGGCGATCTCCGCATAGGCGGCGGCGATATCGTCCATGGCCTGCTTGAGATGGGGCGGCACCAGCTGGCCGCCATAGGGGCCGAAGAAGCCGCTGGCATCGGGCATGGCGGCGGGATTCTGGGTCATCTGTTGTCTCCTGGATTGTGGATATGGCGCGAAAGCGCATTCATACCACAGGACGCTGATTGGCAATGAAAAGCGCTTGAAACGCTTGCCTGTAAAGCGCTGCGTGCTCATTAATTTGCGAATACCGCATGCCACTGCGGGCTGCAACACAATAGCGGCATGAAAGCCAGCGCCCTCCGCGACATCGTTTTCGCCCATGCCATAGAAACCGCGCCGCCCCATGAGGCCCTGCCCACGGCCGCGCGCTGCGATGCCATCACGCAGGAGTGCCTGCATGCCCTGGGAAAAAGCGGCCAGAACGGCAAGAGTGGTGCGCCCCAGCGCGAGGCGTTCACCGCCTTTTTGCAGGAGCGGGCACTGCGCGTCATCGCGGCCGCGCAGCTGCCTGCAGAGATCCGGGCGCTGCGCGCGCAGGCCGCCGGGGTTTCGCGCTGGGCAGTGCTGGGCGTGCTGGCCGCGGCCTTTGCGGTGGGCTATGCAGGCCATGCGATCACCGATCCGCATCGCGTGGACCTGCTCTCGCCCTCGCTGATCGCCGTGGTGCTGTGGAATCTGCTGGTCTATGTGCTCCTGGTATTGAATGGCTTGCGCGGCCTGCTGCGGCGCACGCCAGCGGTGGCCGTGCCGCTGATGCCGGTGCAGGGCGTGGCTGCCGCACCGGCCGCCTCCGGCCCGGAGGGCTGGCTGCACAAGCTGCAGCCGAAGAAGATGCAACTGGCCGGCACGGGCCTGCGCAAGATGGCGCTGACTTTCGAGCGCAACTGGTGGCAGCTCAGCCAGCGTCCGCGCCGGGCGCAGTGGCTGATGTGCCTGCATCTGGGAGCGGCCATGCTGGCTGCGGGAGCATTGGCTTCGCTGTGGGTCACGGGCCTGACCCGGGCCTATCTGGTGGGCTGGGAGAGCACCTTTCTGTCGCCCGCTGCCGTGCAGTCCTGCCTGAACCTGCTGTTCGCGCCGGTCCATCACCTCCTGGGCACGGCGCCCTGGAGCCTGGAAGAGATCCGCGCCCTGCAGGGCTGGGCGAGCGCAGGGGGCGTGGCACAGGCCCCGCTCATGGAAGGCGAGCGCTGGGTGCAGCGCTACACGCTGCTGCTGGCCCTCACCGTGCTGGCGCCGCGCCTGCTGCTGGCGCTGTGGCAGGCCCTGTGCGCACGCTGGCTTGCCGGCCATATGGCGCTGCCGCTGCAGCAGCCGTATTTCCAGAAGCTGCAGCGCGACTGGGCAGGCCGCGCCACGGTGCTGCAGGTGCTGCCCTACAGCCTGGAAATCACGCCGCCGCGCCAGGCCGGGCTGCAGCGCCATGTGGCGCAGCGCTATGGCGCCGGGGCGCAGCTGGTGCTGCTGCCCACGCTGGCCTATGGCGGCGCCTTGCCGGCCTCCGCTGCCACCTCCGAAGGGGCGCAGCAGGTGCTGCTGCTCAATATGGCGGCCACGCCCGAGGCAGAGATCCACGGCCAGCTGCTGGCCCAGGTACAGCAGCGCTGGGGCGTGCATGCCGAAGTCTGGCTCTGGGCCGCCGACTTTGTGGCCCGCAACAGCGGCGCCCCGGCGCGCGTGCGCGAACGCGAGCATCTGTGGCAGGAATTTGTGCGCCAGCATGCGCGCGATGGCGGCCTGACGGCCCAGGTGATCACCGGCGAGGAAGCACGGCCATGAGCACGGAAAACCACGCGGAAACGCACAGGGGCGAATCCTTGCCGCCTGCTGCGCCGCCCGCGGCCGGCGAGGGCCGGAGCATCCAGTGGTGCCTGCTGTCGCACACCAATATCGGCAAGACCACGCTGACGCGCACGCTGGCCGCCGACGACGTGGGCGAGATCGAGGACGCGGCCCACATCACCAGCCGGTCCGAACGCTACCTGCTGCAGCAAACAGAGCAAGGCGACGAACTGTGGCTGTGGGATACGCCGGGCTTCGGCGATTCCGTGCGGCTGTACGAGCGCCTGCGGCAGCACGGCAATCCGCTGGGCTGGTTCCTCTCCAACGTCTGGGACCGCTGGCGCGACCGGCCTTTCTATCTGAGCCAGCGCGCGCTGCTGGCCGCGCGCGACCATGCGGACGTGATGCTCTATCTGGTCAATGCCGCCGAAGACCCGGCCGATGCGGGCTACTGGAGTGCGGAGATGCAGATTCTGCGGTGGATGGACAAGCCTGTCATCGTGCTGCTCAACCAGATCGGCAGCGACACCTCGCAGGCGCAGACCGAGGCCGACCTGCAGCGCTGGCGCAAGGCCACGCAAGGCTTTGCGGACACGGTGCGCGAGGTGCTGGTGCTGGATGCCTTCACGCGCAGCTGGTGGCATGAGCGGCACATGATGCAGGCGATCGCGCCGCTGCTGCCGGCGGCCAAGCAGCCGGCCTACCGGCGCCTGCTGCTGGCGCGCGAACTGCAGCAGCGGCAGTGCGAGCAGCAAAGCCTGCAGGCGCTGGCGCGGCAGCTGGTGGGCACGGCAAAGCTGCAGGAAAGCCTGGTCCCGGCCCAGGGCAAGCTGCTGGCCCGGGCCTGGCAATCGGTGAGCGGCAAGGTGGCGGCCACGCTGGGCGCGAAGGGTGCGGTGCAGGACGCGGACCTGCCTTCGGACCCCCGGGCCCAGGCCGCGATCCGCCAGCTGCTGCAGTCCGTGCAGCAGGCCGATGTGCAGTCCACGCAGCGCCTGCTGGAACTGCATCGGCTGGACGGGCTGGCCGCCAGCCAGATCCAGGAGCAGCTGCGCAGCCAGCTGCAGGTCAGCGCGCCCATCGACCCCAAGGCTGCCAGCCTGTGGGGCGCGCTCACGGCCGGCGCGGCCACGGGGCTGGGCGCCGATCTGGTGGCCGGCGGGCTGACGCTGGGCACGGGGGCATTGCTGGGGGCCCTGGTGGGCGCCGTGACGTTTGCCGGCGCCGCCTGGGGCAGCAACAAGATGCTGGACCGCGATGCGCAGCGCTTCCAGCTCTCGGGCGAGTATCTGACGGCGCTGGCGGGCCAGGTGCTGCTCAAGTACCTGGTGATCTCCCATTTCGGCCGCGGCCGGGGCCGCTATTCCAGTCCGCCGGCGCCGCAGCGCTGGAACGAGGCGGTTCAGGCCGCCATGGCCGCGCATGCGCCGCAGTGGTCGCAATGCTGGCAGGCCCTGCGCGCGCCGCAGCAGGGCGGCGAGGAGGGTGAGGAGAGGGTGGCCCGCCTGCTGCAGGACTGCCTGGGCCAGGTCATGGCGCAGCTATACCCTGATCTTCAGATCGAAGAAAAAAGCTGAATCGCCATCAAAGCCTGATGGACAGATCGGAGGCTGCTATCGCTTTGATACGGGAGCCAGCGTGGCCCGCAGCCAGCCGCTGGCATCGCTGGGCGGCACGGGCGTGATTTCCAGCGATTGCTCCACGGTGCCTATGTGCTCCAGCATCAGGGCCTTGGCCTCTTCGGTGTCGCCGCGCTCCAGCGCCGCGACGATGCGTTCGTGCTCGGCGCAGGACTGGCTGGCGCTGTGCGTGGACTGGTACAGCGTGGCCGCCAGCGTGGTGCGCGCCGTCAGGTCGCGCAGCGTGTCGGCCAGCAGCTTGTGGCCCATCTGCTCGGCCAGGCAGACATGGAAGTCCGCCAGCAGAAAGGCGCGCATGGCGTTGTCGGCGCCGGCGATCGCCTTCTGTTCCTGGGCGATGTGACGGCGCAGCTGGGTGATGACGCGCTGCAGCGGCTTGCCGGCCTCCTGCAGGATGCCGGTCTCGATGATGCGCCGCGCCGAAAAGGCATCCTTGGCCTCGGCGGCCGAGGGCTCCACGACATACCAGCCGCGGCGCGGGCGAACTTCCACGAAGCCCCGCGCCTGCAGCTGCATCAGCGCCTCGCGCACCAGCGTGCGGCTCACCCCGAACAGGTCGGCCAGCTCCTGCTCGCCCAGGCGCTCGCCGGGGGCCAGTTTCTTGGCCAGGATGGATTCCACTACCTGATGGGCGATCTGTGTCTGGTTGCTGCTCATGGTTCAAGATTAAGCGATGATGCGCCGCTGCGCGTAAAGTCAGGGCTTGCTAGTACGCCATGCTCAGTGCTCCAGGGCCGGCCTGCGGCTCCAGCGTGAAGCCTGCCACGGTGCGCGAAAGATGGTGGGCCTGCTCGTTGAGCACGGACGAGGCCGCCGTCGATTGCTCCACCAGCGCCGCGTTCTGCTGCGTGGCGTAGTCCATCTCGGCCACGGCCTGGTTGATCTGGCCGATGCCCACGCTCTGCTCGGTCAGCGTACCGCTGATGTCCCCGATGATCTGTGCCACGCGCTGGATGCTGGAGACGATTTCCTGCATGGTGGCGCCTGCGGGATGCACGCGCTCGGTGCCGGCAGCCACGCTGCTGCCCGAGGCATCGATCAGCTCCTTGATCTCCCTGGCCGCCGTGGCGCTGCGGTGCGCGAGGCTGCGCACCTCGGAGGCCACCACGGCAAAGCCCCGGCCCTGCTCGCCGGCGCGCGCGGCCTCGACGGCCGCATTGAGCGCGAGGATGTTGGTCTGGAAGGCGATGGAGTCGATCACGCCGATGATCTCGCCGATCCTGGCCGATGCGCCCGAGATGTCGTCCATGGTGCTCACGGCCCCGGCGACCACGGCGCCGCCCCGGGTGGCCGATTCCCTTGCCGAATGCGCCAGGCGCGTGGCCTGGGCCGCGGCTTCGGCGGACTGCTTGACGTTGGCGGTGAGCTGCGAGAGCGAGGCCGCGGTCTCCTGCAGATGGCTGGCCGAGCTTTCTGTGCGATTGGACAGGTCCTGGTTGCCGGCCTTGATTTCGTCCGTGGCGGTCTTCATGGATTCGACGCCGCCGCGCACGTCCTTGAGCACGGTGCCGATCTGTTCGACGAAGGCATTGAAGGAGGAGGCGATCTGGGCCACCTCGTCCTGGCCGCTGACGGGCAGGCGCTGCGTGAGGTCGCCGCCGCCCGAGCCGATCCGGTCCATGGCGTCGCGCACCTGGGACAGGCGGCGGAAGGACTTGGCGGTCAGCGTGGCGGCCGCAGCCGCGGCGATCAGCGCCAGCAGCACGATGGCGGCGGCCAGTGTCCCGAGCACGCTGCGCAGGCCGGCCGTGGCCTCGGCCTTGTCCAGCGCCACCACCAGCAGCCAGTCCGTGCCCTGGATGGGCCGCGCCCTGAGCAGCTTGGCGGCACCGTCGAGTTCCGCTTCCAGCGGCTGGGTGGAGCCGGCCAGCGAGGCCAGCATGGCCGGCGTGAGCAGCGGCGAGATCTCGGATACCGGCTGGAGCATGCGCTTGCTGTCCGCATGGGCCAGCACCTGGCCGTCGGCGCCGACCACAAAGCCCAGGCTGCTGGGGGTGGGATGGATGGCGGCCACCACGTCGCGCACGCCCGCGAGCGGCACGGCGCCGTTGAGCACGCCCTGCAGCGCGCCGTTGCGCAGCATGGGCGCGACGAAGGCCACGAAGGCCTGGCCTGTCGTGGAGTCGCCATAGGGCTTGGTCACGGCCAGCTTGCCGGCCTGCACGGCGGTCTTGTACCAGGGGCGGGCCGTGGGGTCGTAGCCTGCGGCGGCCTGCGTGGTGGTCTTGAAGCTCTTGTCCTCCCAGCCCACGGTGGTCACGGGAAAGCCGCCGGCCTGCCCCAGGTGCGCGGCAAAGCCCTGCGGATCGCCATGCTCGATCACCGCCGCGGCGGCATTCACGGCCATGGCCCTGGAGGCCACCCACTGGTCGATGGCCATGGCGTTGCCGGCCGCGATGGCATCCAGGTCCTGCTCGATGGTCTGGAAGGTGCTGGCGCGCGTGATGGCATAGGTGGCCGCGCCGGTCACCGCCAGGGCGCAGACCACGGTGGCAGTGCTGATCAGGAGAATTTTGGTGCGCAGGGACTTGAGCATGGGAATCGGAAACGCGTGGATATGTTCTTGAATGGGAAAAGGCGAAGCGGCATCCGGAGCCTCCTGCCCCGGATGCCGCCCGCGCTGCGCCTTAAGCTTCAGCCTGCATCGGCATCCTTGGGCAGGCGGCCGTCGAGCACGGCATGGGCACGCTCGCGGTCGATGTCGCCTTCCCAGGCGGCGATGGCCACGGTGGCCACGCAGTTGCCGATCAGGTTGCCCAGCGCGCGGGCGATGCCCATGAACCAGTCCACCGACAGCACCAGCACCAGGCCGATGGCGGGAATGGCGGGAATCGCATGCAGCGTGGCGGCCAGCACCACGATGGCCGAACCGGGCACGCCGTGCGCACCCTTGGAGGTGACCAGCGCGATGGCCAGGATGGTCAGCAGGTCGGCCATGCTGATGGGCGTGTTGGTCGCCTGGGCGATGAACACGGCGGCCAGCGTGATGTAGATCGAGAACGCGTCCAGGTTGAACGAGTAGCCGGTGGGAATCACCAGGCCCACGGTGGAATCGCGCACGCCCATGTTGCGCAGCTTGGCCATGATCTGGGGCAGCACGCTGTCGGACGAGGTGGTGGCGAACACGATGGTCAGTTCTTCGCGCAGGTAGCGCAGCAGCTTGATCAGGCTGAAGCCGGACAGGCGCATCACCAGGCCCAGCACCACGAACACGAAGATCAGCACCGCCACGTAGAACAGCGCCACCAGCATGCCCAGCTGCTTGAGCGAGCCGATGCCGTACTGGCCCACGGTGAAGGCGATGGCGCCCAGCACGCCCAGCGGCGCCAGCTTGATGATGATGCCCATGATCTTGAACAGCACCATGGACAGCGTGTCCACCAGGTCCGACACGGGCTTGCCGCGCTCGCCCAGCAGGGTCAGCGCGCAGCCGAACAGCACCGCGAACAGCAGCACCTGCAGCACGTCGCCCTTGGCGAAGGCTTCCACCACGGTGCCTGGGATGAGCTTCATCAGGAATTCCACCGTGCCGCCGCTGGTCAGCTTGTCGGCATTGCTGGCATAGGCCGCCATGGCCGAGGGATCGAGCTTGCTGGTGTCCACGTTCATGCCCACGCCGGGCTCGAACACGAAGGCCAGCACCAGGCCCATGCCCAGCGCGATGGTGGTCAGCACCTCGAAGTAGATCAGCGACTTCACGCCCACGCGGCCCACGCGCTTGAGGTCGCCCGCGCCGGCGATGCCGTGCACGACCACGCAGAACACCAGCACGGGGATGATCATCTTGATCAGCTTGATGAAGCCGTCGCCCAGCGGCTTGAGCTTGACGGCGAACTCCGGAACCAGGAGGCCGGCGAGCACCCCGACGATAAGGGCGATCACTACCTGCCCGAAAAGTGATTTTGCAAAACGGCGCATGTCTGCCTCTGCTGTTGGCTAATCTTGTATGCAAAGAAATCTTGTCGTTGCATACAAGAATGTAGACAAGTGGCCTGCAGAAAAACATAGGGGTTTCCTGGGCCGCGCACCGGCTTCGCGGCAAAAGAGCCTTGCCTTTTTTAGGCGGGAAATGAAATGGCGCCCTGCGTCCCCGCTGCATGGGGCCGCCGTCCCTGCGAGGAAGCGGTCCCTCCGGGCCGGCAATGAAAAAAGCCAAGGCGCGTGCCTTGGCTTTTGGCGGGTGCGGCTGCTGCCGCGGGCCGGCGCTCAGCTCTGCTCGTGGGCGCGGGCGTGGATGAAGAACGAGGCAATGGCACCCAGCGCCACGCCGAACATCACGTAGAAGGCCGGCGCCATGGGCGAGCCCGTGGAGCGGATCAGCCAGGTGACGATGAACTGGGCGAAGCCCCCGAACACCATGACTGCGATGTTGTACGCCATGGACATGCCGACCGAGCGCACATGGGGCGGGAACAGCTCGGCCATGACGGTGCTGAACACGCTGAAGAACATGGCCACGAACAGGCAGACCACGATCTGCGTGACCAGCAGCTTGTGCACCGTGGGTCCATCGGTGAGCCAGGAGTACATGGGGTAGAGCACGGCCAGGTAGCCGATCAGCGAGGCAATGGTCATGCCGCGGCGGCCGATGCGGTCGGACAGCGCGCCCATGAACGGCATCAGCACCACCATCAGCGCCGCGCCCGCCATCTGCACGAGGAAGGCGTCGTGTATGGGCAGCTTGAGCGTCACCGTGGAGTAGGTGACGAGGTAGGTGAAGGTGATGTAGATGGAGACCGTGGCCGTCACCACCAGGCCCATGCCCACCAGGGTCTCGCGCGCATGGGCGCGCAGCATTTCCAGCAGGCCCATCTGGCGCACCTTGCCGCTTTGCTGTTCCGCCTGCAGCTGCTTGAAGACCTCGGGCTCCTCCACGTGGCGGCGGATGTAGATGGCCACCGGCACGATGAGCAGTCCCACGGCGAACGGCAGGCGCCAGGCCCAGCCCATGAGCTGCTCCTGCGTGAACAGCTCGGTGATCAGCGTGCCCGTGGCCGCGCCGATCAAGAGGGCCAGCATCTGGCCCGTCATCTGCCAGGAGCCGTAGAAGCCGCGCTTGCCGGGCGGCGCCAGCTCGATCAGCAGCGCCGTGGAGGTGCCGAATTCGCCGCCGGCCGCAAAGCCCTGCAGCAGGCGGGCCAGCACGATGAACAGCGGCGCCAGGATGCCCACGGCCGCATAGGTCGGCGCCAGGGTGATCAGTGCGATGGCCACGGCCATCAGCATGGTCACCAGCACCATGGCGGCCTTGCGGCCCTTGCGGTCGCCGTACAGGCCCAGCAGGATGCCGCCCACCGGACGCATGAAAAAGCCCACGCCGAACACGGCCGTGGTCATCAGGATCTGGTTGATGTTGTCGTCCGGATTGTCGGGATTGCTGGGGAAGAACAGCTTGGCCACGATGGGTGTCATGAAGGCGAAGACCAGGAAGTCATACCACTCCAGGGCATTGCCAATCACGGCGGCAACGATGTTGCGCTTCGATACGGTGTGCGTTGTCACTTGGGTTGTCCTGTTGAAAGGGGCGCGGAGGCGGGACCGCAAAGGCCGACAGCCAGTATGGTGGCCTTTGCGTTTGCCTTACAGCATAGGTGAGAGCACTTACACTTTTCATAAGCACTGACCGCAGCGGCGCCGCCGGCTTCCCGCCCATCAGGAAGGTGCAGGATTCAGAGAACGAACATGACTTGGATGAACACCCGCCAATGGCTGGAGAAACTGGTGTCCTTCGACACCACCAGCCGCAATTCCAACCTGGCCCTGATCGAATGCGTGCGCGATGCGCTGGCCACCCAGGGCATACAGGCCGAGCTCATGCGCTCGCCCGATGGCGACAAGGCCAATCTGTTCGCCACCCTGCCTGCGCAGGACGGCAGCACCGAAGGCGGCATCGTGCTCTCGGGCCACACCGACGTGGTGCCCGTGGACGGCCAGCAGTGGGACACCGACCCGTTCACCCTGGTGGAGCGCGAAGCGCGCCTGTACGGTCGCGGCAGCTGCGACATGAAGGGCTTCATCGCCGCCTCGCTGGCGCTGGTGCCCGAGTTCCTGGCCATGCCGCGCGCCAAGCCCATCCACCTGGCCTTTTCCTATGACGAGGAAGTCGGCTGCGCGGGCGCGCCCGTGATGATCAACGCGCTCAAGCTGCGCGGCGCGAAGTTCGACGGCTGTGTCGTGGGCGAGCCCACGAGCATGCAGGTGGTGGTGGCGCACAAGGGCATCAACCTGTACCGCTGCCGCGTCCACGGCAAGGCCGCGCATTCCTCGCTGACGCCGCGCGGCAGCAATGCCATCGAGTATGCGGCGCGCCTGATCTGCCGCATCCGCGACATCGCCGACCACTTCAAGGCGCACGGCCCGTACGACGAGTTCTACGACGTGCCTTTCACCACCATGACGACCAACCAGATCCAGGGCGGCATTGCGGTGAACACCATCCCCGAGTTCTGCGAATTCGCCTACGAGTTCCGCAACCTGCCGGGCATGCCGGTGGACGGCATCCAGAGCCAGGTCGAGGCCTATGTGCGCGAAGAGCTGCTGCCGCGCATGCGCAGCGAATATGCCGAGGCGCGCATCGATATCGAGGCCGGTGCCAGCGCGCCGGCCCTCGAGGCTTCGGAAGAGGCAGCCATCACCCAGCTGGTGCGCGCGCTGACGGCCGACCAGGACAAGCGCAAGGTGGCCTATGGCACCGAGGCCGGCCTGTTCCACAACGCCGGCATTCCCACCGTGGTCTGCGGCCCGGGTTCCATCGAGCAGGCCCACAAGCCCAACGAATTCGTGGAGCTGGCCCAGCTCGATGCCTGCGAGCGCTTCCTGCGCAAGCTGGGCCGGTCGCTGTAGACCTGGAGCGCCGGTTTCCCCGGCTGTGTCCTGCGGTTTTCCCCGGTTTCGGCCGGCTTGCCGTTTGCCAGCGCTCGTAGCAGCATGTGCGGGTCACGCCTTTGTGACGAAGACCTCGCTAGGAGCGGATCTATGCGCAACATCTGGAAAGTTTGGCTGGCCTCGGCCTTGATGACTGGTTCGTTTGCAAGCTTTGCCCAGACCCCGGCGGCGCCGGCAGCGGCCGGCACGCAGACCTTTGTGTGCAAGGACGGCAGCACGACGAGTGCGGCCACGTCCAAGGGCGCCTGCAAGGGGCACAAGGGCATAGACAAGGACGCCACGGCCAAGGCCGCCGGCGCGGCTCCCGCTGCAGCGCCTGCCGCAGCGGCTCCGGCAGCCAAGGCCGCGGCCCCCGCAGCGGCGGCAGCCCCAGCGGCCGCGCCGGCCGCCAAGTCGGCCAAGGCACCTGCCGCGACCCCGGCTCCCGGCGGCGGCCCCGGCATGGTCTGGGCCAACGAGAACACCAAGGTCTACCACTGCCAGGGCGACCGCTACTACGGCACGACCAAGAACGGCAAGTACATGACCGAGGCCGAGGCCAAGGCGGCCGGCATGCATGCCTCGCGCAACAAGGCCTGCTCCTGACATCTCTGCCGCATGCGTGCAGGCACTGCCCCGGGCGGGGCGGTGTTTCCGGCGCGGAAAGATCCCGGCCGGCCCGCAGCGGCGACAATCACCGGGTCGGGCGCGCTTCGCGCCCTTTTCCATTCACTGCTTCCCGGTCCTCCCATGTCCCAGACGATTCCGGCCTGCCCCCAGTGCGGCCTTGAGAACACCTATGCCGACGGCGCCAGCTACATCTGCCCCGACTGCGCCTTCGAATGGCCTGTGCAGGCCGCTGAGGAAGAGGGCGACGCCGGCGCGGGCGACGGCATCGTGCGCGATGCCAACGGCAATGCGCTGGCCGACGGCGATGCCGTGATCCTGGTCAAGGACCTCAAGGTCAAGGGCTCGTCCTCGGTGCTCAAGAAGGGCAGCAAGATCAAGGGCATCCGCCTGGTCGACGGCGCAGACGGCCACAACGTGGACTGCAGGACCGAGCTGGGCTCCATGCTGCTCAAGTCCGAATTCCTCAAGAAGGCCTGAACGGCTCAGGCCGGCGCCGCGTCCTTCCACTGGCCTGGCGCCAGCCCGTCGATCGAATACGGGCCTATGGCCACGCGCACCAGCCGCAGCGTGGGATGGCCGACGGCGGCCGTCATGCGGCGCACCTGCCGGTTCTTGCCCTCGCGGATGACAAGCTCGATCCAGCAGTCCGGAATGTTCTGGCGTACGCGTATCGGCGGCTCGCGCTCCCACAGCGCGGGCGCGGGCTCCAGCCGGCGCGCCCTGGCCGGCAGCGTCATGCCGTCGCGCAGCTGTACGCCGTCGCGCAGGGCCTGCAGCGCGGCTTCGTCGGGAATGCCCTCGACCTGCACCCAGTAGGTCTTTTCCATCTTGTGGCGCGGATCGGCGATGCGGGCCTGCAAGGGGCCGTTGTTGGTCAGCAGCAGCAGGCCTTCGCTGTCGGCATCCAGCCGGCCTGCCGCGTGCACGCCGGGGACGGCGATCCAGTCCTTGAGCCCCTGCCAGCGCCCTTCGGGCGTGAACTGGCTGAGCACGCCGTAGGGTTTGTTGAAGCACAGCAGCCGCAGCGGCTCCTGCGGCCCGGCCGCGGGCGCATTCAGGAGGCGGGCAGGGCGGCGGGAAGGAGGTGGAAAACGGGAAGGCATGGGAGCGCGAGCATAGCCTGCGCCAGGGCGGCATGGCGCTGAACGGATATTGCTAAAAGAGGCCAAACATGCCGCAAGCGCTTGTCCATCCAGCGCGGGCAGCTATGCTTTTTTCAGGGCTGCTGCGGATAGATTTCGCGGGCGCAATCCAGGAAGGCGCGCGCCGCGCGCGACAGGTAGCCGCTGCGCCACATCAGCACCACGTCCCAGCCCAGCGCCGGGGCGATCAACGGGCGGCTGGAGACGCGGGCCGGATCGTACTGGGCGATCACATGCTCGAACATCACGGCCACGCCCACGTCGGCGGCCACCAGGTCGCCGATGAAGTCCCAGTAGCGCGTCTGCAGCTTGACCTGCGGCTCGAAGCCCGCGGCCGCACATTGCTCGAGCACGGCGTCGTGCAGCGCAAAGCCCGAGGTGTAGAGCACGAACGGCAGGTCGCGCAGGTCGCTCCAGCGCATGGGCTGTTCGGGATTCCTGACGCGATGGGCCGCCAGCGCCACGCGGGTGTGCTGGCGCGCCAGCGTATAGCTCTCCAGCCCGGCTTCGCTGCCGTTGAACAGACCGAGGGCCATGTCCAGCGTGCCGTCCAGCACGCGCTGGCGCTGGGCCTGGGCGCCCTGTTCGTCCACCTGCAGGGTGACGCCCGGATGGCGCTGCTGGTAGCGCGCGATCACCGGCGCCATGTAGTGCCCGAACGATGGCAGGATGCCCACGGACAGCTCGCCGCGCGCAATGCCGTCCACCTCGGCCACCTCCTGGCGCAGCAACCGGGCCTGGTCCAGCACGCCGCAGCCACGCTCGTACACCACGCGGCCGGCATCGGTAAGCTGCACGCCGCGGCCCTCGCGCAGCAGCAGCGGGCCGCCCAGCTCGTCCTCCAGGGACTTGACCATCTTGCTGATCGTGGGCTGGGTGACGTGCAGCGACTGTGCGGCGCGGGTGAAGCCGTTTTGCCGGACGACCTCGATGAAGTAACGCAGGGCGCGCAGGTCCATGGATATTCACTTGTTGCATCGAAAAAATGAGAATAATTCATTTTTAGAATATTGGTGTAAACCCTATACTCGATCCATGTCGAAAACATTGGATGACTCTGCGGCCGGCGGGCGGCCGCGCCTGCCCATCGGGGCATGCGCGGCCCTGCAGGCCGCCAAGGTGGTGCTGCAGATCGCGCTACTGAGCACGATCTGGCTGGCCGTGGACATGGCGCGCCAGCGCTTGGGCTGGAGCATGCCGGCCGGGCTGATCGGCTTTGCGCTGCTGGCCGTGGGGCTGTTCACCGGCCTGGTCAAGGCGCGCTGGCTGCAGGGCGGCACCAACTGGCTGCTGGCCGAGATGCTGCTGTTCTTCGTGCCCGCCATGCTGGTGGTCACCGAGTATCCGGACCTGATCCTTCACCAGGGCTGGCGCATCCTGGCCGTGATCGTCACCAGCACGGCCTGCGTGATGGCCGCCACGGCGCTGGCCGTGGACCGCGTCTACCGGCTGGAGCTGTGGCTGGCGCGGCGCCGCTCCACGCGCCATGCGGGCCGGGCGGCTTTCCGCGCGGGGGTGTAGCCATGCTTTCCAACCAGGTGATCGGCGTCGTCTCCCTGCTGGCCACGGTGGGCTGCTACTGGGCCAACAAGCGGCTGTACCGCCGGCATCCGCATCCGCTGCTCATGCCCATCGTGGCCACGCCCATTGTGCTCATCGGCCTGGCGCTGCTCACCCATGTGCGCTATCCGCAGTACATCGCCCAGACGCACTGGCTGGTCTGGCTGCTGGGCCCGACCACGGTGGCCTTCGCGCTGCCGCTGTACGAGCACCGCGGCATGCTGGCCAGGCACTGGATGTCCATTGCCACGGGCGTGGTGGTGGCCAGCGTGGTCTCCATCGGCACCACGGTGCTGCTGGCCCACTGGTTCGGCCTGTCGGACGCGCTGCAAAAGGGCCTGGCCGTGCGCTCGGTGACCACGCCTTTCGCCATCGAGGCCGAGCGCGTGCTCGGCGGCCCCACCGACCTGGCCGCGCTGTTCGTGCTGATGACCGGCGTGAGCGGCATGCTCATGGGCGAGACCGTGCTGCGTCTGCTGCCCCGGGTGCGCAGCAAGCTGGCCGCGGGCTCCCTCTTCGGCGCCGCGGCGCACGGCGCCGGCGTGGCCAAGGCACGCCAGGCGGGCGAGGTGCAGGCCGTGGTCGCCTCGCTGGTGATGATGATCGCCGGCGCGCTCAATGTGCTGATCGCGCCCTGGGTGCGCAGCCTGCTGTTCTGACGGCCCAGGAGCGGCCCCTTCTGACAGGCCGCGCAGATGGCGCGGCAGACAATAGCCGGCATGGCTTTTGACCTCTCCTCGCTGCAAAGGCGCGCCCAACCCCTGCTGCGGCCCGTGCAGCCGCTGATCGATGCCACCGAGCTCTGGCTGCAGGCCGGCGGCCCGCGCATGAGCGCCGCCATGTCGTTCTACGGCATTCTGAGCCTGGCCCCGCTGCTGGTGGTGGTCGTCGGCCTGCTGGGCTGGTGGCTGGACCGCAGCTACGTGGAAAGCACGCTGATCGGGCAGGTGCAGGGCGTGGCCGGCGAGCGCGTCGCCCAGGTGGTGCAGGGCGCGCTGTCCAGCGCCAGGCGCGCGGACGAGGGCTCGCTGGCGTCCGCGCTGGGCCTGGTCATGATGGTGTCCGGCGCCACCGGCGTGTTCGTGGAGCTGCAGGCCTCGCTCGAAAAGCTCTGGAGCGTGGGCGAGCCCCCGCTGGTGCGGCAGCGGGCCGCCTGGTGGAGCCTGGCCATGGCGCGCGTGCGCGGCCTGTCCTATGTGGGCGGGCTGGGCTTTCTGCTGCTGGTGTCCATGCTGCTGTCCACCATGATCCAGCTGGTCACCAAATGGGCCGGAGACCAGCTGCAGCTGGTGCCGCTGGGGCCGCTGCTGCGGGTCATCAACGAAAGCGTGTCCTTCGTCATCGAGGTCATCCTGTTCCTGGGCCTGATGCGCATCGGCCAGGGCATCA
The DNA here is from genome assembly GCF_040187735.1 of Comamonas sp. w2-DMI. Lineage (NCBI taxonomy): Bacteria > Pseudomonadati > Pseudomonadota > Betaproteobacteria > Burkholderiales > Comamonadaceae > Comamonas > Comamonas sp. w2-DMI. The sequence goes on along the minus strand of NZ_JBANEL010000005.1, from coordinate 95,962 downwards.
AGCCGCGTGTGCGCCATCTGCTGTGGGGCGCCGTGGTCGGGGCCGTGCTGTTCACGCTGGGCAAGCAGGGGCTGGCCTGGTACCTGTCCACGGCGGCCGTGGTCTCGGCCTATGGCGCGGCGGGCTCGCTGGTGGTGGTGCTGATGTGGTTCTACTTCACCTCGGCCATCCTGCTGTTCTCGGCCGCCACGGCCAAGGCCTGCAGCCGCTGCGACATGCGCCTGGCCCATCTCTGGCGCGGGCGGGACGGCGACGCGCAGGACAAGCCGGCCCAGGGCAACGGCCCGCAGCCCGGCCACGCGGGCGAAAATATATGAAAAATGCGGCATCCGCGCTCTGCCATCCTGCGCAAGCCGCTATTGTTTTTCATTCACCACAATAACAAGCATCATGGACCGTTTGCTGACCATGCGGGTGTTCCAGTCCGTGGCCGACGAAGGCGGCTTTTCCGCCGCCGCCCGGCGCCTGGACATGTCCGTGCCCACCGTCACGCGGCTGGTGGCCGACCTGGAAGAGCACCTGGGCACACGCCTGCTGCAGCGCACCACGCGCAGCGTGAGCCTGACCGAGGCCGGCGAGGCCTACCTGGAGCGCGTGCGCGGCATCATCAGCGATGTGGACGACGCGTTCTCCATGGCCCAGGCGCACACGGTGGAGCTGTCGGGCACGGTGCGCGTGCTCATGCCCCCGGTCTTTGCCGAGCACGTGCTGGCGCCGCTGATCACGCAGTTCCATGCGCAGTACCCCAAGGTCATCATCGACGTGTTCGTGGAATCGGCCACCGAGGCCGCGATCGGCGAGTACGACATCACCTTCCTGAGCGTGTCCGAGGGCTACAACGGCAACGTGATCGCGCGCCCCATCGTCAGCACCTATGGCTTGGCCTGCGCCTCGCCCGAGTACCTGCGCAAGTTCGGCACGCCGCTGCACCCCAGCGACCTGAGCGGCCACCAGGTGCTGCTGCGCCGCTCCCACCTGACGCGCGGCGACCTGCTGCACATGCACCGCATCGACGATCTGCGTGAGGAGGTCCCCGTGACGGTGACGCCGGTGCTGGTGGCCAACCACACGGGTACGCTGCTGCGCGCCACGCTGGACGGCGCGGGCATCAGCACCCAGCCGCTGGACCTGATCGCCCGCCACCTGAGCGCGGGTAGCCTGTGCCATGTGCTGCCGCAGTGGACCAGCGGCGTGTTCACGCTCTACGCCACGCTGCCCTCGCGCAAGTTCATGCCCGCGCGCGTGCGGGCGTTCCTGGACTTTCTCGTGGAGAACACGCGCGGCAACATCGCCGGCGTCCTGCCGGCCGAATTCCCCACGCTGCCGCTCACGCAGTGAACCGGCGGCCCGGGCCCTGGTGCGCCCGGGGCTGTCATCTGCGTTACTCCACGGGCCTCCGATTGCTCGGGGTTTGCCCCATGAATTCCGCACTGCAGAATCTTCCTCTTGTTGATCGCAAATAGCGCCCTCTAAGCTGGCCCGGCAGATGCGCAAAAGCCGCACTGCATGAGAACGGTTCCACGCGCTTCGCGCCCCCGCGCGGAGGCCGGGAACACGTTCCGGACCACTAGGGAGACAAGCATGCGTGACAACACCTCGATCCGCCGGCCCGGGGGCTGGCGGATTTCCCGGCACAGGGAGGCGTGATGGACGTCTTTCTGCAACAGGTGCTCAATGGGCTGACATTGGGCGGCATCTACGGTTTGGTGGCCTTGGGGCTGACGCTGGTGTACGGCATCCTGCACGTGCCCAACTTCGCCCACGGGGGCTTTTACATGATCGGCGCCTTCGTCGCCCTGCATGCCATGGTGGCCTGGAGCTGGGGCTACTGGCCGGCGCTGCTGATGGCCGCGGTGGCGGTGGCCGTATTGGGCATCGCGAGCGAGCGGCTGGTGTTCAACCCGCTGCGCAAGGCTTCGCCGCTGCATCCCAAGATCGCCTCCATCGGCCTGCTGCTGTTCCTGGAGGCCGGCGCCCAGGTGCTGTGGGGCGCGGACTTCCAGCGCATGCCCACGCCCTACACCAGCATCATCGAGATGGGCGGGCTGACGGTACCCGCCCAGCGCCTGCTGATCATCGCCGCGGCCTTTGCGCTGATGGTGGCCCTGCACCTGTTCCTGACGCGCACCGTGACGGGCTCGACCATCGTGGCCATGGCGCAGAACCGCGAAGGCGCCTCGCTGGTGGGCATAGACGCCAACCGCGTGTCCATGATGACCTTCGCCATCTCGGGCCTGCTGGCCGCCGCGGCCGCCACGCTGTACGCGCCCATCAACCTGGTCTATCCGGCCATGGGCCACCTGGTCATCACCAAGGCCTTCGTGATCATCATCCTGGGCGGCATGGGCAGCATTCCGGGCGCCGTGCTGGGCGGGCTGATCATCGGCTTCGCCGAGAGCTTCGGCGCCTACTACATCTCCACCGACTACAAGGACATCATCGCCTTCGTGCTGCTGGTCGTCATTCTGTCGCTGCGCCCCCAAGGGCTGTTTGCCAAGAGGAGCCGCTGAGATGAAGAACCTGATCGACAGCCGACTGGCCTGGGCGCTGCTGCTGGCGGCGGCCATCGCCTTTCCCTGGGTGGCGGGCAACGACTACCACCTCACGGTGATGAGCACGGCCTACATCTTCGCCATCGCCACGCTGGGCCTGAACCTGATTACCGGCTACACGGGCCAGCTCAACCTCGCGCACGCGGGCTTCATGGCCGTGGGGGCCTACACGGTGGGCATTCTCACGGTGGACCACGGCTGGACCTTCTGGGCCGCGCTGGCCATGTCGGGCCTGGTCTGCGCTGCCCTGGGCTATGTGATCGGCATCGTCTCGCTGCGCCTGAAGGGCCACTACTTCTCCATCTTCACGCTGTGCGTGGGCTACATCATGTTCCTCGTGATCGAGAAGTGGGAAAGCCTGACCCACGGCACGGTGGGCATCATGGGCATCCCCGAGCCCGAGGCCATCGGCGCGCTCACCTTCGACACGCCGGTACGCCTGTACTACTTCGTGCTTTTCTTCCTGGTGGTGCTGGTGTGGGTGATGCGGCGCATCGTCAAGTCGCTGCTGGGCCGCACCTTCATCGCCATCCGCAACAGCGACGAGCTGGCCGAGGCCCTGGGCATCAACCTCATGCGCAACAAGGTGCTGGCCTTCATGCTCAGCGTGTTCTACGCGGGCATCGCGGGCGGGCTGTACGCGGGCTTCGTTCGCTTCATCGGCCCCGACATGGCCGGCGTGCACCACACCTTCGACATGATGATCTTCGCCATGGTCGGCGGCATGGGCACGGTGCTGGGGCCGCTGCTGGGCGCCATCGCCATGCCCTGGCTAACGCAGTCGCTGCAGTTCCTGCAGGAGTACCGCTTCATCGTCTTCGGACCGATCCTCGTGGCGCTGGTGATCTTCCTGCCGTACGGCGTGGTCGGCAGTTTTCTGCAGTGGCGTGCGCGCCGCGATGCGAAGGAGGGCAAGCCCCATGCTCAAGATTGAACGCCTGACCAAGAAGTTCGGCGGCCTGGCCGCCGTGAACGACGTCACCACCACCATCGAGGAAGGCAAGGTCAACGCCATCATCGGCCCCAACGGCGCGGGCAAGACCACCTTCTTCAACCTCATCAGCTCCATGCACAAGCCCACCAGCGGCACCATCACCTTCGACGGGCAGGACGTGACCTCGCTGCGGCCGGACCAGGTGGCGCGGCTGGGCATTGCGCGCACCTTCCAGACCACCTCGCTGTTCGACCGCGCCACGGTGCTGGACAACCTCATCGTGGGCCACCGTCTGCGCACGCGCTCGGGCCTGTGGGACGTGCTGCGCGGCTCCAGCCGCCTGCGCGAGGAAGAGCGCGTGTGCCGCGAGAAGGCGCGCGAGGCGCTGGACTTCGTGGGCCTGTCCCGCATCGCCCACCGCGTGGCCGGCGACATCACGCAGGAGGAGCGCAAGCGCGTGGCCTTCGCGCTGGCGCTGGCCACCGATCCCCGGCTGATGCTGCTCGACGAGCCCGCGGGCGGCGTCAACCCCGAGGAGACCGAGGGCCTGGCCGAGCTGATCCGCAAGATCGTGCGTCACGGCATCACGGTGGCGCTGATCGAGCACAAGATGAACATGATCATGAGCCTGGCCGACAAGATCCTGGTGCTCAGCTACGGCGAGAAGATCGCCGAGGGCACGCCCGAGGAAATCCGCCGCAACCCGGCCGTGATCGACGCCTACCTGGGGAGCGAGCATGCTGAAGTTTGAGAACGTCTCGCTGAAATACGGCAGCTTCCTGGCGCTGGACCGCGTCAGCCTGCATGCGGACCAGGGCGAGCTGGTGGTGCTGCTGGGCGCCAACGGCGCGGGCAAGAGCTCGCTGTTCCTCACGGCCAGCGGCATCCACAAGGCCGCGGGCGGCTCCATCGCCTGGCAGGGGCAGGAACTGGTGGGGCGCAAGCCCTCGGCCATCGTGCAGGCCGGGCTGGTGCAGTGCCCCGAGGGGCGCAAGCTGTTCCCGCAGATGACGGTGCGCAAGAACCTGGAGCTGGGCGCCTATGTGCACCGGCGCGACCCCGGCCCCAGCCAGCAGACGCTGGAGGAAGTGTTCGAGCTGTTTCCCATCCTGCGCGACAAGCAGCACGACCCCGCCGGCTCGCTGTCGGGCGGCCAGCAGCAGATGGTGGCCATAGGCCGCGCCATGATGGGCCGGCCCCGCGCGCTGCTGCTGGACGAACCCTCGCTGGGCCTGGCGCCGCTGGTGATCAAGCAGATGTTCGAGGTCATACAGCGCATCAACCGGGCCGGCACCACGGTGCTGCTGGCCGAGCAGAACGCCTATGCGGCGCTCAAGATCGCCCACCGCGCCTATGTGCTGGAAAACGGCCGCATCGTGCGCGAGGGCGTGCCTGCGGAGCTGCTCGCGGATGACTCCATCCGCAAGGCTTATATAGGAGCCTGACACCCCCTGAGCTGCCGCGCAGCTTCCCCCTCTCTCGCTGCGCGGGAGGGGGACGACGCCCTCGCTGCGGGGCGGCGCGGCCGGCACAGGCCCTTGCTGGGCGTCTCTGGCAAGGGCCGTGTCCGGAGCAAAGCTCGGCGCTCAGTGGCCTTTTACGTTTTTTTTTCACGCGACACGACCATTTGCAAAGGAGACAGACATGACAGCATTTCCCCTGTTCACCCGCCGCCGCATGACCGCCGTGGCCCTGGCCGGCGCCGTGCTGGCCGCGGGCCCCGCGCTGGCGCAGGAAGTGGTCAAGATCGGCTATTCGGGCCCGCTGTCCGGCGGCGCCGCGCAGTACGGCAAGAACGTGCTCGACGGCATGCAGATGGCCGTGGCCGAGCTCAACGCGGCCGGCCCCGAAGTGGGCGGCAAGAAGGTCAAGTTCGAGATCGTGGCGCTGGACGACAAGTACAACCCGTCCGAGACCGCCATCAACGCCCAGCGCCTGGTGCAGCAGCACAAGACCGCGGCCATCCTGGTGCCGCACTCGGGCGGCATCTTCGCGCTGCAGACCACCAACGAGCGCAGCAACTTCATCGTTCTGGCCTACAGCTCCGTGCCCCAGATCACGGCGCGCGGCAACAAGCTCACGCTGCGCATTCCGCCCGAATTCACCTCCTACATCACGCCGTTTTCCAAGTACGAGATGGAGCGCTTCGGCAAGAAGGTGGCCATGATCGGCGCCGACCATGACTACGGCAAGGCCTGGGCCGCGGCCTTCAAGCCCGGCTGGGAGAAGCTGGGCGGCACCGTGGTGGCCGAGAATCCCATGAGCTACAACCGCGCCACGGACTTCTACAGCGGCGTGAGCAAGGCCCTGGCCGAAAAGCCCGACGTGCTGTTCGTCGGCGGCGCTTCCGAGCCCACGGCCCTGGTCGTCAAGCAGGCGCGCGAGCTGGGCTTCAAGGGCGGCTTCATCATCATGGACCAGGCCAAGCTCGACGAGATGGCGCGCGTGCTGGGCGGCGACTACAAGGTGCTCGAGGGCGCCATCGGCGTGATGCCGGTCTCCGAGGACAGCAAGCCGGCCAACCAGGCCTTCGTGCAGCGCTTCGGCAAGGCCTATCCGGGCCGCATCCCGGGCTCGGAGGCGCAATGGAACTACACGGCCGTGCATGCCACGGCCAAGGCCATGCAGCTGGCCGGCACCACCTCGGACCCCAAGGCCATCCATGCCAAGCTCGACGCGGCCTACAAGGCGCTGGCGGCCGACGTCAACCCCGGCGGCGTGATGGGCGTGGATGCTAAGGGCGGCACCCTGACCCGCGAGCGCGGCGCCGCGGTCAAGAACGGCAAGATCGAGCCCGTGCAGACCGAGCATTGATCCATCGCGCAAGATGCTGAAAGCATAGCTGCCAGCGCACGGCAGGTGAAGATTTCATATGCAAATCCATTTGAAACCTTTCACTGTCAAGCGCTGGCAGCTATTGTTTTGTCAGGCCGCCTGGTCTATGGCCTTCTGCAGGCGGCGCACCATGCGCTCCAGCTCGGGCTGCACGCGCTGGCGCAGGAAGTCGGCCGAGACCAGGCGGCTGGGCCCGCCGCAGCTGATGGACATCAGCGGCAGGCCGCGGCCCGGCGAGAAGGCCATGGCCACGGCGTTGACGTTGCTCTGCCAGTCGCCAAAGGAATGGCAGACCTGGCTGCGGTTTGCATCGCCGGGCAGCGGCCATTGCGGCAGCTGCGCCATGGCGGCCTGCCATTGCTCGGGCGCATGCGAGCGCAGGTAGTCCAGCGCCTGCTGGCGCTCGGCGGCCGTGCTGGCAGCCAGCCAGGCGCGGCCTATGGCTGTGGTCGCCAGCGGCAGGCGCGAGCCCATGTCCAGGTCGCGGTGGGCAAAGCCGGGGCTGGGGCAGTGCTCGATGTAGATCATGTTGTGCCGGTCGCGCGTGCCCAGCGCGACCTCGGTGCGCGTGGCCACGGCCAGCCGGTGCATCAGCGGCCGCGCGATCTGGCGCACGTCCAGGCGCGAGAGCATGGCGCTGCCCAGGGCCAGCGTGGCCGTGCCCAGGCGGTACTTGCCTTCCTCGGGCACATGGATCAGGTAGCCCAGCTCGGTGAGCGTATAGGTCAGCCGCGAGACCGTGGACTTGGGCAGGCCGCAGCGCCTGGCGATATCCTGGTTGCCCAGCAGCTTTTCGCCCGAGCGAAAGCACGACAGCACCTCCAGCCCGCGCGCCAGCGCAGTCACGAAGCGTCGGTCAAGCGGGTCGGAAGCCGGGGCGGGGCGCAGCGAGGAGGGCATGGCCGCATTATGGAAAGGCCTGCGGCTGCCGCTCTGGAAAAAGCCCCACGCATGCGGTCCGGCGGCAAAAAAGCCTGCGCGCACAAAGGCGGGCAGGCTTTGGTGGCGGCAGCGCGGGGCTGCCATCCGGGGGCGTGACGCCGGCTTATTTCTCGACGAAGGCGCGCTCGACCACGAAGTCGCCGGGCGTGGTGGTGTTGCCTTCCTTGAAGCCGCGGCTTTCCAGCAGCTCCTTGAGTTCGGCCAGCATGGCGGGGCTGCCGCACAGCATCACACGGTCGGTCTCGGGATTGAGCTCGGGCAGGCCGATGTTCTGCGGGAAGGTGCCGGCATTAATCTGGTTGGAGATGCGGCCCTGGTTGCGGAAGGGCTCGCGCGTCACCGTGGGGTAGTAGACCAGCTTGTCCTTGACGATCTCGCCGAGGAACTCGTGCTCGGGCAGTTCCTTCTCGAACAGTTCCTGGTAGGCCAGCTCGTTGATGTGGCGCACGCCGTGCACGACCACGACCTTCTCGAACTTCTCGTAGGTCTCGGGGTCGCGGGCCACGGCCAGCCAGGGCGCCAGGCCGGTGCCGGTACCGATCAGGTACAGGTTCTTGCCGGGCAGCAGGTAGTCGATGAGCAGCGTGCCCGTAGGCTTCTTGCCCACGATGATGGTGTCGCCCACCTGGATGTTCTGCAGCTTGGAGGTCAGCGGGCCGTCGGGCACCTTGATCGACAGGAACTCCAGGTGCTCTTCGTAGTTGGGGCTGGCGATGGAATAGGCGCGCAGCAGATTCTTGCCGTCCACCTTCAGGCCGATCATCGTGAAATGGCCGTTGGAAAAGCGCAGCGAGGTATCGCGGGTGGTGGTGAAAGAGAAAAGACGGTCGGTCCAGTGGTGGACCGACAGCACGCGTTCTTCAAGAAAAGCACTCATGATCGTCTACAAAAATCAATGCAGGTCAGACGGAGCTGCCGTTGCAGCAAAAGCCCGGCGGATTGCCATGAAGGCGTTGGTGGCGAAACACGCGGGCAGAAACTGCCTAATGCGATAGCTGCCGTTTGCCAAGCGGGACAACCTATATTGTCCGGGAAATGGCGGCAAATGGGTGCATCGCATGCCAATGTCTTGAGATTGATTAGTGATAAGCAGAATGACGCCGCCTCCATGCACCCTGGCCCGGCCTGGCTTGACAGCCGTTTGCGCGCTGAACTAGCATGGCCGCCTGTGCTCCGCAAGGCAGCACTTCTTTTTCATCTATTAATACTCAAACTGAGTATTAGTACAGACAAAATACGAGGAACGTGACGATGCAGATGCGCTGGACCCTGCCCCTGCTGACCCTGGCCGCGCTGCCGGCCTGGGCGCAGGGCGTGATCAAGATCGGCGAGATCAACAGCTACAAGGCCCAGCCTGCCTTCCTGGAACCCTACAAGAAGGGCATGGAGCTGGCCGTAAGCCAAGTCAATGCTGCCGGCGGCATTGCGGGCCGGAAGCTGCAGCTGGTCACGCGCGACGACAACGCCAACCCCGGCGATGCCGTGCGTGCGGCCGAGGAGCTGTACACGCGCGAGAAGATCGATGTGCTCACGGGCAGCTTTCTCTCGCACGTGGGCCTGGCGCTGACCGACTACGCCAGGCAGAAGAAGCGCTTTTTCCTCGCCTCGGAGCCGCTGACCGACAAGATCGTCTGGGCCGACGGCAACCGCTATACCTTCCGCCTGCGCGGCTCCACCTACATGCAGACCGCCATGCTGGTCGAGCAGGCCGCCAAGCTGCACAAGAAGCGCTGGGCCATCGTCTATCCCAACTACGAGTACGGCCAGTCGGCCGTGGCCACCTTCAAGAAGCTCATGAAGGAAAGGCAGCCCGACATCGAGTTCGTGGCCGAGCAGGCCCCGGCCTTGGGCAAGATCGACGCGGGCTCGGTGGTGCAGGCGCTGCAGGATGCCAGGCCCGATGCCATCTTCAACGTGCTGTTCGCCACCGACCTGGGCAAGTTCGTGCGCGAGGGCAATACGCGCGGCCTGTTCAAAGACCGTGAAGTCGTCGGCCTGCTCACGGCCGAGCCCGAGTACCTGGATCCGCTGAAGAAGGAAGCGCCCGTGGGCTGGACCGTGACCGGCTATCCCTGGTATTCGATTTCCACGCCCGAGCATGCGGCCTTCCTCAAGGCCTACCAGGAGCGCTTCAAGGAGAGCCCGCGCCTGGGCACCGTCGTGGGCTACAACGCCATCCAGTCGATTGCCGCGGGCCTGCGCAAGACCGGCGGCAGCGCCGATACCGAAAAGCTCATCGCCGCCTTCAAGGGCCTGGAGGTGGATACGCCCTTCGGCCGCATCACCTACCGCGCGCAGGACCACCAGTCCACCATGGGCGCCTATGTGGGCAAGACGGCCTACGACGCCAGGCTGGGCCATGGCGTGCTGGTCGACTACCGCTATGCCGACGGCAAGGACTACCAGCCCTCGGACGAGGACGTGAAGAAGCTGCGGCCCGCGGCCGCGAACTGATTGGGCATCGGCGAAAATGCCAGGCCACCTGCACTGCCGCAGGTGGTTTTTTCATGTCCGAGATCGTGAACCCGTTCTGAAGGGAGAGGTGGATGCCGACAAGGAGCTCTGCATGAGCGCGACCGGGCTGCTGGCCCAGCTGCTCAACGGCCTGGCCAGCGCATCGTCGCTGTTCCTGGTGTCCGTGGGGCTGTCGTTGATCTTCGGCGTCACGCGCACCATCAACTTCGCCCACGGCTCGTTCTACATGCTGGGGGCCTTCATCGCCTACAGCAGCGTGGAAGCGCTGTCGCCCCATATCGGCTTCTGGCCCGCGCTGCTGCTGGCGCCGCTGGCCTGCGGCCTGCTGGGAGCGGCCGTGGAAATGCTGCTGCTGCGCCGCATCTACCAGGCACCCGAGCTGTTCCAGCTGCTGGCCACCTTCGCGCTGGTGCTGGTCATCAAGGACGCGGCGCTGTGGCTGTGGGGCCCCGAGGAGCTCTTCGGCCCGCGCGCCGCGGGTTTCGAGGGCTCGGTGCAGATCCTGGACCGCCGGTTTCCTGCCTACGACCTTCTTTTGATGGCCATCGGCCCGCTCGTGCTGCTGGGCCTGACGCTGCTGCTGACCAAGACGCGCTTCGGCACGCTGGTGCGCGCGGCCACGCAGGACCGCGAAATGGTCGGCGCCCTGGGCGTGAACCAGGCGTGGCTGTTCACCGCCGTGTTCGCGCTGGGCACGCTGCTGGCGGGCCTGGGCGGCGCGCTGCAGCTGCCGCGCGAGCCGGCCAGCCTGGAGATGGACATGCTGACCATAGGCGCGGCCTTCGTAGTGGTGGTGGTCGGCGGCATGGGCAGCATTGCCGGCGCCTTCATCGCCGCGCTGCTGGTGGCCGAACTCAAGGCCGTGTGCATCTGGCTGGGTGTGCAGCAGATCGCCGGCGTGGAGATCTCGTTTTCCAAGCTCACGCTGGTGGTGGAATTCCTGGTCATGGCCGTGGTGCTGGTATGGCGGCCCTGGGGGCTGCTGGGCAAGCCCCAGGCGCTGGCGCGCAGCGGCGGCGAACCCGAGCAGCCGCTGCGTCCCGCGGGCCGGGGCGCCGGCGCGGCCTGGATCGCCTTGCTGGCCGCGCTGGTGCTGCTGCCGCTGGTGACGGGCGCAGGCGTCGGCAGCTATGCCGCCGTGCTGCTGACCGATATCTTCATCGCCGCGCTGTTCGCGGCCAGCCTGCATTTCATCCTGGGGCCGGGCGGCATGCACTCGTTCGGCCATGCGGCCTACTTCGGGCTGGGCGCGTATGGCGCGGCGCTGCTGGTGCGCCTGCTGGCGCTGCCCATGGAGGCGGCGCTGCTGCTGGGCCCGCTGGTGGCCGCGGCCGGCGCGCTGCTCTACGGCTGGTTCTGCGTGCGCCTGTCGGGCGTGTACCTGACCATGCTGACGCTGGCCTTCGCCCAGATCAGCTGGGCCATCGTCTTCCAGTGGGACGATTTCACGGGCGGCAGCAACGGCGTGACCGGCGTCTGGCCGCCGGAGTGGGCATCGAGCGGCGCGGTTTTCTACTGGGTGGCGCTGGCCGTATGCGCCGCGGGCCTCTGGCTGCTGCGCCGCCTGCTGTTCTCGCCGCTGGGCTATGCCCTGCGCGCCACGCGCGACTCGGCGCTGCGCGCCGATGCCATCGGCGTGGACGTGCGCCGCGTGCAGTGGACGGCCTTCGTGATCGCGGGCTTGTTCGGCGGCCTGGCAGGCGCGCTGTTCGCGTTCTCCAAGGGCGGCGTGGCGCCCGATGCCATGTCGGTCACCAAGTCCGTCGATGCGCTGGTCATGGTGCTGCTGGGCGGCGTGCAGACCCTGGCCGGCCCTGTGGCGGGCGCGGCGGTGTTCACCTGGCTGCACGACACCGTGGCGCGCAACACCGAATACTGGCGCGCGCTGATGGGCTCCGTCATGCTGGTGCTGGTCCTGGTGTTTCCACAGGGGATTTCCGGTTTTGCCCAGGCACTGCAGGCGCGGCTTGCTCCTGGAAAAAGAGAGGAACCCCAGCCATGAGCCTGCTGCAGATCGAGGGCATCAGCAAGTCCTTTGGCGGCGTGCAGGCCGTGCGGAACGTCTCCTTCGGCCTGCAGGCCGGCGAGCTGCTGGCGCTGATCGGCCCCAACGGCGCGGGCAAGAGCACCACCTTCAACATGGTGGGCGGGCAGCTCGCGCCGGACAGCGGGCGCGTGCGGCTGGCCGGGCGCGACATCACGGGTCTGCCGCCGCGCGCCATCTGGCGCCTGGGCGTGGGCCGCACTTTCCAGATCGCCCAGACCTTTGCCTCGCTCACCGTGGCCGAGAACGTGCAGATGGCCTTGCTGTCGGCCAACCGGCGCATCTTTGCCTGGTGGAGCCGGGCTGCTGCCCATCGCCGCGCCGATGCGCTGGCGCTGCTGGAGCAGGTGGGCATGCGGGCCCAGGCCGACCGCCCCTGCAGCGAGCTGGCCTATGGCGACGTCAAGCGCGTGGAGCTGGCCATGGCGCTGGCCCATGGCCCCCGGCTCCTGCTCATGGACGAGCCCACGGCCGGCATGGCGCCCGGCGAGCGCGTGGCACTGATGCAGCTGGCGCGCCGTATCGCGCGCGAGCGCCAGATGGGCGTGCTGTTCACCGAGCACAGCATGGACGTGGTCTTCGGCCAGGCCGACCGCGTGGCCGTGCTGGTGCGCGGCCAGTTGCTGGCCGAAGGCACGCCGCAGCAGATCCGGGACGATGCGCGCGTGCAGCAGGCCTATCTGGGCACAGGCCTGGTATTGGAAAAATCCGCATGATCGACCCTGACACGAAGTTGCTGGAGGTCGAGGACCTCAACGCCTGGTATGGCGCGGCCCACATACTGCATGGCGTGTCGCTGGCCGTGGGGCGTGGCGAGGTGGTGGCGCTGATGGGGCGCAACGGCGCGGGCAAGTCCACCACGCTCAAGAGCATCGCCGCACTGGTGCCAAGGCGCGAAGGGCGCATACGCTTCATGGGCCGGGCGCTGGAGAAGAAAGCCCCGCACCAGATTGCCCGCTGCGGCCTGGGCTATGTGCCTGAGGACCGGCGCATCTTCACCGAGCTCACGGTGCTCGAGAACCTCGAAGTCGGCCGCCAGCCGCACCGGCAGTGGCCGGACGGCACGGCCGTGCCGCACTGGACGCCGCAAAAGCTCTTCGCGCTGTTCCCCAACCTGGGCGAGATGCCCGACCGCCCGGGCGGGCGCATGAGCGGCGGCGAGCAGCAGATGCTGTCCGTGGCGCGCACGCTGATGGGCCAGCCGTATCTGGTGCTGCTCGACGAGCCCTCGGAAGGCGTGGCGCCGCTGATCGTGGAGCAGATGGCGCGCACCATCCTGGAGCTCAAGGCCCGGGGCATGGGCATTCTGCTGAGCGAGCAGAACCTGCCGTTTGCGCAGGTCGTGGCCGACCGCGCCTATGTGCTCGAAAAAGGCCAGATCGTGCATGAGGGGCCCATGGCCGAAGTGGCCGGCAATGCGCAGGTGAGAAGGCAGTACCTGGGCGTGTGAGCGCCGCCGCTATCCGGCCGAAAGGCGCACGCGCGCCCTGAGGTTTTCGAACACCTGGCGGGTCACGGGATTGACCACATGGCTGCGGATGTAGAGGTGGTAGACCAGATCGGGCAGGGCGGGCATGCCGTCGCCCGCGCCCAGCACGCGCAGGCCGGGGTCCAGCTGCTCCACGCCGCGTGCCGTGACGCCCAGGCCCGCGCGCAGCGCCGCGCGGATGCCGACCAGGCTGGTGCAGGTGTGGCGCGGTGTCCAGGCGATGCCGGCCGCGTCCAGCGCGTCGCAGCCCAGGCGCCGGAAGATGCTCGGGCCGTCGGCCATGACCAGGGGCACGGGCCGGGCCGGGTCGTGCGCATAGCCTGCGCCGCAGAGCCAGACCGTGGGGCTGGAACGCAGCACAAAGCCTTCGAAGCCCGGGTCCTCGCGGTTGGAAATGGCCATGTCCAGCTCGCCCTGGCGCAGCGCTTCCATGAGAAAGGGGCTGCGGTCCACATGGATGTCGATCTGCATGCCGGGGAAGTTCAGCGCGATCTCCTGCAGCACGGGCGGCAGCATGGTGTCGGCCGCGTCGTGCGGCGCGCCTATGCGCACCAGGCCCTGCACCTGGCGCTGCTGCAGATTGCGCAGCGCCTCGTCGTGGATGGCCAGCATGTGACGCGCATAGCCGAGCAGGCGCTCGCCATGGTCGGTCAGGCGCTTTTGCCGGCCCTGTTTCTCAAACAGCGCATGGCCTATCTTTTCCTCCAGCCGCTGCATCTGCTGGGTGATCGCGGATTGCGTGCGGCCCAGCTGCACGGCCGCGGCGGCAAAGCTGCCCTTGGCGCCTATGGTGGCGAGCGTGCGCAGCAGGTCCAGGTCGAGCGTGTCCATACTTCAATTTTATTGAAGTATTTATTGGAGCCACCTGGATTGTTGGCCCTGGGCCGCATGGCTAAAGTGGACGCAACGACTTGAAGGAGCCCCGCTTGAACCCGATCACCGAACAACGCCAGCAGGCCGTGGATACGGCCATTTCGTCCATGAAGAGCGTCATTGGCGCAGGGCCGGCCACGCGCGCCAGCCTCGACGCCGTGCTGCAGCAGCTGCTGGGCCTGGCCGCGCGGCGCGAGCTGTGGCAGCAGGCGGACTATCCGGCCCCCGAAGCCGGCGAGCACCAGGCGCGCTACCTGATCGCCGAGGACCCGGACCAGAGCTATGCGCTGTACCTGAACGTGATGCGCCCCGGCAAGAAGATCGTGCCGCACAACCATACGACCTGGGCCTGCATCGCCGCCGTCGAGGGCACGGAGCACAACCGTGTCTACGAGCGCACCGACGACGGCTCCGTTCCCGGCAAGGGCACGCTGCGCGAGACCGGCATGGTGGTGGTTGCGCCCGGCACGGGCATCGCGCTTATGCCCGAGGACATCCACTCGGTGGAGATCCGCGGCGAGCAGGTCATACGCCACCTGCACATGTACGGCCGCGCGCTGGAGACGCTGAACGAGCGCACCAGCTACGACCTGGAAGCCGGCACCTGCCAGACCATGTCCATCGGCGTGCAGACACGCCGCTAGCCCGCTTTTTTTCCATTTCCTCCTGCTGCCGCAGCATGCCGCCCCGGCGCGTGGGCGCAGCTTTGCCCGAAATTTCGCAATGACCACCTTCGTCAACGCTACCACCCTCAAATCCTGGCTTCACGACGGCCGGGAGATCGCCCTGCTCGACGTGCGCGAGCACGGCCAGTACGGCGAGTCGCACCTGTTCTATGCGACGCCGCTGCCCTACAGCCGGCTGGAGCTGGAAATAGAGCGCCTCGTGCCGCGCCGCCAGGTGCGTGTCGTCGTCTATGACGGCGGCGACGCTGCCGGCGCCGGCGTGGCCGAGCGCGCCGCGCAGCGGCTGCAGGCCCTGGGTTATTCCCGGGTTGCCGTGCTTGAAGGCGGAACGCGGGCCTGGAGCGCGGCGGGCCATGCGCTGTTCGCCGGCGTGAACCTGCCGTCCAAGACCTTCGGCGAGCTGGCCGAGCATGCCTATGGCACGCCACGCATCACGGCGCAGCAGCTGGCGGCGCGGCAGGCGGCAGGCGAGCCGCTGGTGGTGCTCGACGGCCGGCCGGTCCCGGAATTCCACAAGATGAACATTCCGCAAGCCGTCTGCTGCCCCAACGGCGAGCTGGCCTTGCGTGTGCGCAGCCTGGTGCCCGATGAGCACACCCCCATCGTCATCAACTGCGCGGGCCGCACGCGCTCCATCATCGGTGCGCAGACGCTGATCAACCTCGGCATTCCCAATCCGGTCTACGCGCTGGAGAACGGCACCCAGGGCTGGTATCTGGCCGATCTGCCGCTGGAACATGGCGGTACGCGCCGCTACGGCGACGATTCCGGCAGCGCGGCACTGCGCGCCCAGGCCGAGCAGCTGGCGCAGCGCTTCCAGGTGCCGGTGGTCGATGCGGACACGGTCCGCGGCTGGGCGCAGGAGGACGGTCGCACGCTGTTCCTGTGCGATGTGCGCACGCCCGAGGAGTACAGGGCCGGTACCTTGCCCGGCGCGCAGCACACGCCGGGCGGTCAGCTGATGCAGGCCGGCGACCAGTACGTGGGCGTGCGTGGCGCGCGCCTAGTGCTGTTCGACAGCGACGGTGGTGACTTCGGCATCCGCGCGCCCGTGGTGGCGAGCTGGCTGCGCCAGATGGGACATGACGCCTGCGTGCTGCGCGGTGGCCTGCAAAGCGGGCTGGCGCTGGAGGAGCCTGTGCCGGCGCAGGCGCCCGCGCTGGCCACGATCACGGCCCAGGAGCTGGACCGCCGCATGCGGCAGGGCGAGGTGGCCGTGGTGGACCTGCGGCCGGGCATGCAGTACCGGGCCGGCCACGCCGCCGGTGCGCGCTGGTCCATACGCCCGCGCCTGGCACAGGACCTGGCGGGCGAACCGCGCCAGGTGGTGCTGATTGCCGACGAGCCTGCGCTGGCGCAATGGGCCGCGCTGGAGCTGCCGCAGCCGCCATTGCTGCTGGCCGGCGGCATGGCCGCCTGGCGGCAGGCCGGGCTGCCGGTCGAATCCACGCCCGACAGCCCAGGTGATGCCGAATGCATCGACTACCTGTTCTTCGTGCACGACCGGCACGATGGCAACAAGGAGGCGGCGCGCCAATACCTGGCCTGGGAAACCGGACTGGTGGCGCAGCTCGATGCCCAGGAGCTGGCGGCTTTCCGCCTGCCAGGGGCGGCATGAAGCTCCCCCTGAGCGGCTGCGCCGCTTCCCCCTCTCTCGCTGCGCGGGAGGGGGACGGCACCCTCGCTGCGGGGCGGCCCTTGCTTGGTGCCCCTGGCCTGAGTTACGCCAGTTGCAAAGGCTGCGCCATGCATCGCTGACCTGCTGTAAAGCGCCATCAATCAGATCACATAACGACAGGAGACAAGACATGTTCGCAATCCCCACTCTGGCTAGGATGTTGGCCGCCAGCCTCGCGGCCCTGGCCCTGCTCTCGCAGGCAACTGCCGAGCCGCTGGCTGCGCGCAACGGCTTTCCGGCCCAGCCCATACGCTTTGTCTCGCCGTTCCCGCCCGGCGGCGGCAACGATGCCAGCACGCGCTGGGTGACCACGCGCCTGCCGGAAGTCACGGGCCAGCCGGCCGTGGTGGAAAACCGCGGCGGTGCCGGCGGCAACATCGGCGCCAAGGCCGTGGCCGAGGCCAAGCCCGACGGCTACACGCTGCTCACGGGCCAGGTGTCGCTGATGGCTGTCAACCCCACGCTGTACGGCGCGCCGGGCTTCGATCCGCTCAAGAACTTCGTGCCCATCACGCAGATCAATGCCGCGCCCCTGGCCATCGTGGTGCCGGCGGCATCGCCGCTCAAGAGCTTTGCGGACCTGGCGGAGCGCAGCAAGAGCGCGCCGGGCCGCGTCACCTACGCCACGCCCGGCAACGGCACGCTGTCGCACCTGGTGGGCGTGGTGCTGTCCAAGGAAAACGGCGTGCCCATGACCCATGTGCCCTACAAGGGAGCCGGTCCGGCCATCAACGACCTGCTGGGCCAGCAGGTGGATGTGCTGATTACGTCCACCTCCTCGGTGGCGGGCATGATCCAGTCCGGCCAGGTCCGTGCACTGGCCGTGACCAGCCCGCGCCGCATCGGCGTGTTCGGCAAGGTGCCGACGCTGGAGGAACTGGGCTACCGCAACGCCCGCTTCGAGGACTGGTATGGATTCTTCGCCCCGGCAGGCACATCGCCCGAGCGCGTCGCCTATCTGCACGAAGCCATTGTGCGCACGCTGCGCATGCCCGAGGTGACGCGCCTGATCGTCGAGGGCGGCAGCGAGGTCGTGGCCAGCACGCCCGAAGCCTTTGCGGCCCAGCTGCGCCAGGACATCGACCGCTGGTCGCGTGTGGTCAAACTGTCCGGCGCCAAGGTGGAATAGGCTGTATCCCTTGTCACACGGCCTGCAACATGAATCCCGAATTTCCCCCGGTTCCGCAATGGAACCCGCAAACCCGGCTGCTGCACGCCGGCAAGGCGCCGGCCTACGCCGGCGGCACGGCGGTCAATCCACCGCTCGTGCGCGCGAGCACGGTGCTGTTCGACAGCACGGCGCAGCAGCGTGAAATGCGCGGGCGCCGCGGCGACGAACGCATCTTCAGCTACGGCGCGCGCGGCACGCCCACGAGCTTTGCGCTCGAAGATGCGGTCAGCGAACTCGAAGGCGCCTACCGCACCCGGCTTCTGCCCACGGGGCTGGCGGCCATAGGCATGACGCTGCTGAGCTATCTGCGGCCCGGCGACCACGTGCTGCTCACCGACAGCGCCTACCAGCCCGTGCGCCATATGGCGCGGCAGTTCCTGCAGCCCTACGGCATCGAATACAGCTTCTTCGCGGCCGACGGCAGCGATGCCGAAGCCGGCATGCGCCCCAACACGCGCATGCTCTATGCCGAATGCCCGGGCTCGCTGGTCTACGAGATGTGCGACCTGCCCGCGCTCGCGGCCATGGCCCATGCGCGCGGCGCCCTGGTCGTGGTGGACAACACCTGGGGCTCGGGCGTGCAGTACCGGCCGCTGGCGTTGGGCGCCGATGTTTCCATCATGGCCGCGACCAAGTACCTCTCGGGCCACTCGGACGTGATGATGGGCACGGTCGCCACCACGCAGGCAGCGTGGGCGCCGCTGGCCGAGCGCTGCGACGCCTTCGGCATGGCGGTCAGCCCCGACGATGCCTGGCTGGTGCTGCGCGGCATGCGTTCGCTGGGAGCGCGCCTGCAGATGCATGGGCAGCATGCGCTGCTAGTGGCGCGCTGGCTGCAAGCCCATCCGGCCGTGGCCACGGTCTTCTGCCCGGCATTGCCCTCGCACCCCGGCCATGCGCTGTGGCAGCGCGACTGCCATGGCACGAACGGCCTGCTGTCGCTGGAATTGCGTCCCGGCACGCCGCAGGCGGCCGTGGATCGCCTGATCGACGGATTGCAGCTGTTCGGCATCGGCGCCTCCTGGGGCGGCTACGAAAGCCTGGTGACGCAGGCCCATATGGCCGAAGCCCGCAGCGTGACCGACTGGAGCCGGCGCGGCCCGGTGGTGCGGCTGCACATAGGGCTGGAAGACCCTGCCGACCTGGTGGCCGACCTGGCCCGGGCCATGGATCAGGCGGGCCTGGCCTGATGCTTCTCAGCCGGCACGCATCCTGCGCTGCTCGGCCCAGGCGTGGCGCGCCAGGGTCTGCCGGGCCATGTGGAGTATGGGCGCATCGACCATCTTGCCGTTGACCGTGCAGACACCGCCGTGGGCAGCCTGCATGGCCTGAACCACGGCGCCGGCATGGGCCACGGCCTGCTCGGAAGGCGCAAACACCTGATTGACCGTGGCGACCTGGGCCGGATGGATGCACAGCTTGGCGCCAAAGCCCATGCGCAGCGCGCGCTGCGTGTCGCTTTCGATGCGGGCGCTGTCCCGCGTATCGGTGGTGACGCCGTCCACGGGCCGGGCCAGGCCCGCGCGGCGCGAGGCCAGCACCAGGCTCAGGCGCACGGGCTGCAGTTCGGCTTCGTCCGGCGCGCACTGCATGCCGGCGTCGACCTGGAAATCCAGATGCCCGAAGGCCAGCCGCGCCACCTGCGGGACACGGGCCAGCGCATCGGCGGCATCCAGGCCCGCCACGCTTTCCACCAAAGGCACCAGCGCGCAGCGCGGGCCGGCGGCTGCGGCAATCTGCTGCAGGGCAGCGGCGCTTTCGGCCTTGGGCACCATGGTCCCGGCCGCGCCGACGGCCACCAGCCGCGCCAGGGCCTGCACGTCGTCGTCGAACCAGGGCGTGCCCGAGGCGTTGATGCGCACCAGCAACCGTGCGCGTTCGGCCGTGGAAAGCAGCTGCAGCGTCTGTTCCAGGGCGAGGCGGGCGGCCGGCTTGTCGTCCGGCGCCACGGCATCCTCCCAGTCGGCGATCACCATGTCGGCGCCGCTGGCCAGGGCCTTGGCCAGCCGCTCGGGCCGGTTGGCGGGAACGAACAGAAAGGTGCAGGCGTTGTGCAGCAAGGCGCTCATGGCTGCCTCATTCGGCCGATACGCCGGCCGCCTTGATGACGGTGCGCCAGCGGGCGACCTCGGCTTCCAGGTGCTTGCGCAGGCCTTCGGGCGTGGCCTTGTCGGGCGTGACGAGGTCCGAGCTGAGCTCGGCGATGCGTTTCTTGACGTTCTCGTCCTTGATGGCCACGTTCAGCGCCTTGTTCAGTCTGTCTATCACCTCCCCGGGCGTGCCCTTGGGGGCATACATGCCGTGCCAGACCTTGACGTCGAAGCCCTTGAGGCCCTGCTCGTCCAGCGTCGGGATATTGGGCAGGGACGACAGGCGCTGGGGCGTGGTCACGCCGAAGACCTTGGCGCGCTTGCCGTCCTGGATCACGGGCACGGTCTGGGTGGTCTGGTCGCACAGCAGGTCCACCTGGCCGCCCATCAGGTCGTTCATGGCGGGGCCGGCGCCCTTGTAGGGCACGACGGTCAGCTTCACGCCCGCCTGGTGCATGAATAGCATGCCGCACAGCTGCGATACCGCGCCCACGCCGGCATTGGCCAGCGACACCGTGTCCTGGTGCTTCTTCACGTAGTCCAGCAGCTCGGGGAAGGTGTTGGCCGGGAAGTCCTTGCGCGACAGCAGGGTCATGGGCACGTCCAGCACCTGGCCGATGTACTCGAAGTCCTTGAGCGGGTCGTATGGCAGCTTCTTGTACAGCGAGGGGGCCGTGGCCATGCCCATGTGGTGGATCAGGATGGTGTAGCCGTCGGGCCGGGAGCGCACGATGCGCGCCGGCGCCAGCGTGCCGCCCGCGCCCACGGTGTTCTCGACGAGCACCGTCTGCCCGAGGTACTGCCCCATGGGCACGGCCAGCAGGCGCGCCACCACGTCGGTCGGGCCGCCGGCGCTGTAGGGCACGACCAGGGTCACGGGCTTTTCGGGCCAGGTATTGGCCATGGCGCTTCCAGCCAGGCCCAGGGCCAGCAGGGCGCAGGCGGCCGTGATGCGGCGGCGGTCGGTACCGCGGCGATGGTTGAGGTGTGGCGATGTGGTCATGAATGTCTCCTTCATCTGGGTTCTGGCGGGCTTACTTCCGGTCTTGCGCCGGTTGTTCGAAGGTTCCCGGCCGGGCCGGCCGGGAGAGGGGAAAAGGCGATGCGGGAAAAGGCGATGCCAGGCTCACGCCAGCAGCGCGGCCGTGCGGCTCCACTGCGCCACCTGCCACAGCTGCTGCACGGCGGCCTCGGCCCGCGCTGCGGGCACGGCGCCGCCATAGGCGGCCAGGCGCAGCGCCTTGGCCGTGATCTCCTCGCGCGACAGCGTGTTGCCCGGGTCGCCCTTGGGCTCGTCGACGCGGCCCTGGAGCTGGCGGCCGTCCGTGGTCTGCACGGTGACTTTGCCGATCCAGCGCCGCGGGTAGGCCGTGTCCACTTCGGCATCGAGTTCCATGCGCACTTTTTCGCGCAGCTCCACGGTTTCGGGCGCCAGGTAGTCGCGGTCGAATTCGCCCAGGCCCGCATGGCCGTGGCGCGCGGCCAGGGCCAGCACGGTACCCATGGAAAACTTGCTCTGGTGCACGGTGCTGGGGCTGACCACGGGGCCCAGCACGTCGAGGGCGCCCTGGTGCACATGGCAGGTGACCTGCGCGATGTCGCCGGTCTGCAGGCCATGCGTGCGCATGACCTGCAAGAGCGCATCGGCCGCAGGGTGCGTGTGGCGGCATGACGCATGCCACTTGAACGAAGTCTCGGCCGTGGCCCAGCGTGTGCCCAGGCCGTCGGTGAGACGGGCGGGATCGGCGTCGCTGGACATGCCCGCGGCCATGCCCTGCGGCCCGGTGAAGATGTGCTGCGCGCCCGTGAATCCGTCCTGTGCCAGGTAGGCCGCCATCAGTCCCGCAGCGGCCGCGTGGGCCGTGTGCAGCTGTTTGCTGTCGGCGGCGGTGCGCAGGAATTCCCACAACCCCGCCGATTGCGTGCCGGCCGAGCCGAAGGCGTGCTGCATCTGCGCGGGCGTCAGCTCCAGCAGCCGGCCCACGGCAGCGGCCGCGGCCAGCGTGCCCGCCGTGGCCGTGGTGTGGAAGACCTTGTAGTGGCTGCGGCCCAGGAATTCGCCCACACGGATGCCGACCTCGTAGCCCGCCACGCAGGCTGCCATGAGCTCGGCGCCGCTCGCACCGATGCTCTGCGCCACGGCCAGCGCGGGCGGGAAGACCACGGCCGCAGGGTGGAACACGGAGCCGTTGTGCACGTCGTCCTGCTCGGCCACATGCGAGGCCGCGGCATTGGCCAGCGCCGCCATCATGGGCGAGGTGCTGGCGCCGTGGCCTATCACCTCGCTGGGTCCCTGGTCAGGCCCTTGCGCCAGCGCGAAGCGCGTGATGCTGGCCACGGGCCGCGCCTGGCAGCCTGCCAGCACGGAGCCGAACCAGTCCATCCACAGGTCTTCGGCGCGGCGCTGCACGGCATCGGGGATGTCGCTCCACTGGAGCCGGGCGGAAAACCGGGCCAGAGGATGGATGCTTGCTTGGGTTTCTTGCTTCATTTCGGGCTCTGTGGCTTTCGGAGAAAACGCTGGCAGCTATGGTTTTTGAATCAGATGGCCTGGGGCATCTGCAGTGCGTCGATCTGCTCGGCAGACCAGCCGAGTTCGGCCAGGATGGCCGCGTTGTGCTGGCCCACGGCGGGCACGGCGTCCATGCGGTAATCGAAGGCGCTGTTCACGCCGGGCGGCAGCAGCGCGGGCACCTCGCCCGCGGGCGTGGCCACCTGGCGCCAGCGGCTGCGGGCCTGCAGCTGAGGGTGGGCCCACAGGCCGGCCATGTCGTTGACGCGCGCGTTGGCTATTGCCGCCGCATCCAGCCGCTGCACCACCTGCGTGGCCGTGAGGCCGGCAAAGATGCCGAGGATCAGTGCCTGCAGCTCGGCGCGGTGCCGGTTGCGCCGGGCGTTGCTGTCGAAGCGCGCGTCGGTGGCGACTTCGGGGCGCTGCAGCACTTCGTCGCAGAACACCTTCCACTCGCGCTCGTTCTGCAGGCCCAGCATCACGGTGCCGCCGTCGCCTGCCACAAACGGCCCGTAGGGGTAGATGCTGGCGTGGCTGGCACCCGTGCGCGGGGGCGGGGGGGGCGCCGTCGAACGCGTAGTACATCGGGTAGCCCATCCACTCGCCCATGGCTTCGAGCATGGAGACGTCGATGTGGCTGCCCTCGCCCGTCCTGCCGCGCAGCAGCAGGGCCGAGAGGATGTTGGTATAGGCGTACATGCCGGCCGCGATATCGGCCACGGAGATGCCGGCCTTGGACGGTGCATCGGGCGTGCCGGTGATGGAGAGAAAGCCGGCCTCGCTCTGGATCAGCAGGTCGTAGGCCTTCTTGTCACGGTAGGGCCCGTCGCTGCCGTAGCCGCTGATGTCGCAGACGATGAGCCTGGGGTTGTGGCTTTTCAGCGTCTCGTAGGAAAGGCCCATGCGCGCCGCCGCACCGGGCGCGAGGTTCTGCACCAGCACGTCGGCCGTCGCCAGCAGCTGCAGCAGCGCGGCCTTGGCCTGTGGCTGTTTCACGTCGAGCGCCAAACTCTCCTTGCTGCGGTTGATCCAGGTGAAGTGCGAGGACTGGCCCTTGACGCGCTGGTCGTAGCCGCGCGCGAAGTCGCCGCTGCCGGGACGCTCCACCTTGATGACGCGCGCGCCCAGGTCGGCCAGCTGGCGTGTGCAGAACGGGGCAGCCACCGCGTGTTCGAGCGAGACGACGGTGATGCCGTCCAGAGGTCGGGGCTTCGGGGTCTGTGCGGTCATGGCAGGGGGGTCAGGTGTTTTCGGTATCTGTCGCTTTTCCTGGAAACTGCGGGCAGCGACGGGTCTGCAAGTCTTCAAGCCAGCAAGGCCGTGGCCTGCATGGTGAGAAATCCCTCGTGGTCCTGTGCCCACAGGGCGACGGTCTTGCCATCCTCACGGGGCCTGCCATGCACGCTGAACGGGTGCAGGTCGAAGGTAGGGCGCACGGCCTTGAAATCGAACGCAGCCAGCCGCGCGCCGGGCAGGCTGCGGCGCAACAGGTCGACCAGCAGCGTGGCGATCAGCGGGCCGTGCACGATCAGGCCCGGGTAGCCCTCGACCTGGGTCACGTACCGACGGTCGTAGTGAATGCGGTGGCCATTGAAGGTGAGGGCCGAGTAGCGGAACAGCAGCACGTCGTCGGGGACGATGGTGCGTGACCAGGTGGCCTGCCCGTGGAGCGGAGGTTGCTGGGGGATGGGCGCCGGATCACCGGGCTGGGCCAGGGGCCGGTAGACGATGTCGTGTTCCTCGGTCAGCGCCAGGCCGTTGGCGTTCGAGAATTGGTGCTCCACCTGCACGAACAACAGCTCGCCCGAGCGCCCGGCCTTGTGCCTGACGCTCTGGATGGTGGAGGAGCGCTGCACCTCCTGGCCCACCCGCAGCGGATTGCCGCCATCGCCCTGTACGTCCCAGCGCAGCCGTCCGCCGGCCCACATACGGCGCGGCAGCGGCACCGGCGGCAGAAAACCGCCGCGCCGGGGGTGGCCGTCGGGGCCGATCTCGCTCTGGCGCGCATGCGGCAGAAAGTACAGCCAGTGCCACAGAGGTGGAATCTCGGTGCCCGGCACGGGTGCGGCATCCTCGCGGTCCAGCGTGGCCGACAGCGCGTGCACGGGAGCGGCGGTCATGGTGTCGAGCGTGGTCTCGCTCCTGCCCTGCCAGGATTGCAGATGGGCCAGGGAGGCGGGGTCGATGGAGATGGTCATGGCGATGGTTCAGTGCAAGGTCCCGGGAAGCTGGCGCGCCCCACCCGGGCGTGGTGAGAGGCGCGCAGCGACACGGCGGGCGTTCAATTGATCGTCGCGCCCGAGGTCTTCACGATGCGGGCCCATTTGGCGATGTCCTGCTTCAAGGTGGCGGTTATTTCTTCGGGCGTGGCCTGGCGTGCCGGCGTGCCAGCGAGTTCAACGCCCTGGGCCTGCAGCTGGGCGCGCATGTCCTTGTCCGCCATGGCCTGGTGCATGCCGTCGCGCAGCCTGGCCAGCACCTCCTGGGGCACGCCCGCGGGCGCGAACAGCGCAATCCACAGCGTGCCGTTGTAGCCAGGCACGAATTCGCCCAGGGCCGGAACGTCGGGCAACACGGGCGAGCGTTGCGCGCTGCTGACCGCCAGCGCCCTGAGCTTGCCCGCCTTGATGTACTGCAGCGTGGACGGCAGGCTGCCGAACAGCAGCGGCAGCTGTCCCCCCCAGTACGTCGTTGAGCGCCGGCGCCACACCCTTGTAGGGCACATGCTGCAGCTCGATGCCGGCCATCTGGTTGAGCATCTCGCCCAGCAGGTGGTTGAGCGTGCCGTTGCCCGCGGAGGCGTATTGCAGCGCGCCGGCCCGGGACTTGGCCAGCGCCAGCAGCTCGGGAACCGTCTTGGTCGGAAACGAGGGATGGGCCGGCAGCACGTTCGGCACGGCGCCGATCATGCTGACTGGCGTGAAGTCCGCCACGGGATCGAAGCCCGGAGCCTTGTAGAGTGCGGGATTGATGGCCTGGCTACTGCTGATGGTCATGAGCAGCGTATAGCCGTCCCTGGAGGCCTTGGCCACGGCCTGCGTGCCGATATTGCCGCCAGCGCCGGGGCGGTTCTCCACCACCGTGGCCGCCGCCAGCTTCTCGCCCAGCTTCTGGGCCACGATGCGGCCGACGATGTCATTCGTGCCGCCTGCGGCCTGGGGCACCACCAGCACAATGGGGCGGCTGGGATAGCTGCCTTGCGCCACGGCCGGGAATGCAGCAGGCAGCCCCAGGCCCAGCAGAATGCTGGCGCAGGCGGTACGGCGGGATACGGGCGAAGCGGGGCAGGCATGCACGGCGGGTGTCTCCTCATTGGAATTTGCCGCTATGCTTGCCGCGCCTGCCGCACGGCACAATCTGTCATATTGGAAGCGAGGCTTTTGTTTTTTCGAAGCCTTGCCGGGCCTGGTACATACCCTCAAGCGCCATGCAGTTTGACCTCAAGGATCTTCGACTCTTTGTTTTGATAGCTCAAACTGGAAGCCTGACAAGGGCTTCGGAGCAATCCCATCTGTCACTAGCCGCCACCAGCGCGCGCATCCGCGCGCTGGAGGAGCAGGCCGGCATGCCTTTGCTGATCCGAGAGGCTAGGGGTGTAAGGCTTTCGGCGCCCGGCGAGGCCTTTCTGCACCATGCGCGGGCCATGCTGCAGCAGTCGCGCCAGCTTCAGGCCGACCTGCAGGAGTACGGCGCGGGACTGCGCGGCCATGTGCGCGTGTTTGCCAACACGACGGCGGTGGCGGACTTCATGCCCGACATCCTGGCGGCCTATCTCACCGAGCATCCCCATATCAGCGTGGACCTGCAGGAGCGCCCGAATGCCGGCATCGCGGCCGACATCCGCGACGGGCGCGCCGACCTGGGCATTGTTGCCGGAGCCGTGGATACCCATGGGCTGCGCGTGATGCATTTCAGCACCGACCGGCTGGTGCTGGTGGCGCCCGATACCGAGCGCTGGGCAAAGCTGGATTGCGTGGCGTTCGCCGATGTGCTGCACGAGCGCTTCGTGGGCATGCACCGCGGCAGCACGCTGCAGACCTTTCTCGACCATTTGGGCCAGCAGCTGGGGGCCACGCTGAAGCTGCGCATACAGCTATCCAGCTTTGACACCATGTGCCGCATGGTTGCCGCCGGCGTGGGCATTGCCGTGGTGCCCGAGACGGTAGCCCTGCGCTTTCGCGGCACGCCGCAGGTATGCCGCGTGCCGCTGACAGATGCCTGGGCTGTGCGCCCGCGCTACATGCTGGTGCGCGAGGAGCAGCAGTTGTCGGCCCACCTGCAGGAGTTGATCGCCGCCATCGAGGACTATCACGATTGCCCGACGCCGGAGTTCCCCGGGGCTTGCGCCCGCTAGGCCCGGGCTTGCGCGTTCAGCTCACGCGCCAGCGTGGCCACCAGATCGGCCGCCGGCATGGCCCGCGCCAGCGGTGCGCCCTGGCCCGCCCAGTGGGCTGCGTAGTCGCTGCTGCCCTGGGCCGCCGCGGCCTGGTGCAGGGCCTTGCCGGCGTCGTACACCATGGGGTAGCCGGGCAGAGCCTGCCCGTAGCCGCGGCCCAGCAGGTGCAGGCGGTTGACCATGCCGCGCGCTGGGCGGCCCGAGATGGCGGCCGTGATGCCGGTGTCGTAGGCCCTGTCGCTCTGCAGTTCGGCCCGGTAGGCCGGGCTGGCGGCGGACTCGGGGCAGAGGATGAAGGCCGTGCCCATCTGCACCGCGCAGGCGCCCACCTGCAGCGCGGCCGCGATGCCGGCGCCGTCCATGATGCCGCCCGCGGCCACCACGGGCAGGCGCGTGTGGCGCACGAGGATCTGCACCAGCGCCAGGCTGCTCAACAGCCGGTCCTGTTCCGGATCGAAGCAGCCCCGGTGGCCGCCGGCTTCCATGCCCTGGGCCACGATCACGTCCACGCCGGCCTGCTGGATCTGCAGGGCCTCATCGAGCGAGGTGGCGCAAGCCATCGTGGTGGTGCCGGCCTGGCGCAGGGCCTCGATGAATGAAGCTTCGGGCAGGCCGAAATGGAAGCTCACCACTTGCGGGCGCTGGCGCAGCAGCATGGCCTGCAGCGGCGGGTTGCCGACGGCGCTTGCGTAGATGCAGCGCAGCGCCGTTGGCGGCGCGGCGCCGAAGCGCTCGAACTCCGGCGCCAGATAGTCCAGCCATGCGGCTTCGCGCTGTACATCGGCCGCGGCATCGCGGTGGCAGAACAGGTTCACGTTGAAGGCGCGTGCCGTGAGCGCATGGGTCTGCGCGACATGTTGCTCGGCCTGGTCCACGCCATAGGCGCCGATGCCGACCGAGCCCAGGCCGCCTGCATTGCTGACGGCCGCCGCCAGCTGCGGCGTGGACGTGCCGGCCATCGGGGCCTGGATGATGGGGTGCTGCATGCCCAGGCGGGCCATCCATGGGGTAGGGGCGGTGTTGGCGTTCACGGGTTTCCTTTCAGGCGGCGGCAGTCTTTGGCTGCGCGCGGCTGGTGGCGATCATGATGGTACCCAGCAGCAGGGCGCAGCCGGCGATGGCGAACAGCGGACGGTAGGTGCCCAGGCCGGCATACATCCAGGCCATGAAATAGCCCGAGGTGGCCTGCATGAGGGCAAAGGCCGCCGTGGCATAGCCCCACATGCGCTTGTGCTGCTGCGGGCCGATGAGCTGCATCAGATAGCCCGAGGTGATGGCGGCCATGCCCGGCGAGAGCGCGCCGACCAGGAACGAAGAGGTGGCGTGGCCGGCAAAGCCGGCCCAGAACAGCGGCATGGCGATGGCCAGGGTCTTGATCGCATAGGCGCCCGTGGTCGTGCCCCACCAGCCAAAGCACGTGGCGCAGAAAGCCGCCGCCAGCGGCCCGATGATGGCGCCCACGCCGAAGAAGGCCCATTGCGTGGACGCATAGGCCGTGCCCAGCTGTTGCTCGCGCGCCAGATAGTCCACCCAGAACACGGTGTGCGGCACAAAGCCGAAGGCGTCGCACATATAGGCCAGCATGACCAGGACCACGGCAGCGCTCCAGGCGGCGCCGGGCGCCGGGCCGGCGGCGCGGGCGGCTGTCGCAGCAGGGCTGCCGAAGCGCCGGGCCTGTGTCAGGCCCACCGACCAGGCCAGTGCGCTGCACAGCGCCATGGCGCACCACACGGCCGTGAGGCTGAGCCGTGCAAGGGCGGGAACCAGCGTGGCCGAGAGCAGTGCGCCGAAGCCGATGCCGCAGAACATCAGCGGTCCGAGCACGGAGCGGCGCGGCAGCGGTGCGGCCGCCATGGCCATCGATGGGCCCAGCACCATCAGCACGGCGCCGGTCACGCCCGAGATGCAGCGCCACACAAAGAACCAGGCCATGCCCAGGTCCGCGCCCAGGCCCGGCAAGTCGGGCCGGGCGCAGGCCGCAAAGCTCAGCGCGGTGGCGGCCCAGCTCCAGGCCAGCGTGCGCAGCATGCCCAGGCGCTCCGCCAGCCGCGCCGCGGCCAGCGCACCGAACAGATAGCCCAGCAGGTTGGCGGCCCCGAGATAGGCCACCTGCTCGCCGCTGAACCAGCCGGCCTGCACCATCTGCGGCATCAGGGCCGTATAGCCGAAGCGGGCCAGGCCCACGCCGGCCAGCGTGGCCATGAAGCCGGTCAGCAGCAGGGGTAGTTCGTTGCGTTGGATCACGATGGTCGGCCCGATGGGCTGGAGACACTGACAGGAGGGCAGGTTAGTGGCTTGGAGAAATCATGTCCAATGATTGAAAATGATGATGTAAATCTCAAGGAAAGATGGGTGCCATGCAACTCAAGTCCCTGCGCATGCTGGAGGCCGTCTGCGATACCGGCAGCTTTGGCGCTGCCGCCCAGCTGCTGCACACGGTGCAGTCCAATGTCACGGCCCATGTCAAGAAGCTCGAGGAGGAGACCGGCGCCCAGCTGCTGGAGCGGGCCAGCCCTGTCCACCCCACGCCGGCGGGGCGCCTGCTGCTGGAGCATGCGCGGCACATGCTCCGCACGCATGACCTGGCCCTGGCCCAGCTGCAGGGCCTGGACCCGCAGGGCGCCTCGCAGGTGGCCGGCACGCTGCGCATCGGCTCCATGGAAACCACGGCCGCGCTGCGCCTGCCGGTGCTGCTGGCCCAGCTGCGCCGCCAGCACCCCGGCATCGACCTGGAGCTGGAGGCCCAGCCCACGGCCGCGCTGCTGGAAGCGCTGATGGCCGGGCGCATCGATTGCGCTTTCGTGAACGGCGCGGCGCCGCAGTCCGGGCTGCAGTCCTGGCCGGTGTTCCGCGAGGAGTTGGTGCTGGTCAGCGGCCAGCCGCTCACGCGCTTTCCAACGCCCCAGGAATTCTGCGCATCGGTGTTCCTGGCCTTCCGCCAGGGTTGCAGCTACCGCCAGCGCGTGGAGCTGCTCATGGCCTCGCAGGGCGTGACGGCGGTGCGCATCATGGAGCTGGGCATGCTGGACACTATCCTCGGCTGCGTGGCTGCCGGCATGGGCTATGCGCTGCTGTCGCGCGCGCTGGTGGAGGCGCAGCAGCAGCGTTTCGGCGTGCACTGGATTTCGCTGCCGCCCGGGCTGGCCGAGGAATTCGCGTGGGTGGACACCTGCTTCGTCACCGGCTCCGTCGCGGGCTGGTCGCCGGCCCTGCGTGCGTTCGCGCAGCTGCTGGGCATCCATGCACAGGGCATCGCGGCCGGCGAACACGTCCAGCCGGGGCCGGCGCAGCGGGTACACCGGCGGCAGGCCGAGCCTATGCCTGCATGAGCGCACGGCGGTACTGCATGGCCTCGGCCACATGGACCGGCGCAATCGCCGTGCTGCCGGCCAGGTCGGCAATGGTGCGGGCAACCTTGAGCGTGCGGTGCGTGGCGCGTGCCGACCAGCCCAGCTTGGCTGCGGCCTTGTGGGCGAACTGCAGGGCCTCGGGCTGGAGCTGCAGATGGGCGTCGAGCAGCGCACCCTGCAGCAAATGGTTGGGCATGCCCTGGCGCTGCATGGCGGCATTTCTCGCTTCTTCCACGCGGGCGCGCACTTCGCTGCTGGACTCGCCGCCAGGGGCTTCGAGCAGCTCCTGTGCGGGCAGGGCCGCGACTTCGACATGCAGGTCGATGCGGTCCAGCAGCGGCCCGCTGATGCGCGCCTGGTAGCGCGACACCTGGTCGGGCGTGCAGCGGCAGGCGCGCACGCGCGAGCCCCAGTAGCCGCAGGGACAGGGGTTCATGGCTGCGACGAGCTGAAAGCGCGCGGGAAATTCCGCACGCTGCGCTGCGCGCGCAATGGTGATGCAACCGGTTTCCAGAGGCTCTCTCAAGGCCTCCAGCGCGCTCCTGGCAAACTCGGGCAGCTCATCCAGAAACAGCACTCCATGGTGGGCCTGCGAGACCTCTCCGGGTCTTGGGGGCGAGCCTCCTCCCACCAGGGCCACGGGGCTGGCCGTATGGTGGGGCCCGGCAAACGGGCGCTGGCGCCAGCGCTCGGGGCTGAAGCGGCCGCCGAGGCTGGCAATGGCCGCGGTTTCCAGCGCTTCTCCGTCCGTCATGGGCGGCAGCAGGCCCGCGAAACGCTGGGCGAGCATGGATTTGCCCGAGCCCGGTGGCCCGACCATCAGCACCCCGTGCGCGCCGGCCGCGGCGATCTCCAGCGCGCGCTTGGCCTGGGCCTGGCCGCGCACATCGCGCAGGTCGGGTGCATCCGTCACGGGGGCGGGCGGCGTCGCCGTCACGCGGTGCCAGCCGGCTGCACCGCAGGCACCGTCGTCCGGTGGCGCAGCGGGCGTTTCCCCGGCATCCGCCGCAACCGGCGATACATGGGCCAAGAACTGCGCCACCACGTCGAGCAGGTGGTGGGCGCAGAATACCTGGGCCGAGGGAACAAAGGCCGCTTCCTGGGCGCTGCCGGGCGGCAGTACCAGTGCCGCCGTCTGCTGCTGGCGCTGCAGGGCCAGGGCCGTGGCCAGAGCGCCGCGCACGGGGCGCAGCGCGCCGGTCAGCGACAGCTCGCCCGCGAACTCGAAGTCCTTGAGGCGCCGGGCGTCGATCTGCCCGCTGGCTGCAAGAATGCCCAGCGCGATCGGCAGATCGAAGCGACCCGAATCCTTGGGCAGGTCGGCCGGCGCGAGGTTGACCGTGATGCGCCTGTTGGACGGGAACTCCAGCCCCGCATTGAGGATGGCGGCGCGCACCCGTTCACGCGCCTCCTTGACTTCCACATCGGCCAGGCCCACGAGCGTGAACGACGGCAGGCCGTTGGCCAGATGGACCTCCACGGTGACGCCCGGGGCCTCCAGCCCCAGCAGGGCACGACTCTGGATCAGCGCAAGACTCATGGGCCTCTCTTTGGCATAGCGGGGTTGGCGCCTAGCTTATGCGCGCGTGCGGCCGGCGGGCAAGAGGGCTTGTCACGGCTTGCCGGCGGGGCGTTGCTGGCTGCGGTTGCGCGGCGCCTTGGGAATGCTGCCCTGCTGCTGCATGGCGGCCGCGCGCTCCCGGATGCGGGCGAAGGCCCGGGACACGGCTTCCAGCTCCTGCTGCGGCACATCGCGCAGCAGTTCCCGGTTGATGGCCTGGACCTGGGGAAACAGCTCGGCATGCAGCGCCCGGCCCGAAGGCGTGAGCTGCAGCAGCGCCTGGCGCGCATCGCCGGCCAGGCCGTGCTTGCTCACCAGGCCCTTGGCCACCAGGGCGGAGATGGCGCGCGAGGTGCGGGTCCGGTCCAGCTGGGCCTGCTCGGCCAGCTCGGAGGGGCGCATGGGGCCGATGTCGGCCAGCAGGCCGACCATGCGCCATTCGCGGCGCGTGATGCCGAAGCCGCCTTCGCACAGGCGCACCACCATGCTGCCGGCCGAGCCCATGAGGCGGGCCAGGTGGTAGAGGAACATGTCGTCCAGCGTGGATGCCTGCTGCCAGGGATGGAGCGGGGCCGCAGAGGCCTTGTCGTCAGCCATGGGTCGTGCCTGTGGGTTTTCTCTAGGAATGATGGATTAGATCCATTATGGGGAGGCTGCTTACAGTGGCGCAAACGACAAGCGAGGAGACAACCCATGCCCAGCCCCCTTTCTTTGCGCCGCGCCGGCCGCCTTGCCGGCCGCATCGCCGGCATCGCGGCCCTGCTGGCCAGCCCCTGGTGGGCGGCGGCGCAGGCCGCCGATGCCTGGCCCAGCAAGCCCATACGCATCATCGTGCCCAATCCGCCGGCCGGGCCTTCGGACATCGCCATCCGTCCGATTGCCGCGGCCGTGCAGGGCGTATTGGGGCAGGCCGTGGTCGTGGAGAACAAGCCCGGCGCCAACGGCAACATCGGCGCGGCCGAGGCCGCCCGCTCGGCCGCCGACGGCTACACCTGGCTCTGGGCCATGGACCCGGTGATCACCGTCAACAAGCACATCTACAAGAACATCGGCTACCAGAGCGATGCGCTGGTGCCCCTGAATGCCGCGGCCCGCTTCTCGCAGGCGCTGGTCTGCAACCCCAGGCTGGGCTTCAAGACCGTCAAGGACATGATCGACGCGGCCAAGACCCGCGACCTGACCTATGCCACGGGCGGCGCAGGCTCGCCCGGGCACCTGGTGATGGAGTCGCTGCTGAGCACCGCCGGAGTCAAGATGGTGCACATCCCCTACAAGGGGCCGGCGCCCGCCATGCAGGACCTGATGGGAGGCCAGGTGGATTGCGGCTTTCTGGCTGCGCCCACTGCGCTGCCGCAGATCCAGAGCGGGCGTGTGACGGCGCTGGCGACTTCGGGCAGGCAGCGCTCGGCGCTGCTGCCCAAGCTGCCCACGATTGCCGAGTCGGGCTATCCGGAGTTCGACGGCACCTTCTGGCTGTTCCTGGCTGCGCCCAAGGGCGTGCCGCCCGAGATCCAGAAGCGTTTCCTCGCGGCCATGGATGCAGCCATCCGCTCGCCGGAGCAGCAGGAGAAGGTCAAGTCCGTGGACATCGAGATGGTCGGGTCGAGCCCCGAACAGGCCCAGGCCAAGGCCCGCGAGCTTTCCGACAAATGGGGTGCGCTGGCGCGCAGGATCCAGCTCAAGACGGATTGATGAAAAGGCCGGAGGCTGCGCCGCAATCGCGCCGGCAGCGCGCTGAAAAGGCGCGTTGCCCAGGTCCGGCATGGCCGGCGGGCTGGCCTACACTGCATTTTTTCGGCGATGTCGCGGGAGATCTATGACGATGCAAAGAAGAACCCTGGTCCGCATGCTGGCGTGCGCCGGCATGGCGGCGGCCGCAGCCAGCGCGCAGGCGCGTGCCGAGGAAGCGCTGTTCCCGAACAAGGCGCCGCTGCGCATCGTGGTCGGCTATCCGCCCGGCGGCGCCACCGACCGCGTGGCCCGCATCGTGGCCGACAAGCTGCAGGCCCGCATGGGCAGCCCGGTGATCGTGGAAAACAAGCCCGGCGCGGGCGGGCGTCTGTCGGCCCAGCAGGTGAAGAACCTGCCGGCCTCCCAGCCCACGCTGCTGCTGGCCAATCCGGCCGCCATGGTGGTGGCGCCGCTGGTGTTTGCCGACTCCGGCTACGACCCCGAGAAGGACTTCCGCCCGGTCAGCGAGGTCAACCGCTACGAATTCGGCCTTGCCGTGGCCAGCGCCGTGCCGGTCAAGCAGCTGTCGCATCTGTTCGCCTGGCTCAAGGCCAATCCGCAGCAGGCCAACTTCGGCGTGCCGGCCACGGGTAGCCTGCCGCACTTTTTCGCGCTGATGCTGGGCGAGGCGGCCAAGGTGCCCGTGGAGGTCGTGGGCTACAAGGGCTCGGGTCCGCTGCTCACCGACCTGATGGGCGGCCAGGTGCCGATCGCCGTGGACACCCTCGACACACAGATCGCCCAGCACGAAGCGGGCAAGCTGCGCGTGCTGGCCACCTCGGGCGAAAAGCGCAGCCCGATGGCGCCGGGCATTCCCACGCTCAGGGAGCTGGGCGTGGACCTCGTGGGTACGGGCTGGAACACCTTGTTCGCCCCGCAGAGCATGGCGCCGGCCACGGTGCAGCGCCTGTCGCAGCTGGTGCAGGAGGTGATGAAGGATGCGGACACGCAGCAGAAGTTCGTGGCCTCCAACCTGGTGCCCGTGGTCAGCAGCGCCGAGGAAACCGCGCGCATGCTCCGGGCCTACCGCGCCCAGTGGGCGCCCGTGGTCCAGCGCTCGGGCTTCAAGCCGTGAAGCGTTGAGGGCTTATGAATTGAGGAGCGGCTGACGCAGAACCTGCATGGATTTCATGCTGAAAATGTCTTGAAGTCGATGTGAATCAAGCGGTAGCTGCTTCTGTTTTTGAAACCAAACGCATGGCGCTCCGGTTCGCCGGGACGGCTTTGCATATTTCTTTTCACCATGGCTGATCCCCGCCCCAATCTGATCTTCATCCTGGCCGACGACCTCGGCTATGCCGACCTGGGCTGCACCGGCGCGCGCGATGCGCACAACAATGCCTGCGACGTCTCGCCGCGCCTGGACGCCATGGCGGCCCAGGGCCTGCGCTTCACGCGCGGCTATTCCAACTCGGCCGTGTGCTCGCCCACGCGCTTTGCGCTGGCCACGGGGCGCTGGCAGTACCGGCTGCGCGGCGCGGCCGAGGAGCCGATTGCCAGCGTGCACGGCGACAAGGTGCTGGGCCTGCCGCCCGACCATCCCACCGTGGCCTCGCTGCTGCGCGACGCCGGCTATGCCACGGCCCTGGTGGGCAAGTGGCACCTGGGCTATCCGCCGCATTTCGGCCCGCGCCTGTCGGGCTACGAGGAGTTCTACGGCTTCCATGCGGGCGGGGCCGACTATTTCGCGCACTGCGATCCGCGCGGGCGCCCCGACTTCTGGCTCAACGAGCAGCCGCACGAGGAGGACGGCTACCTGACCGACCTGCTGAGCCGCCGCGCCGTGGATTTCGTCGAGCGCCAGACGGCCGACAGGCCCTTCTTCCTGTCGCTGCACTACAGCGCGCCGCACTGGCCCTGGCTGACGCGCGAGGACCGCGAGGAGTCGCTGCGCATCGCGGGCATCGGCAAGCACACCGACGGCGGCTCCATCGCAACCTACCAGCGCATGATCCATCACATGGACGAAGGCATAGGCTGGCTGCTCGATGCGCTCGAGAAGAAAGGCATGGCCGAGAACACGCTCATCGTCTTCACCAGCGACAACGGCGGCGAGCGCTTTTCCAACAACTGGCCCTTCGTGGGCCAGAAGATGGACCTGCTCGAAGGCGGCATCCGCGTGCCGCTGCTGGCGCGCTGGCCGGCACGCATCGCACCGGGCGCGGTCAGCGACGTGCCCAACCTGACCATGGACTGGAGCGCCACCTTCCTGGCCGCGGCCGGCGTGGCCGCGCATCCGGACTATCCGCTGGACGGCATCAGCCTGCTGCCGCTGATGGACGATGCGCAATGGAATCCGCAGCGCGACCTGGCCTGGCGCATGAAGCACCGCGACCAGCGCGCGCTGGTGCGCGGCGACTGGAAATACCTGCAGGTCGAAGGCATCGAATACCTGTTCAACCTCGCGGCCGACCCGCGCGAGCGCGCCAATCTGCGCGAACGCGAGCCCGGGCGGCTGGCCGAACTGCGCCAAGCCTGGCAGGCGTGGAACGCGGCGCTGCCGCCGATTCCCGAAGAAGCCAGGGTTTCACTGGTGTTCACCAGGGCGGAGCTGCCCCAGGCCAGCTATTGAAACTGCGCTCCCGGACTTCGGGCCTGCCGGCATGCCGGCAGGCTTTTTTTTTGCGTCACTGCGGTGCATGCATGCCGCGGGCCGCTGCGTCCTGCCCGGGCAGCGCGTCGTTATCCATGGTGAGGTAGATGAGCACCATCAGCAAGGTGATGAAAAAGCGGAAGGCGTCGGGCACGCCGTTCCATTGCTTGGACATCCACATGCCGAACCATTCGCCGCCCACGGACATGAACGCCACCTGCCAGGTCAGGAAACCGAGGGTCAGGCCCCCAATGGCCCAGTTCTTGGCGGCGCGAAAAGCCCCGGGCGCCGCGTTGCGCGCCTTGAGCAGCCTCGCGCCGCCGATCCAGCACAGCACCGCCGTCAGGGTCTCCAGCGTGATGATGCCGATATAGCCGGCATGGTGCACCCATTCCTGCTGGATCGCGCGGTACATGATGCCGTTGCCCGGGAAGGTGGTGTCCATCAGGAACACGTGGTGCACGAAGGCGAAATTGGTGGCGTAGTCGGTGATGTTGCCGAAGGCGACCAGCGTGGCGAAGAAGGCCATGGCGAGCACCATGGCGGATTTGGACAGACGAATAAGCATTCGAGGCTCCGAATAAACAACAAGGATGGGATGAATGAACAGGCCGCCGCAGACGCGAGGTCCGGGCCGGTATTCAGGGAGACACCAACGGGGTTGGCAAGGAGACGTGCTGGCGCACAAAGGCACGGGGATCGGGACTGGAAAACCTGAAGCCGGCTGAAAGCTGGGGAAGCTTTCATTTCCGGCTGGATCGAGTCCGTGCCAGGAGGGGGCCCGATTGTCCCTGCTCTGGTCGATGCATGTCAACAAAGGTGCACCGCACTCCAGGCCGCCCGTGGATGCACTGTTTTGGTGCCGCTCGCTCGCCCGGCCCGGCCTGGCGCGGCTTGCGCGAAACGGTGCACCGCTTGTGCACAGAAGCGGTGCATGGGAGCCGGCCTTCCCAGCGCCTGCGGGGAGAAGGCAGGGGGCGGCGCAGGGCCTGCGCCAGCTGGCACGGTCTGTGCTTTATCCGTTGTGACAAATTTTTTTGCAAACCGGAGGAACCCAGAATGCCCCGTCTCGCTGCCATCCGTTTCACAACCTTCGCCAAGACCGCTGCCCTGGCATGTGCCGTGATGTCTCCGCTGTGGGCCCACGCCGAACTGACGGCCAACGTGGCGCTGACCAGCAACTACAAGTTCCGCGGCCAGGATCAGGACAGCAGCCGCAAGAAGGCCGTCAAGCCCGCGCTGCAGGGCGGCTTCGACTACAGCTTTGGCGACAGCGGCTGGTATGTGGGCAACTGGAATTCCACGGTGGACTGGCTGCCCGGCAACTCGCTGGAAAGCGACTTCTACGGCGGCTACAAGTTCAAGGCCGCCGACGTGGACTGGGACCTGGGCATGCTGACCTATGTCTACCCCGGCAATGCGCGCGGCAACACCACGGAGCTGTATGGCGCCGCCACCTACGGGCCGTTCACGGCCAAGTACTCGCACACGGTCTCCAAGGATTATTTCGGCTGGGCCGGCGCCCGCGACGGCTCGGGCCTGAAGGGGCGCAACACCGGCTATCTGCAGTTCGCCTTCAGCCAGGAGGTCATGCCCAAGGTCACGTTCAAGGCATCGGTGGGCTACACGCATTTCTCCAGCGACATCCGTAGCCTGGGCGTTCCCAGCTACGTGGACTACAGCGTGGGCGGCGCCTACGACTTCGGTTCCGGCGTGGCGCTGGCAGCCGCCGTGACGGGCGCGACCCAGCGCTCCTACTTCGGCGATGTCAACAAGCCGCGTCTGATTCTGACGCTGTCCAAATCCATGTAATCGTTCAGGAGTCCGTCATGAAAATGGTGATTGCCATCATCAAGCCCTTCAAGCTCGACGAGGTGCGCGAAGCCCTGTCCCAGATCGGCGTGCAGGGCATTACGGTGACCGAGGTCAAGGGCTTCGGCCGCCAGAAAGGCCATACCGAGCTGTACCGCGGTGCCGAGTATGTGGTGGATTTCCTGCCCAAGCTCAAGATCGAGGCCGCCATTGCCGACGAGCTGGTCGACGCGGCCATCGATGCCATCGAGGACGCGGCGCGCACCGGCAAGATCGGCGACGGCAAGATCTTCGTGCTGTCGCTGGAGCAGTCCATCCGCATCCGTACCGGCGAGACCGGCGACGCCGCGCTTTGAGCCCCTTATCCGTCAGAGAAAGATTGCCATGACCAAGAAGCTTTTGAGTATGGGCCTGGGAGCGGGCCTGCTGGCCGCCTGCGCCTCCGTGCTGGCCCAGGACGGCGGTGCCGCGGCAGCGCCTGCCGCTGCGGCCGCCGTGGAGGTAGTGCCCACGCTGAGCGCGGGCGATACGGCCTGGATGCTGACCTCCACCATGCTGGTGATCCTGATGGTCATCCCCGGGCTGGCGCTGTTCTACGGCGGCCTGGTGCGCAGCAAGAACATGCTGTCCGTGCTGGCGCAGGTGTTCGTGATCTTCTCGCTGATCACCGTGCTCTGGGCCATCTACGGCTTCACGCTGGCGTTCGGCGGCGAAGGAAAGTTCTTCGGCGGCTTCGACAAGCTGTTCCTCATGGGCATTGCGCCCGATACGCTGTCGTCCGCGCTCAAGACCATTCCCGAATACGTGTTCGTGGCCTTCCAGTCCACTTTCGCCGCCATCACCGTGGCGCTGATCGTGGGCGCGTTCGCCGAGCGCATCAAGTTCGCGGCCGTGATCGTGTTCTCGGTGCTGTGGTTCACCTTCAGCTACATCCCCATGGCCCACATGGTGTGGGGCGGCGGCCTGCTGGCCGAGGACGGCGCGCTGGACTTTGCCGGCGGCACCGTGGTGCACATCAATGCCGCCGTGGCCGGCCTCGTGGGTGCCTACATGCTGGGCAAGCGCATCGGCTTCGGCAAGGAGGCCCTGCCTCCGCACAGCCTGACGCTGACCATGGTGGGCGCCTCGCTGCTGTGGGTGGGCTGGTTCGGCTTCAATGCAGGCTCGGCCGGCGCGGCCAACGGCATTGCGGGCCTGGCCTTCATCAACACCATCGTGGCCACCGGCGCGGCGGCCCTGTCCTGGATCGCGGCCGAAGCGCTGCACCGCGGCAAGGCCTCGATGCTGGGCGCGGCCTCGGGCGCCGTGGCGGGCCTGGTGTGCATCACGCCGGCCGCGGGCCTCGTCGGCCCCATGGGCTCCATCGTCATGGGCCTGATCGCCGGCCCCCTGTGTCTGTGGGGCGTGTCTGGCCTCAAGCGCATGCTCAAGGTCGATGACGTGTGCGACGTGTTCGGCGTGCACGGCGTGGGCGGCATTCTGGGCGCCATCCTGACCGGCGTGTTCTGCGCCAAGGGCCTGGGCGGCATCGAGCCCGAAGGCTTCAACATGGGCCACCAGGTGTGGGTGCAGGTCAAGAGCGTGCTGCTGACCATCGCCTGGTCCGGCGTGGTGTCCCTGGTGTCCTACAAGATCGCCGCGCTGACCGTGGGGCTGCGCGTCAGCGAGGAGTCCGAGCGCCAGGGCCTGGACATCACCTCGCATGGAGAAGTCGCCTACACCCGCTGAGCTGGGCCAGCTCCCTGTACCGTTTCATTACGTTGGCCCCGCGGCGCAAGCTGCGGGGCTTTTTTGCGGGCGGGGGCTCGGACAAGGGGCGGCGAGGGCGGTCCAATCCGCGTCACAGTGCTTGTTCAAAAAAATCAAGCACCCGGGGATGGGGGCGGGACGCGCCAGCCGCTACCATGCGGGCCATGGACTCAGCCATCAGCCCCTCTCCCCGGATCCACCCACTGGCCGAGCGCATCCGCGCCGCGGCCGCCGACAAGACGCCGCTGCGCATACGCGGCGGCGGCAGCAAGGATTTCCACGGCCTCGCCCTGCAGGGCGAAGTGCTGGATACGCGCGCGCTGGCCGGCATCGTGAGCTATGAGCCCAGCGAGCTCGTCGTGACCGTCATGGCCGGCACGCCGCTGGCCGAGCTGGAGGCCGCGCTGGCCGCACAGGGCCAGTGCCTGGCTTTCGAGCCTCCGCATTGCGCTGCCGGGGCCACCGTGGGCGGCATGGTGGCTGCCGGCCTGTCCGGCCCGGCGCGCGCCAGCGTGGGCGCGGTGCGCGATTTCGTGCTGGGCCTGGAGATGGTCAACGGCCGCGGCGAGCTGCTGCGCTATGGCGGCCAGGTCATGAAGAACGTGGCCGGCTACGACGTCTCGCGCCTGATGGCGGGCAGTTGGGGCACGCTGGGCCTGATCACCGAGGTCAGCCTCAAGGTGTTGCCCGTGGCGCCGGCCGAGGCCACGCTGCGCTTTGCCTGCTCCCAGCAGCAGGCCCTGCAGTGGCTCAACCAGTGGGGCGGCCAGCCCCTGCCGCTGAATGCGAGCTGCTGGCTGCAGGAGCCCGGCCAAACCGAGGGCACGCTGTACCTGCGCCTGCGCGGCGCCCGGGCCGCGGTGCAGGCGGCCTGCCGGCGCTTGATCGGCGAGTGCGGCGGAGAACCGCTGCCCAACGACCAGGTGGCGGCCGACTGGGCGGCCTGCCGCGAGCAGGCCCTGCCCTGGTTTGCCGAGCGCTCTGCCGACTGCTGCCTGTGGCGCCTGTCGGTGCCGCAGACGGCGCCGGTGCTGGCGCTGCCTCCGGACTGCACGGGGCCGTTCATCGAATGGCACGGCGCACAGCGCTGGGTGCAGGCGCCGCGCGGCCTGGGCGCGCCGCTGCAGGCGCTGGCGGCTTCCGTCGGCGGTTCGGCGACGCTTTTCAGGGCTGAAAGTGCTGGCCAGATCAGCGCAGCCCCCGTTTTCGATGCCGCAGCGGGATCGGCCCTGGCCATCCTGCATCAGCGGCTCAAGCAGGCCTTCGATCCCGAGGGCATTTTCAACCGCGGCCGGCTGGCCAGCGCCTGGTAGGCGTCTTGCAGCCCTTGTCATCCCTGCCCATGCGCCGCCTGCACCTGCTGACCGACAGGCACCGCACCGGTGCCAGCAACCGCACCCTGGGCCTGCTGCTGGCCTTCAATGCGGGGGCGGTGAATGCCGGCGGCTTTCTGGTCGTGCATTTCTATACCTCGCACATGACGGGCGTGGTATCGCTGCTGGCCGACAACCTGGTGCTGGGCAACACGGCGCTGGTGCTGGGGGCCATCGGAACGCTGCTGGCCTTCATCTGCGGCGCGGCGGCGACGGCCGTGCTGGTCAACTGGGCGCGCCACCGCCAGCTGCGCAGCAGCTATGCGCTGCCCCTGCTGCTGGAGGCCGGCCTGATGCTGGTCTTCGGCCTGCTGGGCGCGGCCACGCTGGCCTGGTCCACGCCGTTCACCGTGCCGCTGACGGTGCTGCTGCTGGCCTTCATCATGGGCCTGCAGAACGCCACGGTGACCAAGATGTCGTCTTCCCAGATCCGCACCACGCACATGACGGGCGTGATCACCGACCTCGGCATGGAGCTGGGGCGCGCCATGTACTGGAACCGCAACGGCAGCCCGCCCGAGCGCCAGATCCATGCGAACAAGGCGCGGCTCAAGCTGTTCGCCGGCCTGCTGGGCATGTTCATGCTTGGCGGCGTGGCGGGGGCCGCGGGCTTCAAGCACCTGGGCTTCGTGTTCGTGGTGCCGCTGGCCGTGGTGCTGTGCGTGCTGTCGCTGCCGCCCCTGTGGGCCGACCGTGCCCGCCTGCCGCCGCCGCTGGGGCGGATGCCGCGATCCCGGTCCGAGCCGTCCAACCCATAACAAAGAACGGATCCCACCATGCAAACCCAACTCGCTCCCGAATACAGCGCCACGCCCGAAGGCCAGGAGGCCGAGGCCATTTTGCGCAAGTGCGTGCACTGCGGCTTCTGCACGGCCACCTGCCCGACCTACCAGATCCTGGGCGATGAACTCGACGGCCCGCGCGGCCGCATCTACCTGATCAAGCAGGTGCTCGAGGGGCAAAAGCCCACGCGTGCCACGCAGCAGCACCTGGACCGCTGCCTGACCTGCCGCAACTGCGAATCCACCTGCCCCAGCGGCGTGCAGTACGGCCATCTGGTCGACATCGGCCGCAAGATCGTGGACGAGCAGGTGGAACGTCCCTTGGGCGAGCGCGCGCAGCGCTGGGCGCTCAAGGAGGGCATGAACTCGCCGCTGTTCGCGCCGGCGCTGCAGCTGGGCCGTGCCGTGCGCGGCCTGCTGCCCGAAGCGCTGGCCGAGAAGGTGCTGCCCGCCCAGGAGACCGGCGCCTGGCCCGTGCGCGAGCATGCGCGCAAGGTGCTGCTGCTGGCCGGCTGCGTGCAGCCCGCGATGATGCCGCGCATCAACTACGCCACGGCCCGCGTGCTCGACGCCGTGGGCGTGCAGACCGTGATTGCCGACAAGGCCGGCTGCTGCGGCGCCGTGAAGTTCCACCTCAACGACCAGGACGGCGGCAAGGCCCAGATGCGCGCCAACATCGACGCCTGGTGGCCGCTGGTGGAAAGCGGCGCCGTGGAGGCCATCGTGATGAATGCCTCGGGCTGCGGCGTCACTGTCAAGGAGTACGGCCATCTGCTGCGCCTGGAGCCGCAATACGCCGACAAGGCCGCGCGCATCAGCGCGCTGACGCGCGACCTGAGCGAGCTGCTGCCGCAGATGCTGCCCGAGCTCGGCGAAAAGCTGCGGGGCCGCGTGCAGGCACCGTCCGCGCCCGTGGCCTACCACCCGCCCTGCACGCTGCAGCACGGCCAGAAGCTGCGCGGCGGCGTGGAAACGCATCTGCGCGCCCTGGGCTTCGACGTGCGCGTGGCGCGCACCGAGTCGCACCTGTGCTGCGGCTCGGCCGGGACGTACTCGGTGCTGCAGCCCGAGATCTCGCACCAGCTGCGCGACCGCAAGATCGCGGCGCTGGACGAGCCCTTCGCGCCCGAAAAGCCGGCGGCGATTCTCTCGGCCAACATGGGCTGCATCGTCCACCTGCAAAACGGCACCGACGTGCCGGTGCGCCACTGGATCGAGGTGCTCGACGAGGCGCTGATAGGCGTGTAACCGGCATCAGCATGCCAATGCTGGCATGATGCAGGGTTTTGTTTCCCCAAGCCCACGGGCTTTGCCATGACTGAAATCATTTCTGAACCACAAGAACAGAAGGCCGTGTCCGAAGGCCAGGCACAGGTCCAGGCTGCGGCGCAAGACCTGCCGCAAGGCGGCGAGGCCGGTGCCCGCCAGCGCGCGCGCCGCGGCGGCCGAGGCCGCAAGAACAATGCGCAGGGTGCGCCGGCACAGGCTGCCGCCGGCACCGCAGCCGCTGCGCGTCCCCCGCATCCCGTGCTGGCCCAGCTGGCCCAGTGGCATCCGGCACTGTTCGGCGAACAGCTGCTGCCGCTCAAGCGCGGCATCTTCGAGG
This sequence comes from Comamonas sp. w2-DMI, assembly GCF_040187735.1. Classification (NCBI taxonomy): domain Bacteria; kingdom Pseudomonadati; phylum Pseudomonadota; class Betaproteobacteria; order Burkholderiales; family Comamonadaceae; genus Comamonas; species Comamonas sp. w2-DMI. The sequence goes on along the minus strand of NZ_JBANEL010000005.1, from coordinate 52,728 downwards.
ACCTGCTGGCAGCCCATCCCGAGCTGGACAAGGAAGCGCTCAAGAGCGCACTGCAGCAGCACACGCGCTCCGGCCGCTACCTGGCCGCCATGGCCAGCGGCCAGCAGCGCCACGACCTGGACGGCAAGCCGGTGGAAGCCACCCTGCCCGAGCATGTGCACCATGCGCTGATCGAGGTGTTCCGCCGCCGCCAGCAGCGCTCGCCCGAAGACCTGACGCCCAAGCTGCGCAACCGCATCATCATGGCCTACGAGGCCTCGGGCCTGTCACGCGAGGAGTATGCCGAGCGCGTGCATGGCAAGGACGAAAAGACCAATGCACTGGTGGCCGAGGCCCTGGCCGAAGCCGATGCCCGCGCGGCCAAGGACGAAGCCCTGCTGCGCGCCTACACCCTCAGCGGCCAGTCTTCGGAAACCGCGTTTGCCGAGATGTACGGCATGAACCCGCGCCAGGTGGCGCAGCAGCTGGAACGGGCTCGCCGCCGCCAGCGCAGCTGAGCCCTGCGGCCGGGCTTGTCGGCATGCCCCTGCGGCGCGCCGGCAGCCATTCCACATCCGGCATGCATATGCAAGGCAAGAGTCTTTTGCCATAAGCAATGCATGCCGCCACATCCGGCCATGCGCCTGCGGGTGGAAAATCCCGCCCGCGTTGCAATGGATCGCTTCCATGCCGTCTGGCCCCCCTGCGGAGGCGCAGGCGGCTTTGCGCGTGGAGCAGGCGCGCATCTGGGAGCAAGAATCAATGTGGCTGGGTTTATCGCTGTTTTACGTCGGGGCCGTGCTGTTCCTGAACGGCCTGTGGATGCTGGGGCGCATCGCCGACAAGGAAATCTGGGTCATCAACATCTTCACGGGCGTGGTGTCCCTGTGCATAGGGCTGGCCAGCATTTTCGGCCCGGAAGCCAATGCAGAGACCGTCAAGAGCGGCGCGCTGACGCTGCTGTTCGCCTTCACCTATCTGTGGGTGGCGTTCAACCGCTTCACGGGGGCGGACGGCCGCGGCCTGGGCTGGTTCAGCCTGTTCGTGGCCGTCACGGCCGTACCGGTCGCGCTCGATACCCTGGCCGACGCCAGCACCGGCCTGGACTGGTGGATGGGCGTCAATTGGGCGGCCTGGGCCGTGCTGTGGGCGCTGTTCTTTGTCCTGCTGGCGCTGAGAAAGCCCATCGACCGCTTCACCGGCGTGCTGTGCATCGCCCAGGGCATTCTGACGGGGTGGGTGCCCGGCTATCTGATCCTGGCGGGAAGATTGGGCTGACCCCCTGAGGCGCTGCGCGCCTTGCCCCCTGGAAGGAGGCGACGCCCTTGCAGCGGGGCGCCCTTGCTCGGCGTCTCTGGTTGGGGTTGTGCCTGTTCAAGCTTGCCTTCTTCTGCCCAGGGCCGCCAGCAGCGCGGCGGCCATGATGCAGGCGCCGCCCAGCAGCGTGCGGGCCGACAGCGTCTCATGGGCGATCAGCACCGAGGACACGCTGGCGAACGCCACTTCCGAGAGCATGACCACCGAGGTCACGCTGGATGGCAGATGGGCCGCGCCGAACTGCAGCGCCCAGTTGCCCAGCATCAGCAGCACGGCCAGCGCCAGGGCAATGCCCAGCCAGTCCTGGCGCACGGCCGGAAAAGCCGGTACCAGGCCGGCGCCGTGGGCCGTCAGCGCCGTGCCAAGGCCCATGGCCATGCATCCGGCGAACATGACCAGCATGCGGGCCTGGCCCGGGATGGCATGCAGGCGGCGCAGCAGCACATTGGTCAGCGCAAACATGAAGCCGCCGAACACGGCCAGCGCATCGGCCAGGGACAGGCCTTGCATCAGCCCGGCCGGCGAGGCGTCGGCCGGCAGCAGCACCAGCAGCACGCCGCCGAAGGCCAGCACCAGGCGCAGCAGCGCCATCGGGGTGGGGCGCTCGCCCAGGATGGCCCAGGCCAGCAAAATGGCCCAGGCCGGCATCAGATAGAACAGCAGGATCACACGCACCACGTCGCCCACGGTCACGGCCCAGTTGAAGGCCACGTTGTTCAGGCCCGAACTGGCCGCCAGCAGCAGGAGCACGGGGTATTGCAGCGCCTGCCGTAGGCTGGACGGGCGCAGCGCGAGCAGGCCGACCAGCAGCAGGCAGTACATCAGCGCCGTGGCCCATAGCGGATGCAGGCCTGCGCCATGCATGGCGCGGAACGGCCACCAGGACAGGCCCCAGATGAAGGCATTGAACAGCAGTGCGAAGACGGGCAGCGGACTGTGCATAAAGCATGAAAAATGCATCCGGCGCTTGCCTGGCAAGCGCCGGATGCTATTGAATCGGAAGAGCGCGGCCCAAGCCGCGCCGGTCAGTGGCAGTCGCGGCGCGCGATGTCCAGCAGGCGCGCAACCTCCATCGGGTGCTCGCGGCAATTGCGGCGGTGCCAGATGCCGATCAGCAGCATGATGCCGGCCACCACCAGGCCGAACACGGTGATCGCGCCAAAGGCCGTGAGGCCGAACTTGGTCGAGAGGCTGTAGAACGCGCCCATGGCCAGGATGGCGGCCTGCTCGTTGAAGTTCTGCACGGCGATGGAGCGGCCCGCGCCCATGAGGTTGTGGCCGCGGTGCTGCAGCAGCGCGTTCATGGGCACGACCAGAAAGCCGCCCAGGCCGCCGAGCAGGATCAGGAAGGGCACGGCCACCCAGAGGCTGTGGATGAAGATCATGCACACCACCAGCAGGCCCATGCCGATGCCCAGCGGAATCACGCTGGTGGCCGTGTCCAGGCGCATGCGCATGGAGGCCACCACGGCGCCGATGGCCGTGCCGATGGCGACCACGCCGACCAGGGCCGAGGCCTGGGTGGTGCTGTAGCCCAGGGCGGCCGCGCCCCAGGCCAGCACGATGTAGCGCAGATTGCCCGAGGCGCCCCAGAACAGCGTGGTGGTGGACAGCGAGATCTGGCCCAGCTTGTCGGCCCACAGGCGCTGGCTGCAGGTCCAGAAGTCGGGCAGCAGGCCGACGATGTTGGCCGCCAGGCTCTTGTCCGGGTCCTGGCGCACCGGGCGCAGGGGCACGCCGGTCAGCGGAATGCGCAGGTTGAACCAGGCGGCGATGGCGTAGACGGCGATCAGCACCATGATCGCGGCTTCGGCCGGCGTATCGATGCCGGTGTCGATATAGGGGAAGTCCAGCGACAGCAGATGGTGGGAGATGGTCGGCCCCACGAGCTGGCCGCCGACCAGCACGCCCAGGATGATGGAGGTGATGGTCAGCCCCTCGATCCAGCCGTTGGCCTTGACCAGCTGCGAGGCCGGCAGCAGCTCGGTCAGGATGCCGTACTTGGCGGGCGAGTAGGCCGCCGCGCCCAGCCCGATGACCGCATAGGCGAGCAGCGGATGGTTGCCGAACAGCATCATCAGGCAGCCGATCATCTTGATGGCGTTGCTGATGAGCATGACGCGCCCCTTGGGCAGGGCATCGGCAAAGGCGCCGACAAAGGGCGCGAGCACCACATAGAACAGGGCGAACATGGGCACCAGGGCAGCACGTTGCCACTCGGGAGCGCCATTGGCTCGCAACAGCTCCACGGCGGTCACAAACAATGCGTTGTCTGCCAGCGAGCTGAAAAACTGCGCCGACATGATGGTGTAGAAACCGCGCTTCATGAATAAGCTGAAAGCGGCACCGGCAGGGCCGATGCCAGGGAGTATGGCAAGTGACTGGCGGTTATATCACGCAGGCTGCGGCCGGTGGTGCCAGAATCCCGTGGGTCCGACTGAGAAAAAAGCATGCCTCGCCCCATTACTGCCACCATCCACCCTGCAGCCCTGCGCCACAACCTGGAGCGGGTCCGCCACGCGGTACCCGACGCCAAATTGTGGGCCGTGGTCAAAGCCAACGCTTATGGCCACGGTATCGAAAACGTGTTCGAGGCGCTGCGCGCCGCGGACGGCTTCGCCATGCTGGACCTGGCCGAGGCGCAGCAGGTGCGCAGCCTCGGCTGGCGCGGCCCCATCCTGCTGCTGGAAGGCGTGTTCGAGCCGCGCGACCTGGAGGTATGTTCGCGCCTGGGCCTGTGGCATGCCGTGCACTGCGACGAGCAGATCGACTGGCTGGCCGCGCACAAGACCCAGGTGGGCCACCGCGTCTTCCTCAAGATGAACAGCGGCATGAACCGCCTGGGCTTCACGCCCGAGCGCTACCGCTCAGCCTATGCGCGCCTCAATGCGCTGCCGCAGGTCGACGAGATCTCGTTCATGACCCACTTCAGCGATGCCGACGTGGACCATGGGCTGGACCGGCAGCTGGCGGTCTTCCATGCCACCACGCAGGACCTGCCTGGCGAGCGCAGCATCAGCAACAGCGCGGCCACCCTGCTGCGCGGCGACGCGGCCGAGGTGCGCTGCGACTGGGTGCGCCCCGGCATCGTGCTCTACGGCAGCTCGCCCGACTTTCCCCGGCACGACATGGCCGGCTGGCAACTGCAGCCTTCCATGACGCTGTCCTCCAGGGTCATCGGCGTGCAGATGCTGGGCGCGGGCGATACCGTGGGCTATGGCTCGCGGTTCAGGGCCGAGGGCCCGCTGCGCATGGGCGTGGTGGCCTGCGGCTATGCCGACGGCTATCCGCGCCACTGCGACACGGGCACGCCGGTGCTGGTCGACGGCGTGCGCACGCGCACGCTGGGCCGGGTCAGCATGGACATGATGGCCGTGGACCTAACGCCCGTGCCCCAGGCCGGCATGGGCAGCGAAGTCACGCTGTGGGGCCGCGCTGCCGGCGGCGCGGTGCTGCCCATCGACGAGGTGGCCGCCGCTGCCGGCACCCTGGGCTACGAGCTGATGTGCGCCGTGGCGCCGCGCGTGGCCAAGGTGGTGGAAGGCGAAGGCCGCTGACTGCGGGCATGCCGCCTGCCCATTCCCTTGATCCATTGGAAAAAAAGCCGTGCGGCTGATGGCTGCACGGCTTTCCCGGTGGCGCCAACGCGGCGTCAGAACGCGTGAGAGACCCCGACGCCGAACGCGGTGCCCGAATCCGCGCCGCGCTCGTAGCTCTTGCGGCCCAGGCTGGCGTAGAGCGTGGTGCGCTTGGACAGCGCATAGTCCGCGCCCAGCGAGTAGAAATGGTTGGTCTGGTCGCCCGAGCCGCTCAGGCGCTGGCGGCCGTAGCCGGCCTTGAAGGTCGTGGCGCCCACCTGGTAGGTCGCGCCCAGCGTGGCGGCGCGCGCCTTGCTGATGCCGTCGGCCGTGCGGCTGTAGTCGTAGGCGGCCATCACGGCAGCCGCGCCGAAGCGGTATTTGCCGGCCACGAAACTGTCCTTGTCGCCGCTGCCGTTGCGCTCGAAGGCGAGCATGCCGGCCAGCGCGCCCTGGTCGTAGTTGAGCGAGGCCGAGTAGCCGCGGCCCTGGTGGCCCGTGGCCTCGGTGCGCTCGGGCGAGCCGCTCAGGTGCAGCGTGAAGCCGGCCACCGTGGGCGAATCGTAGAAGATGCCGTTGGCCATGCGCCCGTACTCGGCAAAGCCGTTGTTGCTCGCGCGGTCCGTCGGGGTCAGGTAGTGCCACTGGTACCAGGCGGGCGAGGAGATGCGGTTGAAGTTGGCCCAGGGGTCGAACTGCCAGTCCTGCGACCACATGGCCGACAGTGCGCGGCCGATGCGCACATGGCCGAAGCCGCCCTGCAGGCCCACGGTGGACTCGTCATGCCAGAAGGGCTTCTTGCCGAAGTCCTCGGTCAGGCCGGTGTCCAGGTCGAAACGGGTGCTCAGCCGGAACGTGGCCTTGAGGCCGCCGCCCAGATCTTCCGTGCCGGCAATCGCCAGATTGCTGCGTTGGATGGTGCCCAGCTCGCTGGTCTTGTCAAAGCTTCTGAACACGCCGGCATCGAGCAGACCGCTGATGCTGACCTGGGATTGGGCCGAGGCGGGCAGGGCCGTGGAAAGAAGGGTGGCACAACCGAGAGAGAGGCAAATACTCCAACGCATCCTGGGAAAACTCCTTGATGGAAATGGCGGCATGGCAGCAGCGCAGCCTGCGCGGCGCGGCCTGTGCGCATGCCTGTGGCGATGATGGATGCCGCCGGTCAGCGACTGCGGCGGCGAGGGAAGGGCGTGGCTTTCCGGGAGGAAAGGCCAGCCCGCAAGGCAACCGGGGCATGCAAGGCGCGGCCGCTGGCTGCGCTCCCCGGTCAAAAAAGTACGCCCCTGCAAGAGGGGCGGTGCGACCGATTATAGAGAGCAGCTGCTCACATCGTCATGGGCACAGACCCTAGGGCTGTGCGCGGGCGTGCCGCTGACCTCGGGATACAGCCGGCGCCGCGCCGGCCCTGCGGTTGCGGGGAAACCCCGTTGACCCCTGGCAAGGCGTTTTCTACATTGGCTGCAAATGAAATACAAATTTCATAAAAATGAGTCAATGAAATTTGGATGTCATCCAGCGGGGTATCACCCCTTCCTCTGCGTCCCAACCCAGGAGTTGCCATGGCTGGCCCCGCACTTTCCTCCGGACCTGATTCCCCCCGCGTCGCCGAGCTCGACCGGGCGCTCGACCAGATCGGCGTCACCCGATCGCACCACACCATCATCTTCCTGATCCTGATCGGCTGCCTGTTCGACGCGTTCGAGCAGAACGCCGTCGGCATCGTCGGCCCCATGCTGCGCGAGCAATGGGGGCTGACGGCCGCCGACATCGGCATGCTCAACACGGCCACCTTCGCCAGCGCGGCCGTCGGCCGCATCCTGTCGGGCCTGATCGCCGACCGCTGGGGCCGCCGCACCATGCTGACGGTCGACCTGCTGCTGTTCACCATCGGCGCGGGCATCTGCGCCGCGGCGCCCAACCTCACGGTCATGGCGCTGGGCCGCGTGGTCGTGGGCTTCGGCCTGGGCGGCGAGATCGCCATCGCCGTCACCATGCTGGCGGAGTTCTGCTCCACCAAGTTCCGCGGCACGGCCGTGGGCCTGGTGAACGTGGGCGCCGGCGGCCTGGGCAACTTCCTGGCCCCCGGTTTCGGCCTGCTGGTGTTCACGCTGTTCCCCGGCGACAACGCCTGGCGCTGGCTGTTCGTCGCGCTGATGGTGCCGGCGCTGCTGGGCGCCTTCTACCGCCGCTACATCCCCGAGACGCCGCGCTTTTTGCTGTCGCAGGGCCGCATCCGCGAAACCAACGTGGTGCTGTCCAAGCTGGCCTGCGGCCGCCTGTCGGCCCGGAACACGCCGGTGACGCCCTTCCTCACCGACGACGGCAAGGCCCCCTCCGCGGCCGCCAAGGCCAAGGTGCGGGTGACCGAGATCTTTCGCGGCGCGCTGGCGCGGCGCACCATTCCGCTGTGTGTCACGATCTGGATGGCCTATGGCGCACAGATCTCGGTGCTCACGCTGATGCCCACCATTCTCGTCAGCCTGGGCTATACCGTGTCCAAGAGCCTGCTGTTCACCATGATCATGCAGGGCGGCAGCCTGCTGGGCGCCATCGCGGCCTCGGCGCTGGGCTTCAAGTTCCCGCGCAAGCGGGTGCTGACGGCCGGCGCGGTCTGCGCCGGCGTGGCGGCCCTGGTCATCGGCTTCGCGGCCAAGAGCATCGCCATGCTGCTGGTGGCCGGCGCCATCTTCCAGTTCTTCGTGCTGCTGCTCAACACCACCATCTGGATCTTCGCCCCCGAGCTGTACCCGACGCGCGTGCGTGCCTTCGGCACGGCCTTCATCCTGGCCACCGGCACGGCCGCCGGCGCCTGCATGCCGCTGGTGGCGGGCCGCCTGCTCGAGAGCGCAGGCATAGCCGGCGTCTTCGGCATGGTCGCCGTGATGTACGCGGTCTTCGTGCTCAGCATCCAGAGCGTGCCCGAAACCTACGGCCGCTCGCCCGATGCCGAGCCGCTGCTGGCCGAGGAACCCGACGCCGCTCCGCGCACCGCCTGATTCCCGGCTTACTGACGACTTTTGCCCATGCCCAATATTTTGCTCATCAACCCGAACTCGTCCCAGGCCACCACCGACATGATGGTGCGCATCGCGCAGGCCGATGCGCCTGCGGGCTTCACCGTCGTCGGCATCACCGCCAACGGCGGCCCGTCGATGATCGTGAACGAGGCCGAGTTGGCCGCCGCGGCCGTCGAGGTCGAGCGCGCCTGGCGCAGCGCCGATGTGCCGCATGCCGGCGTGATCATCAGCGCCTTCGGCGATCCCGGCATCGACCAGGTGCGTGCGCTCAGCGGCGCCACGCCCGTGGTCGGCATCTGCGAGGCCTCGATGCTGGAGGCCGCCGAGGGCGGCCGGCGCTTCGGCGTCGCGACGGTGACGCCCGACCTGGTCGATGCCATCGATGCCAAGGCCCGCCAGCTGGGCCTGGGCGAGCTCTATACCGGCGTGCAGCTCACGCCCGGCGATCCGCGCGCCCTCGCGGCCGAGCCCCGCATCCTGGAGGACGCGCTGGCCATGGCCACGCAGGAGTGCCTGGACGACGGAGCGCAGGCCGTGATCATCGGCGGCGGCCCCCTGGGCCAGGCCGCGGTCAGCCTGGCCCGGCGCTTCGACATGCCGCTGGTTGCGCCGATCAGCGCCGCGGTGCGCCGGCTGGGCCGGCAACTGGCCGTCAGCGCCTGAGGCTATTTCGCGGCTGGCGCCGCGTGCGCCGGCACTTCAGCTTTTTTCAAGCCGTGCCGCCGCCCAGACGCGGTTCATCTCGTTGCAGAACGGCTGGGCGCAGGGCGCGCGGCCCTGGTACTGGCAGCCTTCGGTGGTGCACAAATGGGTGCGGTGCTCGCCCAGCGGGCGGCGCTCGCCGGGCACGGCGTTGGCGGCCTGGGCGGCTGCCATCATCAGCCACGGATCGCTCTTGTTCTGCAGCAGCTGCTGCACTTCCTGTGCCAGCGCCGGCGCTGGAGCGAACAGCGGCAGGCCCGCACTGCCCGGCGCCATGGGCGTGGCGATGTTCGCGGATGCTGCCCCCACGGGCGCGGACTGGAACTCCAGCCATAGCAGCGCACTGGTACGCGCGCCCGCCGGATGGTCCTGGGGCTGCAGCACCAGGGCCATGGGGCCCGAGGCCGGCAGCGGCGTGCCTTCGGGCCAGGGCAGGCGCAATGCGGGTGCCGTTGCTGCTGCCTGCGGCGCGCTGTCTGCAGGCGTTGCTGCCCCCATGGACAGGGCCCAGGCCGGGGGCACCTGCAAGGTCAGCGAAAAGCCGCGCTCGCCCTGAGGGGTGAGCAGCGTGCCCTGCTGCACCCACCAGTTCTGCAGCGGCGGCATGGCAGGCGCGGTAGGGGCTGCAGCGCAAGAAGAGGGCGCGGCGGCGGCCTGCAGCGCAGCCGCCAGTGTGGGCGACAGTGCCGCGGCCGTGCGCAGCGCCGAGGCCTGGGCGGCACCGCCGGACTCGGGGCCTTGCTGCGCCGCCGCCTGGGTCTGCGCCTGGGCGAGCGCCTGTATCAGCGCCGCCGAGCCGGGCTGGGCCGCGAGCAGCTGCAGCGGCTGGCCCTGCACGGCGATCTGCTGCAGCAGGACCTGCAGCCATTGCTGCAGCGGGGCGGAGAGGCCTTGCGCGGGCCAGGCCGGAGCCAGGGGCTGGCCCGGTGCCTGGATCTGCAGCGCAAGCTGGGCGATCAGCTGCTCGAAGGCCTGCAGGCGCAGCTCCTGCAGCGCCTGGGCCGACCATTGGACGCTGGTGGCCGCAGGCATGGCGGCGGGGGCAGAAGCCGGCGCCGGTACGGCCGCGGCCGGCGGCACCGTGCCCGCCACGGGCGTGGCCGCGGCAGGCGCAGCGGGGTCAGGCACATTCCCCAATCCGGCGGGCAGCGCGGTCGCGGGTGCAATGGGGGTGCTCATGTATCGAAACCGATAGCTGCTTGCGCTTGTACTGCCTGGGCTGCAGGCCTTTTTGGCCTGAAATCAGGCCTCGGCCGGGTAGAACAGCCGGCGCGTGGGCGTGCTCTGCACGGCCTTGGCGATGGCGCCGATGTGGTCGGGCGTGGTGCCGCAGCAGCCGCCGACGATGTTGACCAGGCCTTCGGCCGCGAACTCGTGCACCAGGCGGCTGGTGACCTCGGGCGTCTCGTCGAAACCGGTGTCGCTCATGGGATTGGGCAGGCCGGCGTTCGGATAGCAGCTGATGAAGGTCTCGGGCGCGGCCTTGTTCAGCTCCTGGATGTAGGGGCGCATCAGCGCCGCGCCCAGCGCGCAGTTCAGGCCGATGGACAGCGGCTGCGCATGGCGCACGCTGTGCCAGAAGGCCGTCACGGTCTGGCCCGACAGGATGCGGCCCGAGGCGTCGGTCACCGTGCCGCTGATCATGATGGGCAGCACCTCGCCGGTCTGCTCGAAGGCCTCGTCCACCGCGAACAGCGCGGCCTTGGCGTTGAGCGTGTCGAAGATGGTTTCGACCAGGATCACGTCGGCCCCGCCCTCGATCAGCGCCAGCGTCTGCTCCAGGTAGGCGGCGCGCAGCTGCTCGAAGCTCACGTTGCGCGCGCCGGGGTCGTTCACGTCGGGGCTGATGGAGGCCGTCTTGGGCGTGGGGCCCAGGGCGCCGGCCACATAGCGCGGGTGCTCGGGCGTGCTGTACTTGTCGCAGGCCGCGCGCGCGAGCTGGGCGCTCTTGAGATTCATCTCGTAGGCCAGGTCGGCCATGTGGTAGTCCTCCTGCGCGATGCTGGTCGCGCCGAAGGTATTGGTCTCGATCAGGTCGGCGCCCGCGGCCAGGTACTTCTCGTGGATGTCGCGGATCACGTCGGGGCGCGTGAGCGACAGCAGCTCGTTGTTGCCCTTGACGTCGTGGGCGAAGTCCTTGAAACGGTCGCCCGCGCCGTCGGGGCCGCCATAGCCTTCGCCGCGATATTGGGCCTCGCCCAGCTTGAAGCGCTGGATCATGGTGCCCATGGCGCCGTCGAGGATGACGAGGCGCTTGGCAAGAGTGGCGGGCAGTTCTCGGGCCCGGGTGTAGGCGGGCTTGCGGGCGGAAAGGGTATGCGGCTGGCTCATAGCCTGCCATTGTAGGAAAGCAGGCCGCCGGTACGCCTTCGTTGTGGGTAAACCAGTTGTGCCCGGCAGGATGGCTACGGCTGCTCCGCCGGATAGCGGGCCTTGGCCATGCGGAAGGTCAGGTTCCAGCGTTCGCTGCCCAGCAGCGGGTGCAGGCCGTCCCTGAGCGGGCCGACGCCGTGGTAGGCCAGGCGCGTGGGCCCGCCCCAGACCACCACATCGCCGTGGGCCAGCGCCAGGCGCCGCACCGGGTCCTGGCGCCTGAGGCCGCCCCAGAGGAACGTGCAGCCCAGGCCCAGCGACACCGACACAATCGGCGCGGCGAAGTCGGCTTCGTCCTGGTCGCGGTGCAGCCCCATCCTGGCGCCGGGCCGGTAGCGGTTGATCAGGCAGGCATCCGGCGCAAAACCCGCATAGCCGGCCGCATGCGCCGCCGCCCGGGCCTGGCCTGCAAGAAACGCGGGCATGGCGGGCCAGGGCTGCCGGGTCAGCGGGTCCACGGCGCTGTAGCGGTAGCCGCCGGCATCGCTGATCCAGCCCCAGTCGCCGCAGCTGGTCACGGCCACGGACATGGACTTGCCACCGGGCACCTGCATGATTCTGAACGGCGATGCGGCCTGCAGTGCTTGCACTTCGGCAATCCATTGCCCGGCCTGTGCCGTGGCAAAGCCGCGCAGCAGCAGGGCGCCCTCGTCCAGCCGTTCGGGGGCGCAGGGCTGGGCATCGGTATCGAACAACGGGAGAGTCATGAGGCTTGGACGGGTGGACGCCATGATTGTGCGCCGCCTAGAATGGCGGTCCTAGCGGGATAACCGAAGCTCTGCCTCGAAACCCGGTGTGTTCGACCACCACGGTCGGCCGCCGGGGCCTGCGGACCCGGTGCGCGGCCGGTTTCGCATGGAGCAATCATGAGCGCGCGCGTCTGGCTGCTGGCCCTGGCGACCTTCGTCACGGGGCTGGCTGAAAACATCACCGTCGGCATATTGCCGGCACTGGCCCAGGGCCTGCAGGCTCCGTTGGGCATCGCCGGCCAGCTGACCACGGCCTTTTCCTTGAGCTTTGCAGCGGTCGCGCCCCTCGCGTCCCGGTTCGCCAGCCGTTGGGAGCTGTGCCGCCTGCTGTGCGCGGCGCTGGGCTTTTTCATCGCCTGCAATCTTACCGCCGCGCTGGCAAACGGCTATGCGCTGCTGCTGGCCGCGCGCATCGGCATGGCCGCGGCCAGCGCACTCACGTGCCTGGTCGCCACGCTGATGGCCACGCGCATGGTGCCGCCGCGGCAACGGGGCCGCGCCATCGGCGTGATCTTCGTGGGCATCAGCGGTTCGCTGGTGCTGGGCGTGCCGGCCGGCATGCTGGTGTGCGAGTGGCTGGGCTGGCGGGCTGTGTTCGCGGGACTGGCGGCGCTGGTCGGCGCCATGCTGCTGCTGGCGCGGCCGGGCCTGCCGCGCTTTCGCGGCAGCGAACGCATTGCGGCTGCGGCCTATCTGCAGCATCTGCGCGACGCGCGGCTGGCCAGCGCGCAGGCCGTCTCCATCCTCATGATCGGCGGGCATTTCACGCTGTTTGCCTACCTGGCACCCTATGCGCAGCAGGTGGTGCAGATCCCTGCCGCCTGGCTGGCGCCGGTGTTCGGTGCTTTTGGTATCGCAGGCGTTGGGGGCGGCTATCTCGGCGGCTGGGTCGCCGATGCGCTGGGCCCGCGCCGCGCCATCGTGGCCGTGCCGCTGCTGTACCTGGCCAGCCTGCTGGCGCTGCCCTGGTGCGTTGGCACGTTACCGGGCTTCGTGCCCGCGATGATGGCCTGGGGCTGCGCGAGCTGGATGATTTCGCCCGTGGTGCAAAGCTATCTGGCTGCGAGCGGGCCCGAGACGGCCCAGGCCGGCATGGGCCTGAACCTGTCGGCCATGCACCTGGGCGTGGGGTTGGGCACGGCAGTGGGCGGCATGGTCATTGCCGCAGCGGCGCTGGAGCAGTTGCCGTGGGCCGGCGCCCTGCTGGCTGCGGCGGCGCTTGGCTGCGCGGTCTGGTCGGTGCGCCGGCCACAGCGCCGGGCACTGGCGGCCGGCTAGGCCGCCGCTGCCTTTTACCTGGCCTGTGCCTGGGCGAATGCCAGCATGGCCTGCAGCATGCGCTGCATGGTGGGCTGGATGCGCGCGGCGACTTCGGGCAGGTAGTCGAAGGGCATGTGCTCCTGCATGTAGCTGGACTGCGTCATCTCGAGCTGCACGGCATGGAAGCCCTGCTCGGGCTGGCCGTAGTTGCGCGTGATGTAGCCGCCCTTGAAGCGGCCGTTGAGCACGCTGGTGTGGCCGGGCGCCTGTTTCGCGATGTCCAGCAGCTGCTGGGCCAGCGCGGGATCGCAGCTCTTGCCGTCGGCCGTGCCCAGGTTCAGGTCGGGCAGCTTGCCCTCGAAGAAGCGCGGCAGCACTGAGCGGATGCTGTGCGCGTCCCACAGCATGGCCACGCCGTGCTCGCGCTTGATGCGGTCCAGCTCGGCGCGCAGCTGGCCGTGGTAGGGCTGCCACCAGGCCTCGCGGCGGCGTGCGATCTCGGCTTCGTCCGGCTCGTCGGCCTTGTTCGCATACAGCGGCGTGTCGTCGAAGGTGTCGACGGGGCACAGGCCCGTGACGCTCTGGCCCGGATAGAGGCTGGCGCCGTCGGGCGGACGATTGAGGTCGATCACATAGCGCGAATGCGTGGCCACGAGGAGGGATGCGCCCAGGGCCTTGGCGAAGTCGTAGAGCGCGGGCATGTGCCAGTCCGTGTCATGGACTTCGCGGCCCTCGGGCGTGAGCTTGGCGGCAATGTCGGCCGGCACATGGGTGCCGGTATGGGGCATGGAGACCAGCAGCGGGGCCGTGCCCTGGTGGAAGATGAAGGGGGGGGATGGATGGGCTCATGGGAGGAGCGTCTTTCTCGAAAAATCAGGCGGACTGTAGCAGCTGGCTGCGCGCCTGGATGAATGCATGCTTGGCGACTTCATGGCCGCTGTGGCGGCCCTGGCTCACGCGCTGGCAGCCGCCCACCCAGACATCGGCAATCGCCGAAGTGCGGTGGCTGGCGAACACATGGCCGGCATGGGCGCTGTCGGCCGGCAGGCCGGCCAGTGCCACATGCTCGGCGTCCAGCACGACGAAGTCGGCCTGCCGGCCCACGACGAGGCCGGCCACTTCACCCGGCGCCACGCGGCCCGAGGCCTGGGCGCCGCCGGCCACGGCCTGCAGCGTCATGGAGGTCGCCACCTGAGGCTGCAGCCCGCCGCCCAGCACATTGCGCTGGCGCAGGTGCAGGCGCTGGCTGTATTCCAGCATCAGCAGTTCCTCGGCCGCGTTCACCGTGGCATGGCTGTCCGAGCCCACGCCCCAGCGGCCGCCGTTCTTCAGCCACAGCGGCATGTCGAAGATGCCATCGCCCAGGTTGGCCTCGGTCGTGGGGCAGATGCCGGCCACGGCGCCGCTGCGGGCGGCGCGCGCATATTCGTCGGGCGTCATGTGGGTGGCGTGGATCAGGCACCAGCGCGCGTCGACCGGCGCATGCTCCATCAGCCACTGCACGGGGCGCCGGCCGCACCAGGCCAGGCAGTCGTCGACTTCCTGGGTCTGCTCGGCGATATGGATGTGCACGGGCGCCTGCGGCAGCATGGCGTGCAGGCCGGCCACGGCCGCCTGCAGGCTGTCGGGCGGCACGGCGCGCAGCGAGTGCGGGGCCAGGCCCAGGACAGCGCCCTGCGCATGCGTGGCGGGCGCCAGGTGCTGCAAAAGAGAGAGCATGCTGTCCGTGCTGCGGATGAAGCGCGCCTGGTCCTCGCGCGGCGGCTTGCCGCCGAAGCCGCTGGTCTGGTAGAGCACGGGCAGCAGCGTCATGGCGATGCCGGCCTTGCGGGCCGCGCGCAGCAGCGCCAGCGATAGCGTGGCGTCGTCCGCATAGGGCCTGCCGCCCGCGTCGTGGTGCACGTAGTGGAATTCGCAGACCGAGGTGTAGCCGGCCTCCAGCATCTCCAGGTACAGCCAGGTGGCAATCGCCTCCAGCGCCTCGGGTGTCATGCGGTTGGCAAAACCGTACATCAGGTTGCGCCAGCTCCAGAAGCTGTCCTGCGCCTGGCCGCGGAATTCGGTCAGTCCGCCGAACGCGCGCTGGAAGGCGTGCGAATGCAGATTGGGCATGCCCGGGATCACCGGGCCTGCGGCCCGGATCGCACCCTCGGCCTCGCCGGCCTCGCCGCTTTGCGCATCCACATCGGTAAGCACCTCGGTTAGGCGGCCGTTCTGGTCCCAGCTCAGCAGGACATTGCGCGCCCAGCCCGTGGGCAGCAGGGCGTCTTCGGCAAACAGGGTGCGCGGGGCGAAGGTGGATGCGGTCATGGCGGTCGGCTCGAAAGAGGGCGGTGAAAATCAGGCAGCAGCGGGTTCCGCCTGGGCCATGGCGGCCAGCAGGGCCTGGACAAAGCGCGCGTTGTCCTGCTCGGTACCGATGGACACGCGCAGGAAATGCTCGAAGCCCGGCTCCTTCCAGGGCTTGACGATCACGCCCTGGCGCAGCAGCGCCTCGGTCACGGGGCCGTTGGGCCGGCCGATGTCGAGGAACAGGAAATTGGCCACCGAGGGCGCGATGCGCAGGCCGCGCAGCGGGCCGCCGGGCGCGGCCAGGGCCTGCAGCTCGTGGCGCAGGGCCTCGCGCAGCGCCACCGTGGTCACCACGCCGGCGCGCATGTGCGTGGGGTCGCTCCAGGCCGCCAGTGCCGCGCGCTGGGCTGCCAGGTTCACGTTGAAGGGCGAGCGCACCTTGTCCAGCAGGCTGGCGAAGGCGGCGCTGTCGGCCATGCCGTAGCCCACGCGCAGCCCTGCCAGGCCCCAGGCCTTGGAAAAGGTGCGCAGCACGATCCACAGGCCCTGGCGCGCGGCCAGCATGGCCAGCACGTCGGGGTAGTCCTCGTCATGCAGCGCGTATTCGTAATAGGCCTCGTCCACCACCAGGATGGTGCTGGCGGGCGTGGCCTCCAGCACGCGCGCGAACTGCGCCACATCCATCATGCAGCCCACGGGATTGGACGGGTTGGGCAGGAAGGCGATCTTGGGCGCCCGGGCCAGGGCCGCGCACCAGGCATCGATGTCGAAGCCCAGTTCGGCGTCGAGCTCGAGCAGCTCCACCTGGGCGCCCATCATCTTCGGATAGATCTCGTGCAGGCCGAACACGGGGCGCTGGGTCACGACCCGGTCGCCGGGCGAGAGAAACACCTCGCAAAGAATCTTGATCAGGTCTTCCGAGCCGTTGCCGAACACCAGGCGGTTTTCCTCGATGTCCATGCGTGCGGCGATCGCCCGGCGCAGCGCCGTGCAATGGGCGTCGGGGTAGTTGCCCACATCGTCGGCCAGGCCGGCCAGGGCCTGGCGCACGGCCGGGCTGACGCCGAACGGGTTTTCGTTGCTCGCCAGGCGCGCGATGTCGGTCACGTCGTAGCGCGCGCGCACGGCTTCGTTGGACAGGCCTGCGTTGTAGGCGGGCAAGGGGCGCGCCTCGGGGCGCGCCAGGGAGGCGATCAGAGCGTCAGTCATCAGTCGAAAACCTTTCCTGGATTCATCAGGCCCAAGGGGTCCAGCGCCTGCTTGATGGCGCGCATCGCGGCCAGTTCCTCTTGCGTGCGGCTGGCTTGCAGATAGGGCTTCTTGTGCAGGCCTATGCCGTGCTCGGCCGAGACGCTGCCCTGGAATTCGCCCACCAGCCGGTAGAGCTCGGCCTCCACGGCCTCGATGGCTTCGGGCGTGCCGCCCACGGTCTTGCCGTCCACCGAGACGTGCAGGTTGCCGTCGCCCACATGGCCGAAGTACAGCGCATGCTTTTGCGGCCAGCGCGCGCTGAACGCGGCTTCGCAGGCCTGGGCGAAGCGGCCGATGTCGGCCTGGGGCAGGCTCACGTCGAAGTTGATGGCCGGATGCATGTTGTTGTTGAGCTCGGCCGGCGCCTCGCGCAGCTTCCACAGCGCCTGCGCCTGGGCCACGGACTGGGCGACGATGGCGTCCACGACTTCGCCGGCCTCCATGGCCTCTTCCAGCACCTGCTGCACGTCGCCCTGCAGCTGGGATTCGTTCTTGCCGTCCACGTTGATCAGGGCCAGCAGCGGATGGCGTTCGGCGAACGGCGCGCCGAGCTGCAGCCAGGACAGCGAGGCCTGCACAAAGCTGTCCCACATCAGTTCGTAGGCAGCCACGCCGTTGCCGAAGTGCGATTGCATGCGCGCCAGCACGGCCAGGGCCGCGTCGAAATCGGGCATGGCCACCAGCGTGGTGGCCGTGGCCTGCGGCGCGGCGCGCAGGCGCAGCAGCACGCGCGTGACCACGCCCAGCGTGCCTTCGGCGCCGATGAAGAACTGCTTGAGGTCGTAGCCCGTGTTGTTCTTGATCATGGGCCGCAGCATGGGCAGCACCGTGCCGTCGGCCAGCACCACTTCCAGGCCCAGCACCTGCTCGCGCATCATGCCGTGCTGCAGCACGCCGTTGCCGCCGGCATTGGTGGAGACATTGCCGCCGATCTGGCAGCTGCCGCGCGCGCCCAGATCCACGCCGAAGACCATGCCCGCGGCCACGGCCGCTTCCTGCACGGCCTGCAGCGTGACGCCGGCCTGCACCTGCATCAGGCCGGCGCGGGTGTCGGTGTTCTCGATGGCGTTCATGCGCTCCAGCGACAGGGCGATGGCGCCCTGGCTGGGCACGCCGGCGCCGGCCAGGCCCGTGAGCCCGCCCTGGGGCACGACGGCCACCTTGTGCACCGTGCACAGGCGCAGCGCCGCGCTGACCTCTTGCGTGCTGCGCGGGCGCACCAGGGCCAGGGGGCGCTGCGGCGGCGTGCCGCTCCAGTCCGTGTGGTAGCGCTCGGGCACGTCGGCGCCGCGCTGCGCCACGTCGGCGCCCAGGGTGGAAATCAGTTCATCGAGGAATTGTTCGTGTGACATCGGTCAGCCTTTCAGGCTCCCCGGATTCAGGCCTTGGCGCTGCTCTGGGCGACTATGCCCTGGCGCACCACGGTGCAATCGGGCTTTTGGCCGAACCAGTAGGCCAGCTCGGCCGCATGGCGCACCGGCCACAGCACGAAGTTGGCGGGCCGGCCCGCGGCGATCAGGCCCTGCTCGTGCTGCAGGCCCAGGGCCCGCGCCGCGTGGCGGGTAATGCCGGCCAGGGCCTCGGGCACCGTGAGCCTGAACAGCGTGCAGGCCATATTGGCCATGAGCAGCAGGCTCAGGGCCGGGGAGGTACCCGGATTGTGATCCGTGGAAACGGCCATCGGGACCTTGGCGGCCCTCAAACCGTCGATGGGCGGCACTTTTGTGTCGCGCAGCGTGTAGAAGGCGCCGGGCAGCAGCACGGCCACAGTGCCCGCATCCCGCATGGCGGCGATGCCGTTCTCGGACAGGTGCTCGATATGGTCGCAGGACAGAGCGCCATAGCGCGCGGCCAGCGCCGCGCTCTCCATGTTCGACAGCTGCTCGGCATGCAGCTTCACGGGCAGGCCCAGCGCCTGTGCGGCCTGAAAGACCTGCTCGGTCTCGGCCAGCGAAAACGCGATGCGCTCGCAGAACACGTCCACGGCGTCGACCAGGCCTTCGGCGGCCAGCGCGGGCAGCATCTCGCGGCAGACCAGGTCGATGTAGTCTTGGCTTCCTTGAGGTTTGCCAGCGTACTCGGGCGGCAGCGCATGGGCGCCGAGAAAGGTGGTGCGCACGGTCACGCCGCGCAGCTCGGCGAGGCGCCTGGCCACGCGCAGCTGCTTGCGCTCGTGCTCCAGCGAAAGGCCGTAGCCGGATTTGATCTCGATGGCGGTCACGCCCTCGGCCAGCAGCTGGTCCAGGCGCGGCAGGGCCTGGGCGATCAGCTCTTCCTCGCTGGCCTCGCGCGTGGCCTTGACGCTGGAGACGATGCCGCCGCCGGCCCTGGCCACTTCCTCGTAAGTGGCGCCGGCCAGGCGCATGGCGAATTCGTTGGCGCGCTCGCCGCCATAGACCAGGTGGGTATGGCAGTCGACCAGGCCCGGCGTGGCCAGGCGGGCGCCGCCCTCATGGGCGGGCAGGCCGGCGTAGATGGCGGGAACCTGGTCCTGCGGACCGACCCAGGCGATACGGCCCTGCTGCACCACGATGCAGGCCGGCTGCCCGTCGGCCACCGGCACATCGGCCGCGAACAGCTCGGGCGCCAGGCGCAGGTCCAGCCAGCGGCCATCGGCGGAAGTGGCGGGCGGGGCGGCTTGCATCATGGTGTGGATTCCTTTGTAGATTCTGAATTGATAGCTGCTGGCGCCTGCTGTATCCATATTTCAATATGGATTCGTACTGATTTGTACATCCTTCATGTATTGCCAGCTTCTGTTTGTATAGCGCTGCTGCTCTTTCAGCCGGCCTGCGCGAGGCGGACCAGCACCAGCCGGCTGGACGCATCGCAAGGCAGCAGGGCCAGGGCCTGCCCGGCGGCATCCCACCACAGGCCCTGTCCTGCATGCAGCAGCGTTTCGCCCTGGGCAAAGCAGCCCTGCAGCACCATGCACAGGCCGGCGGCGCTGCGGCCGGGCTGAACCTCGGCCTCATGGATGCCGACCTGGGCCGACCACTGGCCGCGCCGCGTCATGACGTTGAAATCGGTGGACGTGCCGCCCAGCAGGTGGCAGTCCAGCGCCGCATCCCCTGAAAACGCAAACGGCTGCCAGCGTTGCTGCAGCGCGTGATCGATGCCCGCCGCCGTGCTGACGAGCTGAACCCCGTCGCCGTCCAGCAGCATGATCTGCCGGTCTATGCCCGGGAAGGCCGAGAACGGCCCGTCCTGGGCAATCGTGGCCACGCTGATGCGCCAAGCAAAGCTGTCCATGCCCGCTCCCGGCGGAAAACACACGATCTCGCGCGTGCTGCCGCCCCCGTTCTTCCACGGGCTGGGCGCAATCTGGTTCAGGTCAAAACGTTGCATGGAAAGCAATTTGTAGAGGTGAGCTATAGATCAATCCACCTAAAACTGACGCGGCCTAGCTCAGAGACACCGAGCAAGAGCCGCCTCGCAGCGAAGGTGTCGTCCCCCTCCCGCGCAGCGAGAGAGGGGGAAGGCGCGTAAGCGCCTCAGGGGGTGACGTTACTTCACCATCGGCAGGTTCAGCCCGTGGCGCCTGGAAGCCTCCACCGCCATCTCGTAGCCCGCATCCGCATGGCGCATCACGCCCGTGGCCGGATCGTTCCACAGCACGCGGCCCAGGCGGGCGGCGGCCTCGTCGGTGCCGTCGGCCACGATGACCACGCCCGCGTGCTGGGAGTAGCCCATGCCCACGCCGCCGCCGTGGTGCAGGCTGACCCAGGTGGCGCCGCCGGCGGTGTTGAGCAGGGCGTTGAGCAGCGGCCAGTCGGAGACGGCATCCGTGCCGTCCTTCATGGCTTCGGTCTCGCGGTTGGGGCTGGCCACGGAGCCGCAGTCCAGGTGGTCGCGGCCGATGACGATGGGGGCCTTGAGCTCGCCGTTCCTGACCATCTCGTTGAAGGCCAGGGCCGCCTTGTGGCGCTCGCCCAGGCCCAGCCAGCAGATGCGCGAGGGCAGGCCCTGGAAGGCGATGCGCTCGCGCGCCATGTCCAGCCAGCGGTGGGTGTGCTTGTTCTCGGGGAACAGCTCCTTGATCTTGGCGTCGGTCTTGTAGATGTCCTCGGGGTCGCCCGACAGCGCCACCCAGCGGAACGGGCCCTTGCCCTCGCAGAACAGCGGGCGGATGTAGGCGGGCACGAAGCCGGGGAAGTCGAAGGCGTTCTTCACGCCTTCGTCGAACGCCACCTGGCGGATGTTGTTGCCGTAGTCCACCGTGGGAATGCCCATGGCCTGGAAGTCCAGCATGGCCTGCACATGCTGGGCGCAGCCTTGCGCGGCGGCTTTCTTCAGCGTGGCGTGCTGGGCGGGGTCGGCCGCGGCGGCGTTCCACTGCTCCACGGTCCAGCCCACGGGCAGGTAGCCGTTGATCAGGTCGTGGGCCGAGGTCTGGTCGGTCACGATGTCGGGACGGGGGCCGCCGGCCTTGGCGCGCCGGACCAGCTCGGGCAGCACTTCGGCGGCGTTGCCCAGCAGGGCGATGGAGACGGCCTCGCCCTTTTCGGTGTGGTGCTGGATCAGGGCCAGCGCGTCGTCGATGTCCCTGGCCTGCTTGTCCACATAGCGGGTGCGCAGGCGGAAGTCGATGCTGCTCTGCTTGCACTCGATGTTCAGCGAGCAGGCGCCGGCCAGGGTGGCGGCCAGCGGCTGGGCGCCGCCCATGCCGCCCAGGCCGGCCGTGAGGATCCACTTGCCGGTCAGGTCGTTGTTGTAGTGCTGGCGGCCGGCCTCGACGAAGGTCTCGAAGGTGCCCTGCACGATGCCCTGGCTGCCGATGTAGATCCAGCTGCCGGCCGTCATCTGGCCGTACATGAACAGGCCCTTCTGGTCCAGCTCGTTGAACTTCTCCCAGGTGGCCCACTTGGGCACCAGGTTGGAATTGGCCAGCAGCACGCGCGGTGCGTCGGGATGGGTCTTGAACACGCCCACGGGCTTGCCCGACTGGATCAGCAGCGACTCGTCGGCCTCCAGCTTCCTGAGCTGGGCCAGGATCTCGTCGAAGCATTCCCAGTTGCGCGCCGCGCGGCCGATGCCGCCGTAGACCACCAGGGCCTTGGGGTTCTCGGCCACGTCGGGGTCCAGGTTGTTCTGCAGCATGCGGTAGGCGGCTTCGGCCAGCCAGTTCTTGCAGTGCAGCGTGGAGCCGCGGGGAGCGCGGATGACGCGGCTGGCGTCGTAGCGGGGATCCTGTGCGGCTTGGAGGATGGCGTCGTTGGCGTTCATGGTCGTGTCCTTCAGGGAAAAGGTGGGATGGGGTCGGCCGGCCGGCGGGTTCAGGCGGCGGAGGCGGATTTCAGGTAGGCGGCATTGCGGCCGCTGGCGAGCGTGGGGGCGGGCTGTTCGGCCGGGTAGATCATGCGCTCGGGCACCTGCATGGTCTTCCTGGCCAGCGGGTAGTAGACGAGCGAGGTGACGACCAGGCTCACGATCCAGGAGATGTCGGCGCCGCCCATGGCCCTGGCCAGCGGGCCTTCGTACATGGCCTGGTTGATGAACGGGATCTGCACGACGATGCCCAGCACGTAGCTGAACAGGGCCACGCCGTTGTAGGCGCCGTAGCGGCCCTGGCTGTCGTAGAGCGCGGGAATGTCCACTTTCTCCCGGGACACCAGGTAGTAGTCCACGAGGTTGACGGCGCTCCAGGGCACGAACACGGTGAGCAGCAGCAGCACGAAGTTCTTGAACGTGGCCAGGAAGTGCGAGCTGGCCAGCAGGGCCACCAGCACCGTGACCAGCACGAAGCCCAGGATGTAGGCCAGGCGGGTGGCGGGCGAGAACTGCCGCTTGTCGTTGAAGGCGCTCACCGTGGTCAGCATGGTCATGAAGCCGCCATAGGCATTGAGGCAGTTCACCGTGAGCTTGCCGGTCACGATGACCAGGTAGATCACCACGGCCAGCGGGCCGGCCAGCTCGCCCAGGAAGCCGACCTGGTTCTTGATGAAATTGGCGCCCAGCGCCGCCACCAGCGCGCCGAAGCTCATGGCCAGCTGGGCGCTGATCACGCTGCCGCCGAAGGTGCTCCAGAAGGTGGCTGCGGCAGAGGTCTTGCTCGGCAGGTAGCGCGAGTAGTCGGCCACATAGGGCGCGAAGGTCATCTGCCAGCCGGCCGACAGGGCCATGGCGGTCAGGAAGCTGGTCCAGGTGAAGGGCTTGAGGCCGAAGGCGCTGGCCACCTCGTACTGGTGGCACAGCTGCCAGGCCAGGTAGCCGAAGCCCAGTATGCCGACCACGGTGGAGATGCGGCCCACCACGTGGATCAGCCGGTAGCCGACGATGGCGACCAGGGCCGTGAGCGCGCCGAAGATGGCGATGCCCGCGGCGGGGCTGGTGAAGCCGAACATCAGGTTGATGGCCTGGCCCGAGAGCACCGTGCCGGTGGCCGCAAAGCCCAGGTACATCAGGATGACCAGCAGCAGCGGCAGGGCCGCGCCCTTGACGCCGAACTGCACGCGGCTGGAAATCATCTGCGGCAGGCCCAGGCGCGGGCCCTGGGCCGAGTGCAGGGCCATGACGATGCCGCCGAGGATGTTGCCGACCAGCAGGCCGAGGATGGCGGTCAGCGCCTCGGCGCCGAAGACCACGGCCAGGGCGCCGTCGACCACGGCGGTGATCTGCATGTTGGCACCGAACCAGAGGGTGAACTGGCTGGAGGGCGAGCCGTGGCGCTCCCGTTCCGGAACCATGTCGATGGTTCTTGTTTCGATATGGCCGGTTGCCACCGGCGCGCTTGTCTCAATGCTCATGGGATGGATGCTCCGTCAGTCCCTCAGGTGCTTTTGTATGCATACAACTTCTAGGTAATTCATCTAGAGTTGTATAGACCAATTTTGTGTTTTACTCCGGGCACCGTCAATCGTCTATACCGCTTTTCTGATCCGAACAAACCCTATGCGTAGTCCTACTCGTGCGACCTCCCCGGCGGCCGTTCCGGCGTTCCAACGTATCAAAGACTATGTGCTGCAGCAGATCCAGAGCGGCACCTGGCAGGAGGGCGACGCCATTCCCAGCGAGGCGGCCCTGGCCCGGCAGTTCGAGGTGGCCCGCATGACGGTCAACCGCGCGCTGCGCGAGCTCAGCGACGAGCAGACGCTGACGCGCGTGCAGGGCTCGGGCACCTTCGTGGCCCAGCAGAAATACCAGTCCACGCTGGTCCAGCTGCGCAACATCGCCGACGAGATCGCGGCGCGCGGCCATGTGCATCGCGGGGAGCTGCACAGGCTCGAGCGCTGCCGCGCCGACGCGGCCCTGGCACGGCAGTTCGAGCTGTCCCCGGCCCAGCCCCTGTTCCATTCGGTGGTGGTGCACTTCGAGAACGACGTGCCCATCCAGGTCGAGGACCGCCATGTCAATCCCGCGGTCGCGCCCGACTACATGGCCCAGGACTTCGGCAGCCAGACGCCCAATGCCTATCTGATGCGCGTGGCGCCGCTGCAGGGCGTGCAGTTCTCCATAGAGGCCCGCATGCCCGCCGCCGACGTGGCCGAGCTGCTGCACATGGAGGTTGGCGAGCCCTGCCTGGTGCTGCGCCGCACCACGCGCTCCCAGGGGCAGGTGGCATCGGTGTCGGCGCTGTGGCATCCGGCCTCCCGTTATCGCTTTACCGGAAGTTTCTGAGCCGGCTTCAAGGCGCTGTGCTCGGCAGGATGCGCTGCAGCGCGGCGGGCCAGTCGGTTTCCAGCGCCCACAGGCGCATGGTCTCGATGTCGGGGGCCAGGTAGCGGTCCTTGTCCAGGTAGGCGACCTTGCTGCGGATCAGCGCGTACTGCGCTTCCATCAGCGCCGAGCTCTTGAGGCGGCGGTCGAAATCCATGCCCTGCACGGCGGCCATGGCTTCCACGCCCACGACCACGGCCGTGTTGCTGGCCATGTCGGCCAGGCGGCGCGCGCCATAGGTGGCCATGGAAACATGGTCCTCCTGATTGGCCGAGGTGGGCAGGCTGGTCACGCTGCTGGGGTTGGCCAGGCACTGGTTCTCGGCAGCCAGCGCGGCTGCCGTGACCTGGGCGATCATGAAGCCCGAGTTCACGCCGCTGTCCTCGATCAGAAAAGCCGGCAGGCGCGACAGGCCGGTGTCCAGCAGCAGGGCCATGCGGCGCTCGGAAATGGCGCCGATCTCGGCGATCGCCAGCGCGATGATGTCGGCCGCGAAGGCCACGGGTTCGGCATGGAAGTTGCCGCCCGAGATCACGTCGCCGTTGTCGAACACCAGCGGATTGTCGGAGGCGGCGTTGGCCTCCGTGGCCAGCACGCGCGCCGCATGGCTGAGGTTGTCCAGGCAGGCGCCCATGACCTGGGGCACGCAGCGGATCGAGTACGGGTCCTGTACGCGGCCGCAGTTGGGGTGCGACGGGTCGATGGCGCTGCCGTCCAGCAGCTCGCGCACCGCGGCGGCCACGGCGATCTGGCCGATCTGGCCGCGTGCCTCATGGATGCGCGCATCGAAAGGCTTGACCGAGCCCTGGATGGCTTCCAGCGTCAGGCAGCCGGCCACCAGGCCCGCGGCCAGCAGGCTTTCGGCCTGGAACAGGCCGGCCAGCGCCAGCGAGGTGGACACCTGCGTGCCGTTGAGCAGGGCCAGTCCTTCCTTGGGGCCGAGCACGAAAGGCTCGCGGCCGATGTGCTGCATGGCCTCGCGGCCCGATACCGTTTTGCCGTCGACCTTGGCCTGGCCCTCGCCGATCAGCACGCAGGCCAGGTGGGACAGCGGCGCGAGGTCGCCCGAGGCGCCCACCGAGCCCTTGGCGGGAATCACGGGCAGCACGTCGGCATTGGCCAGGGCCAGCAGCGCGTCGACCAGTTCCGGGCGGGCGCCCGAGTGGCCGCGCGCCAGGCTCACGGCCTTGGTGGCCAGGATCAGGCGCACCACATGGTCGGGCAGGGGCTCGCCCGTGCCCACGCTGTGCGAGAGCACCAGGTTGCGCTGCAGCTCGGCCAGGCGGTCATGGGCGATCTTGGTCGAGGCCAGCTTGCCGAAGCCGGTGTTGATGCCATAGACCACCTGGTCCTCATCCACGATGTGCTGCACATGGGCCTGGGCGGCGCGCATGGCGTCGTAGGCGCTGGCGGCCATGCTCAGCTGCACGCCGCCGCCCTGGATGGCGCGCAGCTGGGCCAGCGTGACCTGGCCGGGACGCAGTTCCAGCGTGGAAGTGGACAGTCCGGAAGTGGTGTGGAGGTTCATGGCTATACCTGTCTATACAGTTGAGAAGTCAAAAAAAACCGCGCAGTCCTGTTCTACAGCGTTCTTCAGCCGCCGTGTACCGGGTCCGTGCGGAAGCGCTACCGAGCCGGTAGCGCATGCCCGGGTGCACGCAGTGCACCCAGGTAATGGGAACGCCGCGCAGCCAGGTGCGGCGTGTCAGCATGAGGCAGGGCTGGTCGGCCGCCATCTGCAGCCAGTGCGCCTGCTCTGCCGTGGGCAGGATGGCGTCGACCACATGCTCGATCTGGTCGTACTGCACGTTGCGCACCAGATAGACCGAGGGCTGCACGGCCGAGAAGTCCTGCTCCATGAAGTCCGGCACCAGGCGCGGGTTCACGTAGCGGTCCTCGAGCTGCACCGGCACCTCGTTCTCGAAATGCACGCCCTGCAGGTGGAAGACCGAAGCGCCCACCGCCAGATCCAGCGCCGCTGCCACCTCGGGCGAGGCCGATGCGCGGCGCATGCTGATGAGCTCGAAGCGGTGGTCGTGTCCGCGCTGGGTGATCTCCTCGCCGATGTTGGCGATGCGCAGCAGCGTGGACTGGGGCTTTTCCTCGGCCACGAAGGAGCCCACGCCGGCCACCCGCACGATCACGCCCTGTTCGGCCAGCTCGCGCAGCGCGCGGTTGACCGTCATGCGGGCCACGCCGAATTCCTGCACCAGTTCCTGCTCGGAGGGCACGCGCGCGCCGGCCGTCAGCGAACCGTTGCCGATCTTCTGCAGCACGTGGTCCTTGACCTGCTGGTACAGCGCGACGGGCACGTCGCGGCCGGAACGGGCAGCGGAGCGGGAGGGAGCGGCACGGGAAGTCATGGGTTCAGGCAGAGTTGCAACAGCGCTAGTGTGCTGCAGCCGCAAGGGCTTCGGCGCGAATCTCCTCCGTCAGCCGGGCCTTGAGCTCCATGAATTCCGGCGAAGTCTTGACGGTGTAGTGGCGCGGATGGGGCAGGTTCACGGCGATGTCGGCCTTGATGCGGCCGGGCCGGGCGCTGAAGACGGCCACGCGGTTGGCCATGAAGATGGCCTCGTCGATATCGTGCGTGACGAACATCACGGTCTTGCGCTCGGCCTCCCAGATGCCCAGCAGCAGCTCCTGCATCACCACGCGGGTCTGGTTGTCCAGCGCGCCGAAAGGCTCGTCCATCAGCAATATCCTGGGATCGTTGGCCAGCGCCCGGGCGATCGCCGTGCGCTGCTGCATGCCGCCCGACAGCTGCTTGGGGAAATGGTTCTCGAAGCCGCGCAGGCCCACCTTGGCGATGAAGTAGTCGCTGCGCTCCTTCTGCTCGGCCTCGGGCACGCCTTTTTCGCGCAGGCCGAAGCGGATGTTCTGGGCCACGGTGAGCCAGGGAAACAACGTGTAGCTCTGGAACACCATGCCGCGGTCGGCGCCGGGGCCGTCGATGGCCTGGCCGTCCAGCAGCACCTGGCCCGTGGTCGGGAAGTCCAGCCCCGCCACGATGCGCAGCATGGTCGACTTGCCGCAGCCCGAGGGGCCGAGGATGGTGACGAAATCGTTTTCGCGCACCTCGAAGTCCACGGGCAGCAGGGCCTGGGTCTGGGTACCTTTATGGCTGGTGAAGGTGCGCGATACACCTTGAATGGACAACAGATTCATCACAATTCTCCGAAGTGCCTGGCGCTATCCACGGCGTATGAAACCGGCGTGGCCCAACGCAGGGACACCGAGCAAGAGCCGCCTCGCAGCGAAGGTGTCGTCCACCTCCCGAAGAGAGAGGGGGAAGCGGCGAAGCCGCTCAGGGGGGGCATCTCCATCACAGCGTGCTCCACTCGAACATGCGGCGGTTGATCGTCTTGAAGATGAAGTCGGACACCAGGCCGATGAGGCCGATGACGATGATGCCGAAGATGATCTGGCCGGTATTGAGCAGCGCCTGGCTGTCGGTGATCATGTGGCCTATGCCCGAGGACGAGCCGATCAGCTCGGCCACGATCACGTAGGTCCAGGCCCAGCCCAGCACCAGCCGCAGCGTCTCGGCAATGCCGGGAGCGGCACCGGGAATCAGCACGCGGCGCACGATGCCGGTGTTGCTGGCGCCCAGGGTGTAGGCGGCCTCGACAAGGTCCTTGCGCGCGCCGCCCACGGTGACGGCCACCATCAGCGTGATCTGGAACACCGAGCCGATGTAGATCACCAGCAGCTTCTGTGTCTCGCCCACGCCGGCCCACAGGATGAGCAGCGGGATGAAGGCCGAGGCCGGCAGGTAGCGGCAGAACGAGACAAAAGGCTCGAAGAAGGCCTCGACGGGCTTCCAGGCCCCCATGGCGATGCCCAGGGGCACGGCCACGACGGAGGCCAGGATGAAGCCGCCCATGACGCGCCACACCGTCATGCCTATGTCGTTCAGGAAGTCGTACTCGGTGAACAGCGTCACGCCCTCGCGCACCATGGTCATGGGGCTGGCCAGGAAGGTGGGCGAGACGAAGCCGCCCAGCGTGACGATGGCCCAGACCACGACGAAGAGCACGAAGAAGCCGGTGCCCAGCACCCACTTCATCGTGGGGCTGACGGGCTCCAGCGGAGCCATGCGACGTTTGCGCGCCGGGGGTGCGGAAGGCGTTATCACCTTGGTCATGGTGGGGGGTGCAGAGTGAACAGAAGGGGATACCGCTTCCATGGCGACCTCTCGCTTACTTGATGAAGCTGGCGTCGTACATGACGCTGTAGTTCTCGGGGATGCTGCGGATCACGCCGGCTTCCTTGAGGATGACGGCCGATTCCTTCATGAAGGGCACGAGGTCATTGGCGAAGAACTTCTGGTTGGCGTCCTTGTCCGACCATTTGAGGAAGGAAGCCGACTTGCCGAACTGCTCGCCGCTTTGCTTGACGGCCGCGCCCATGATTTCGAAGCTCTTGTCCTTGTCGGCGCCGATCATGGCCACGGCATCGAAATAGGACTGGGCCAGGGCCTTGGCCGCGGGCGCATTGGCCTTGAGCCACTTGGGGTCGCAGCCCACGGTGTCCATCACCATGGGGTAGTCGATGGTGGTGGCCAGGATCTTGCCGGCCGAAGGATTGGCGCGCACGGTGGACAGATAGGGCTCATAGGTCATGGCCGCATCGTTCTGCCCCGAGACAAAGGCCTGGGCTGCGGGCTGGGGCTCCAGCGACACGGTCTTCACGTCCTTCATGCTCATGCCGTTCTTGTGCAGCATCCAGGCCAGGCCGAAGTAGGGCGCGGTGCCGGGCGCGCTCACCGCCACCGTCTTGCCCTTGAGGTCGGCAAAGCTCTTGACGTCGTTGCGCACGGCAATGCCGTCGGCGCCGTAGGACTTGTCCATCTGGAAGATCTGCACGATGGGCACGCCGTTGGTGTTCCAGGCCACATGGGTCTCGATGGTGGTCGCGGCGCACTGGATCGCACCCGAGGCCAGGGCCAGGTGGCGGTCCTTCTGGGGGATCATCTTGAGCTCGACGTTCAACCCGTTCTTCTTGAAGATCCCGGCCTTGTCGGCCAGGGTCAGCGGCGCAAAGCCGGTCCAGCCGGACATGCCCAGCACGATCTTGGTTTCCTGGGCTCCGGCCTGCGGCGCGGCGGCCGCCAGGCAGGCGGAAACCAGTGCCATTTGCAGTGCGCCCGGCCAGGCTGGAATGCGACGCAATGGGTTTGTCGATGTCATGGGCCCCTCCTCGTTCAGGGTGTGCAGCAAGGTTGCAGAAATGGGTTTGTCGGCCTGGCAGCCAGTGCGGACAACGCAGTGTGTTTTTGTTGTGCAGGCATGTATATACAGGCTTACCCGAGACTGACAGCAAGCTCAGGGTTAACCGGTAGAACTGCCGGCCGACGCAGCTGTTTGAGCAAGCGGCGTGCCAATTTGCCGCGGCCTTTGCTGCACCCGAGGAGGCCGCCGCAGCGAAGGCGAAAAAGAGGTCCTGCCGGCAGCGCCAGGCACTATTGCGGTGCGATCACGCTCCTGGCCACGCCCAGGAAAGGTGCAATCAGCGGCGAGGGATGGGTGCCGGGCACCGCGAGCACCACGGGCTGTCGGGCGACCCTGCCCTTGATGCGTTTGCAGACCAGGCGCTTGCCGTCATGCGTACGGTCCACGGCCGGGCGGGTGGTCAGAATGCTGACGCCATGGCCGTTGGCCACCATGGAGCGCAGCAGCTCTATCGACGAGAACTCGTAGGCCACGGTGGGGGTGACGCCGGCTTCGCGGAACAGCGACAGAAAGTACTCCCGGCTCTGCGGCAGATTGATCAGCAACAGGGGTGAGCGGGCCAGCTCGGCCAGGCTCACGCTGGCCGCCGCTGCCAGCGGATGGCGCTGTGGCAGCAGCACATAGGGCGGCAGGGCCGCCACGGCCAGGGTGCTCAGGCCCGGCCTCTCCAGACCCAGCCCGTACTGGAGCGCCGCATGCAGCTCGCCCTGCTCGACCTTGCGCGTGAGCGAGGCGATGTCGCCCTCGACCAGTTCCAGCCGGATGTCGGGGTGGCGCTTTTGCATCTGGGCCAGGATCTGCGGAATCCACAGCGGTCCCAGCGTGCTCAGAAAGCCCAGCCGCAGCACGCCCGACAGGCTGGGCCGGCGGCGCTCCTGCAGCTTTTCGGCGGCGGCCAGCAGGGCCATGGCCTCCTGGCTGCGGCTCGCGCCCGCAGCCGTCAGGTCCAGTCCCCTGGCATGCCTTCTCACGAACAGCGCTTCCTTCCATTGCTGCTCCAGATCGGCAATGGCCTTGGAGATCGACGGCTGGGAAACGCCCAGGGCCTGTGCGGCCCTGGAGGTGCTGCCGTGGCGCGCGGCGGCCACGAAGTATTCGAGCTGGCGCAGGCTGATATGAATCAATTTTTCGAATCCAATGCATGGGAAATGAATATTTTCCTTTGATTCCGTATGGGCGCAGCATGGCTTCCTCTTTCCAGACGAACCACGCCAAGCCATGACCGCTGCAAAATCCCCAACCAAGCCGCTTCCGCTGGACGGCATCCGCATCCTGGACTTCACGCGCGTGCTGGCCGGGCCCCTGTCCACGGCCTTGCTGGCCGACCTGGGCGCGCAGGTGGTCAAGGTGGAGCCGCCCCAGGGCGACGACTACCGCGCCATCGGTCCCATGAGGAACGGCCAGAGCGCGCTGTTCACCGTGATGAACCGCAACAAGCAGAGCCTGGTGCTGGACCTCAAGCATCCGCAGGCCGTGGCCCTGGTGCACGAGCTGGCGCAGCAGGTCGACGTGGTGGTCGAGAACTTCCGTCCCGGCGTGGCCGAGCGCCTGGGCATCGGGCCCGCGGCGCTGCGCGCGCTCAATCCCCGGCTGGTCTATGTGAGCGTCTCGGGCTTCGGCCAGACCGGGCCGCTGGCCCATCGCCCGGCCTACGACATCATCGTGCAGGCCATGAGCGGGCTGATGGAGGCCACGGGCGAGCCCCAGGGCGCGCCCACGCTGGTGGGCGAAGCCGTCAGCGACGTGGTGGCCGGGCTGTTTGCCTCGTGGGCCACGCTGGCCGCGCTGCTGCAGGCCCGGCGCACGGGGGAGGGTCAGCATGTGGACGTGTCCATGTTCGATACCACGCTGAGCTTTCTGGCGACTTCCATGTCGCGCTACCTGTTCACGGGCCAGCCCGCGCGGCGCGTGGGCAACCGCCACCCGCTGTCGGCACCGTTCGGCGTTTACCGCGCGCGCGACGGCCACTTTGCGCTGGCCGTGCTCAACAAGAAGCTGTTCGACGCCACGGTGCAGGCCATGGACTTGCCGCAGCTGGCGGGCGACCCGCGCTTTGCCACGGACGAAGCCCGCTCGGCCCACGAGCCCGCGCTGCGCGCTGCGCTGGAGGCCTGGGCTATGCAGCACGAGGTGGCCGAAGTCGTGGCCAGGCTGGAGGCCGCGGGCGTGCCCGTGGCGCCGATCTGGAACATCGCGCAGGCGCTGGAGTCCGCGCAGACCCAGGCGCGCGGCCTGCTGCGCGAGGTCGAGGACGAGCGCCTGCCCGGCCTGCGCCTGCCCACCCAGCCCGTGCACTTCGGCGGCGCGGCTGCCAACCGTGCGCAGCGCGCGCCGGCGCTGGGCGAGCACACCGAGCTGCTGCTGTCGAGCTGGCTGGACCGCAGCGGCGAAGCCATCGCCGCCTTGCGCGAGGCCGGCGCCCTGGGGTCTGTTGCGGCTACGCATTGACGATTGACCCGGCAAATCCATTTTTTCACCTTTGCGAGCGAACGATATGAACTTTCCGAGACTGGGCAGCACCGAGGACGACCAGGCCATTGCCGATGCCGTGGCGCGTTTTGCCGAAGAAACCCTGGCCCCCGTGGCCCGGGCCATGGACGAAGAGGCGTTTTCCGCCACCCGCCATGTGCCGGGCCTGGCGGCGCTGGGCGTGATGGGCATGAACCTGCCCGAGTCCGTGGGCGGCCCGGGCGTCACGCCCACGGCCATGCTGATGTCGCTGGTGGCCATCTCGCGCGCCTGTGCGGCCACCTCGTCGATGATCGGCGCCCATTACCTGGGCACGGATGCGGTCCACCTCGGCGGCAGTGCCGAGCAGCAGGCGCAGTGGCTGCCGCGTTGCGCCAGCGGCGAGTGGCTGGCCGCGTTCGCGCTGACCGAGCCGCGCGGCGGCTCCCACCCCGCGGACATGCGCACCCGCGCCGTGCGCGAAGGGGACGAATACGTGATCACGGGCGTCAAGCACTTCATCTCCAACGCGGCCGAAGCCGCCTTCATGGTGGTCTTTGCCAAGACCGACATGGACGCCGGCGCGCGCGGCGTCAGCGCCTTCATCGTGCCGCGCGAGCTGCCGGGCATTCAGGTGTCCTCGCCCGAGAAGCTCATGGGCATACGCGGCGGCCATGCGTTCGAAGTGTCGCTGGACGGCGTGCGCGTGCCCGTGGCCAACCGGCTGGGCGCCGAGGGCACGGGCTTCAGGACCGCCATGAAGGTGCTGGACAACAGCCGCCTGGACGTGGCCGCCACCGCGCTGGGCATTGCCGAGGCCGCGCTCCAGGCCGCGGTAGCCTGGGCCAACCAGCGCCTGGTCGGCGGCGAGCCCATCGCCACCAAGCAGGCCATTCAGTTCAAGCTGGCCGAGATGAAGCTGCGCCTGGAGGCGGCCTGGGGCCTGACCATGCAGGCACTGGCCCTGCGCCAGGCCGGCCGGCCCTTCACCCAGCAGTCGGCCATGGCCAAGCTCTACGCCTCGGAAATGGCGGGTTTCGTGACCGACGAGGCGCTGCAGATCCACGGCGGCTATGGCTACACGCGCGAGATGCCGCTGGAGCGCTATGTGCGCGATGCGCGCATTCTGCGCATCTACGAGGGCTCGTCCGAGATCCAGCGCACCATCATCGCGCGTTCCGTGCTGGGCGGCTGATTCCGGACCCGCAGCCAGGGGAGGGCAGGCGGTGCATTTGCTGGTGTAATCGATGGCATGGAAAAACGCTCTTCCACTTCGCTGCACGGAAAGATCCTCACCGAGATCGAGCAGAACATCCTCAGTGGACGCTGGCCGCCCGGCTACCGCATTCCGTCGGAGATGGAGCTGACCGCGCATTACCAGTGCTCGCGCATGACGGTCAACAAAGTCCTGACCCAGCTGGCGCAGGCCGGGCTGCTGGAGCGCCGGCGCAAGGCCGGCAGCTTCGTGACCCAGCCGCACACCAGCTCGGCCGTGCTGGACATTCCCGACATCCGCCAGGTGGTGCTGGGCATGGGCAAGGAATACGGCAGCCGGCTGCTGAGCCGCAAGCAGCGCCGCAGCACGCGCGACGACATGCAAGCCATGCGCATGGACAAGGCAGGCCCCGTGGTGCACGCGGTCTGCCTGCACATGGCGGGCGCGCGGCCCTTCTGCCTGGAGGACCGGCTGATCAACCTGGAGTCCGTGCCCGACGCGGGCCGGGAAATGTTCACCGAGCAGAGCCCGAGCTCATGGATGGTCAGCCATGTGCCCTGGAGCTCGGCCGAGCACCGCATCCGCGCCGAGGCCGCAGGCGAGGACAACGCGCAGCTGCTGCAGGTGGCGCCGGGCTTTCCCTGCCTGGTGATAGACCGCCGCACCTGGGCGGGGCGCCTGCCGATCACCTTTGTGCGCATGACCTATCCGGCCGACCTGTACGAGCTGGTTGCGCATTTCTCGCCGTCCACCATCGCCGCCTAGCCCTGCCCCTGGCGCCGCCGGCGGCGAGCGGCATATCCCGGCGCGCCGCAGATGCATGGGGACGGGCGCACAATATGGCCCTCCGAATGGCGCATGCCCGTCCCTGCGGCGGCACTCCGTTGCGCTGAGATATACAAGAAATCGGCCTCCAACCCTTGTGTGGAGAGCGCAATAAGCTATCAAATCAAGAGTCATCCCGGTGTCCCCTGAGCAATCTGTCCTGCAAGCTGTCTTCGGCTACGAGCAATTCCGCGGCCCGCAGCAGGCCATCGTCTCGCATGTGATCGCCGGCGGGGATGCGCTGGTGCTCATGCCCACGGGCGGCGGCAAGTCGCTGTGTTACCAGGTGCCGGCCATCGTGCGCCAGCAGCAGGGCAAGGGCGTGGCCATCGTGGTGTCGCCGCTGATCGCGCTCATGCACGACCAGGTGGGCGCGCTGGAGGAGGCCGGCGTCAGCGCCGCCTACCTGAATTCCACGCTCAGCTACGACGAAACCCAGGACGTGGAGTGGCGCCTGCAAAGCGGCGACATCACCATGCTCTACGCAGCGCCCGAGCGCCTGAACACGCCGCGTTTCCTGGGCCTGCTCGACGACCTGCACGCCCAGGGCAAGCTGTCGCTGTTCGCCATCGACGAGGCCCATTGCGTGAGCCAGTGGGGCCATGACTTCCGCCCCGAATACCGGGCGCTGACGGTGCTGCACGAGCGCTATGCGGGCGTGCCGCGCATCGCGCTCACGGCCACGGCCGACGCGCTCACGCGCGCCGACATCATCGAGCGCCTGCACCTGGAGGCCGCGCAGCAGTTCATCAGCAGCTTCGACCGGCCCAACATCCGTTACCGCATCGTCGAGAAAAAGGACGTCACGAACCAGCTGCTGCGCTTCATCGAGCGCGAGCACGAAGGCGAGGCCGGCGTGGTCTACTGCCAGTCGCGCAAGCGCGTGGAAGAACTGGCCCAGACGCTGGCGCAGAACGGCATCCATGCCTTGCCCTACCACGCGGGCCTGCCGGTGGAGATGCGCCAGCAGCACCAGGACCGCTTCCTGCGCGAGGACGGCGTGGTGATGTGCGCCACGATCGCCTTCGGCATGGGCATCAACAAGCCCGACGTGCGGTTCGTGGCCCATGTGGACATGCCCAAGAACATCGAGGGCTACTACCAGGAGACCGGCCGCGCGGGCCGCGACGGGCTGCCGGCCGAGGCCTGGATGGCCTACGGCCTGTCCGACGTGGTCAACCAGCGCCGCATGATCGACGAAAGCCCGGCCGAGGAAGGCTTCAAGCAGGTCATGCGCGGCAAGCTCGACGCGCTGCTGGGCCTGGCCGAAGCCACGGACTGCCGCCGCGTGCGCCTGCTGGCCTACTTCGGCGAGCAATACGGCGCCGGTCCGCAGGACGACGGCCGGCCGCTGCAGGCCGTGGCCGGGGCACGCAGGCTGCAGTGCGGCAACTGCGACAACTGCCTGGAGCCGCCGGCCCTGTGGGACGGCACGGACGCGGCGCGCAAGCTGCTGTCCACCATCTACCGCGTGCACGAAACCAGCCGGCTCACCTATGGCGCGGGCCACATCATGGACGTGCTGCGCGGCAAGCTCACCGACAAGGTCGCGCAGTACGGGCACGACAAGGTCTCGACCTTCGGCCTGGGCAAGGACTATTCGGAGCCCCAGCTGCGCGCCGTCATGCGCCAGCTGCTGGCCACGGGCGCCCTGGGCCTGCACAAGGTGGTCAGCGAAAACAGCGGCCATGTGTTCGACACGCTGTGCCTGACGCCCGGCTCGCGGGCCGTGCTCAAGGGCGAAGTCACCGTGCAGCTGCGCGAAGCCGTGGCCGCATCGCGCAGCAAGGCCACGCGCCGCGGCAACCAGCCCAATGCGGCGGCGGCCAACCTGGGGCCCGATGCCCAGGTGCGCTTCATCAACCTCAAGGCCTGGCGCGCCGAAGTGGCCAAGTCCCACAACCTGCCCGCCTACGTCATCTTCCACGATGCCACGCTGGCCGCGATTGCCGAACTCAACCCGCAGTCGCTGCAGGACCTGCAGGGCGTGAGCGGCATGGGGGCCAAGAAGCTCGAGGCCTATGGCGCGGAGGTGCTGAGGGTGGTGGCGCAGGGGTAAGGGCGGCGGCGCGGCTGCGCCGCCTCCACAATTTGCACACAATTGCTCGACAGGGCGGAAAGATTGCATGGCCACACTGCGCCCGCATACTTTCCGGAGCCCTTCCTGCTGTGATCAATACCGCTCAACTGCTGGCCGACGAGGCCCAATACTGCTCGTTCGGCGACACCGTCCACTACGTCAATCCTCCCAAGATCTTCACCGGCTGCGAAGGCAGCTACATGTACGACGACGCGGGCACGCCTTATCTGGACCTGCAGATGTGGTATTCGGCCGTGAACTTCGGCTACAAGAATCCGCGCCTGGAAGCCAAGATGATCGAGCAGCTCAAGGAGCTGCCCCAGGTTGCCAGCCAGTACCTGCACCCGACCAAGATCGAGCTGGCCAAGTTCATCGCCCAGGACGCCGAGAAGAAGTGGGGCCACAAGGGCCGCGTGCACTTCAACGTGGGCGGCGCCCAGGCCATCGAGGATTCGCTCAAGGTCGTGCGCAACGCCAGCAACGGCAAGAGCCTGATGTTCGCCTTCGAGGGCGGCTACCACGGCCGCACGCTGGGCGCTTCCAGCATCACCTCGAGCTACCGCTACCGCCGCCGCTTCGGCCACTTCGGCGACCGCGCGCAGTTCATTCCCTTCCCCTATCCGTTCCGCCGCCCCAAGGGCATGACGGCCGAGGAGTATTCGGACCAGATCGTGCGCGAGTTCGCGCGCAAGTTCGAGAACGAATACCACGCCATCTGGGACCCCAAGACCAACCAGTGCGAATACGCGGCCTTCTACGTGGAGCCCATCCAGGGCACCGGCGGCTACGTGGTGCCGCCGCCCAATTTCTTCAAGGGCCTGAAGAAGGTACTGGACGACCATGGCATCCTGATGGTGGTCGACGAGATCCAGATGGGCTTCTGGCGCACCGGCACGCTGTGGTCGGTGGAGAACTTCGGCGTCAACCCCGACGTGCTGGTCTTCGCCAAGGCGCTGACCAACGGCCTCAACGCCCTGTCGGGTCTGTGGGCGCGGGAGGAGCTGATCAACCCCACGGTCTTCCCGCCGGGCTCGACCCACTCCACCTTCGCTTCCAACCCGCTGGGCACGGCCCTGGGCCTGGAAGTCATGAAGATGACCCACGAGATCGACTTCGGACGCCAGGTGCGCGAATCGGGCGCCTACTTCCTCGAAGGCCTCAAGGAGCTGCAAAAGCGCCACAAGGAAATCGGCGACGTGGACGGCCTGGGCCTGGCGCTGCGCGCGGAGATCTGCACCGATGACGGCTTCACGCCCAACAAGGCGCTGCTGGACAAGATGGTCGACATCGGCCTGGAAGGCGGCCTGGAGTACCAGGGCCAGAAACGCGGCCTGGTGCTGGACGTGGGCGGCTACTACAAGAACGTGATCACCTTCGCGCCGTCGCTGATGATCACGCGCGCCGAGATCGACGAAGCCATGGTGCTGCTGGACCAGCTGCTGACCAAGGCAAAGCAGGCATAACACCCCCTGAGCGGCTGCGCCTGGGCGGCCCCGCCGCTTCCCTCTCTCTTCGGGAGGGGGGCATACGGGCAGCCGGGGACGCCCTCGCTGCGGGGCGGCGGGGCCGCCCAGGCCCTTGCTCGGCGTCTCTGGTTTGGGTCGTGCCAGTTTTAAATACTGCAGTCGTGCGCAGGCATGCCAAGAAACTGAATACGAAAAGGTGCAATGGCGACGGAGAATTTCCGCAACCAGCTCGAACCCGCCGGCCTGCTGCGGCAGTTCGCAGACCATCCGCCCGAGGGGTTTGCGCTGCTGCAGGACTGGCCGGCGCCGGCCTTCACGGCCCCGTTCGACCTGCTGACCACCGCAGATGACGCGCTCAAGGCGCGTCTTTTGTCATTGCCGGGCGGTTCATGGCTCAGCCGCAAGCTGCGGCTGCCAACCGATTTCGTCGGCACCACGGTCAGCGAGTATGCGCTGCTGCCGCGCGGCCAGGATGCGGCGGCCCAGGCGGCCGCGCTGCGCGAGCATGCGGGCCGCAGGCAGCTGACCATCGTCAAGGACCTGCCCCAGGACTCGCCGCTACTGGCTGACGGGGACAACGACCATGCGCGCGCACTGGCCGATGCGCTGGCCGGGGCCGGCTTCATCCTGGTCGAGGGGCAGGCCCTGGCCTATGTGCCCATGGACTTTGCCAGCCTGGACGAGTACCTGGCACGGCTGTCCAAGAGCCGCCGCAGCAATCTGCGGCGCAAGCTCAGGAGCCGCGCGCAGCTGAAGATAGCGCGCATCCCCACGGGCGAGGCCTTTGCCGGCGACGCGCGCGTGGATGCGTATTACGCGCTGTTCGAGGCCGTCTACGCGCAAAGCGAGATCCATTTCGACAAGCTCACGCGCGGCTTCTTCGCCGGCCTGCTGCGCGACGCCGGCAACGGCGGCATCGTCTTCGAATACCGCGACGCGGCCAGCGATGCGCTGCTGGGCTGGAACCTGTGCTTCGAGCATGGCGGCCGGCTGATCGACAAGTACATAGGCCTGTCCTATCCGGCCGCACGCGAGGCCAATCTCTATTTCGTGAGCTGGATGGTCAATCTCGAATACGCGCTCGAGCGCGGCCTCACGCACTATGTGGCCGGCTGGACCGATCCCGAGGTCAAGGCCCAGCTCGGTGCCCGCTTCACGCTCACGCGGCATGCGGTGTTCATCCGCAATCCGCTGCTGCGCGCGCTGGGGCGGCGCTTCGCCGGGCATTTCGAGAGCGACAGCCAGTGGAAGGAGCCGGCATGACAGGGCAAACGGCGATGCCGGATGTGGAGTTTCTGCCGTCGCAGCGCCCCGTGGTGCTCGATGTGGACGGTTCGGTGGGCCATCTTCCGGCCGAGCTGCGCCTGCCGCTGGGCCCGTGGCAGGAGGGCGTGCGCTTCGGTTGCGGCCTGGCGCGCTTTGCGCAGTTCGGCGCCGAGCTCAATGCCGCCCTGCCGCGGCACCATGGCACGGTGTTCATGGGCAGCGGCGACTTCCACCATTTCTCCTGGCCTCTGATCGAGCGCTGCATCGCGCAGCAGGGCTTTGCGCCGGAGCGGCCGCTGCGCGTGGTGGTGCTGGACAACCATCCGGACAACATGCGCTTCCCCTGGGGCGTGCATTGCGGCTCCTGGGTGCGGCGCGTGGCCCTGCATCCGGCCGTCTCGCAGGTGCACGTGGCCGGCATCACCTCGGGCGACATCGGTCGCAAGCATGCCTGGGAGAACTACTTGGCGCCGCTGCGCGCGGGCAAGCTCACCTACTGGAGCTGCGGCGTGGACACGGGCTGGGCGCGGCGCGTGGGGGCGGGCAAGGCCTTCCGCAGCTTCGCCAGCGTGGCCGAGCTGGCGCAGGCGCTGGCGCGCCACCTGAACGCCTGGCCGCAGGACACCTATCTGAGCATAGACAAGGACGTGTTCGCGCCGGAGGTGGTGCGCACCAACTGGGATCAGGGCCGCATGCTGGAGAGCGAGGCCCGGCGCATCATCGAGGCCCTGCGCGGCCAGATCGTGGGCAGCGACGTCACGGGCGATGTCTCGTCCTGGCGCTACACCACCTGGTGGAAGCGCCTGCTGAGCGCCGGCGACGGCCAGGACACCGAGATCGACCCGGGCACGCTGGCGGCCTGGCAGGCCGGCCAGCACGCGTTCAACCAGCGGCTGTTCGCGCAGATCGCTGAAGCGGCCGGCACGGCCGCAGACAATGACACGGCCTAGACAAGAACAATCCGCGACCCCACTGGCCCATTGAGGAGGAGACACCATGATCGACCGGCTGACAGAAAACCTGCTGCGACGCGCTTTCGAGCCGCTGGTCAGGCAGGGCCAGTTGGACGTGGTGCTGCCCTGGGGCCGCGAGCTGCGCTTTGGCGATGGGGGCGAACCCCGGGCGCGCATACGCTTTGCCGACCGGCGCGCCCTCTGGGCGCTGCTGCGCGACCCGGACCTGAACTTCGGCGAGATGTTCATGCAGGAGCGGCTGGTGGTGGAGCAGGGCACGGTATACGACGTGCTCGAGCTCGTGCTGCGCGGCGCGCGCGAGGTGCCGGTGCCGGCCAGCGTGCGCATGCTCGATGCCTGGCGCATGCGGCTGCGCCCGTTCCTGCAGAACAACCTGCGCGGCAGGTCGCGCGCCAACGTGGCGCACCACTACGATCTCGACGACAGGCTGTACCAGCTGTTCCTGGACCCGGAGCGCCAGTATTCGTGCGCCTACTTCGAGCGCGGCGACGAGACGCTGGAACAGGCCCAGCAGGCCAAGATGCGCCATATCGCGGCCAAGCTGCTGGTGGCGCCCGGCCAGCGCGTGCTCGATATCGGCTGCGGCTGGGGCGGGCTGTCGCGCTACCTGGCCGAGGTGGCCGGCGCCGGCCATGTGACGGGCGTGACGCTGTCGACCGAGCAGCTGGCCGGCGCCCGGCAGCGCGCCGCCGCCTCGTCCTGCGCGGCCCAGTTGGAATACCGGTTGCAGGACTACCGCGACATCGATCCGGCGAAGGACGGCCGGTTCGACCGCATCGTCTCGGTAGGCATGTTCGAGCATGTGGGCACCCAGTTCCACGATGCGTTCTTTCGCCAGTGCCGCGAGCTGCTCAGCGACGACGGCGTGATGCTGCTGCACTTCATCGGCAACAGCGACGTGCCCGATTTCAACAATCCCTGGATAGAGCGCTACATCTTTCCGGGCGGGCATAT
This sequence comes from Comamonas sp. w2-DMI, assembly GCF_040187735.1. Lineage (NCBI taxonomy): Bacteria > Pseudomonadati > Pseudomonadota > Betaproteobacteria > Burkholderiales > Comamonadaceae > Comamonas > Comamonas sp. w2-DMI. The sequence goes on along the minus strand of NZ_JBANEL010000005.1, from coordinate 12,091 downwards.
CCCGTCCATGTCGGAGTTCACGCCGGCCATCGAGCGCGCCGGCCTCGTGATCTGCGACATCGAGGTGCTGCGCCTGCACTATGCGCGGACGCTGCGCATCTGGCGCGAGCGCTTCCTGGCCCGGCGCGCGGAGGCCAGGGCGCTGTACGACGAACGCTTTTGCAGGATGTGGGAGTTCTACCTGTCCATGTCCGAGACGGCGTTCCGCTACCAGGACATCGCCATTTTCCAGATCCAGCTCGCACGCCGCCAGGAAGCCGTGCCGCTCACGCGCGACTACATCGGGCAGCGCGAAACGCAGCTGCGCGAGCGCGAGCAGGCGCTGTCGCGCTATTGAAAAAGGTGCTGCCTGCGCTTGTGCCGGCTCACATTTGTCAATGAATGCATTGGAATTCAAGCATCGGCAAGCGCTGATTGCTCCAGAATCTGAAGCAGGCCGGCAAAGCGCCCGTCATCCAGCCACGGGCTGTTGCTGATGGCCAGCAGCCGGCCCGCCCAGTCGCGGGCCTGCTCCACAGGGTCGTGGCGGGCCGCGTCCAGCACATGGTCGTAGCGGCCGTAGTCGGTCAGCACGTGGACGAAGGGCAGGGACAGGCCGCTGCCGTCGCCCCAATGCGCGCGCAGCAGCGCGTCGCGCGCCGCGCTGCGCGGCAGGCGCAGCAGGATCACGGGCCAGGTGCCCCGGGCCGGGCGCGGCGTCCGCGACGACTTCGAGGCCCGGGATGGCGGCCAGTTGCGCACTGCGCCGCTGCGCCTGCCCGGCGGCCTGCTGCTGGAAGGCGGCAAGGCGCTCCAGCGCCCGGCAGCCCACGCGCCGGCGCCAGCGGCCCAGCGGGTGCTGGGGAATGAAGTCGTCGAAATCGTCGCCCGCGGCTTGCACCCAGTCATGGCGTGCCAGCGATTGCTGCAGCGGCGCGCCATAGGCCAGATGCAGGCCCGCGGGGCGGTAGAGCGCGGCATAGCCTGCAAGCTCCACGCTGCGGCGCAGCTCCCACCAGGGGCTGGGCCGGACGGTGGCGGCGCTGGTGGCGCGCAGCGCCTCGCGCACAGCGGCGTCGCGCGCGGTCAGCACGCCGCCCTCGAAGGTGGTCAGGCCCTTGCCCACGGCCAGACTGTAGAAGCCGATGTCGCCCAGCGTGCCTGCGGGCCGGTCGTTCGGCTGCGGTCCGAATTTGGCCCCCAGCGCCTGGGCGGCATCCTCGACCACATAGGCGCCCACGGCATGTGCGCGGTCCATCGCCATGGCCACGTCGGCCACGCGGCCGCACAGATGCGTGGGCAGCACGGCCAGCGTCCGTTCGCTGCACAGCGCGCGCAGGGCCTGCGGGTCCATGTCGAGCGCGTCGGCGCGCAGGTCGCACAGGCGCAGCCGGAGCCCGCATTGCGCCACGGCCAGGGCCACGAGCGGGCAGGTATAGGCGGGGGCAATGACTTCGCTGCGTCCGGGGGCCAGCGTTTTCAGCGTGCGCAGGGCCACCATGAGCGCCGAGGTGCCCGAGCATTCGAGCTGGACCTGGTGGGGCAGGCCCAGCCACTGCGCGAGCCGTCCGGCCAGATCGGCATCGCCCCAGGGCCGCAGGTCCGCCAGCCGCAGCGGCAGGCCCGCGGTCGGCGGAACCGTGGCCGGCCTAGCCATGGCGACGGGGGGCGGGCGGATGCTCCATGAGGTGTGCCGCACCCGCGCTGGCCGAGCCCGCGCCGGGATTGCCGCCCGCATGGCCGGCCGCATCGCCGTGTTCATCGGCCTCGCGGGTTTCGCTGACGGCCAGGCAGGCAATGCCGGCCACGATGAAGCCGCAGCCCATGATCTGCGGCCAGCCGATCTGCTCGCTGAACAGCCAGTGGGAAACCGCCAGCACCGAGATGATCTCCAGGTGCGAGGCCGCGAACGCCGGGCCTATGGGCGCGCGCTGCAGCAGGCTCATCCAGGTGAAGAAGGCGCCGATGTAGCCCACGAAGGCGCCGTAGATCCAGGGCTGGCCGAACACGCGCAGCAGCCAGGCCGTCGACATCTCCAGCGGCAGGGCCGATTCGCCCGCGTACTTGAAGCTGATCTGGGCCAGGGTGTCGAAAGCCATGAGCACCAGAAAGCCGATGATGTAGAAACGCTTCATCTCAGTGCAGCCCCACCACCGCCACGCCGATGGAGACCAGCACGATGCCGGCCACGCGCATGGGCGCCAGCTTTTCCTTGAACAGGATGCGGCCCAGGATCATGATGGCCACGATGTTGATCGAGCCCAGCAGCACGCCGTCGGACAGCGGCACCAGCGACAGGAATGCCAGCCAGGCCAGGAACTCGGCCACATAGCAGGCGCCGCCGATCCAGATCCAGGGCCGCGAGAGCATGAAGCGCCAGCGCGCCATGCCTTCGCGTTCGCCGGGCTCGCTGGCGGCGGCCTTGAAGGCCAGCTGTCCGCCGCTGTCCACCAGCACGTTGACGATCCAGAGCGTGACGACCAGGGGCGAAAGCTCACTGCCCATGGACTTCGACCTTGAGCGGGGCGGCAGTGCGCGCGATCTGCGCGACGAACTCGTTCATCTTGGCAATCACGGTGCGGCGCTCGCGGTCGATGGTGATCATGTGGTAGCAGTTGTCGAGCAGCACCAGCTCCACATGGGCGTTGCTGGCGCCGCGCACGATGTCCTGCGCGTTGCCGACCGCAGAGATGTCGTCCTCCCTGGCATGCACCACGAGGCAGGGCGAGCGCAGCCGGCCCAGGCGCGAGCGCACGTGGGCCGAGAGGCGGCGCAGCTCGATGATGGACCACCAGGGGTTGCCGGGCAGGCCCGCGGCGCTGCTGTCGCCGCTGTGCATCTGCTCGACGATGCGCGCGCGCAGCGCCTCGTCCTTGATGCCGTAGGGCGGAGCCTCCATGAAGACGTTGTTGCGGCCGATGCCGAGCAGCCGGAACAGCGGCAGCAGAAAGGCCAGCCGCGTGTAGAAGGGAATGCTCCAGCCGTCGTAGCGGAAGGTGGTCGAGAGCGCGCACACGCCGGCCACGTCTTCCGGGCGGTCCTCGGCCACGGCCAGCGACAGCAGCGCGCCCATGGACAGGCCGCCCACGACCACATGGTCCACATGGCCGCGAAAGCGCTGCAGGCCCGAGGCCACGCTGGCCAGCCAGTCGCCCCAGCGGGTGTCGACCAGGTCCTCCATGGTGCCGCAGTGGCCGGCCAGCTGCACCGCATAGACGGTGAAGCCCTGCCTGTTCAGGCCCTTGCCCAGCACGCGCATCTCGGCGGGCGTGCCCGTGAGGCCGTGCACCAGCAGCACGCCGGTGCGGGCATGGCTGCCAGAGCCCGGCATGACGAATTCATGGGGCGTGAGGCACAGGCTTTCCAGCCCGGCCGTGTTGTCGCTGTCCTGCAGCTGAGCGAAGCCTTGGGCCATGTCGTTCATGCCGGCTGCTCCAGTCCCAGCAGCGTGCGTTCCAGCAGGGCGGTGGCCTGGCCGAAATGCGTGAAGCGCGCATGTGCGATGCCCTGGCTTTCGCAATAGTCGACGAGCTTGTGCTTGGCCAGCACGAAGTCGGCCTTGCCCGAGACGCAGAAGTCCGAGCTGCCGTCGCCGATATAGAGCACGCGGCCGTGCATGGCCTGCTGCTCGGCCAGGCGCTCGCACTTGCAGTTGCCGCTGGCGCGCGCGCAGCGCGCGCTGGCCCAGGGCGATTCCAGGCGCCATTGGCGCTCGCCGGTCTGCACCAGATGGTTGGCAATGACTTCCAGGTCGCCCAGGCCGTGGCGGCCCAGTACATGGCGGATCGCATAGTCGATGCCGTCGCTGACCACCTGCACCTTGACGCCGTGCAGCCGGGCCTCGGCCACGAAGCCCACGAATTCGGGATCGATGGCTATGGTGTCCAGATGGGCCTGCAGCTCGCTTTCGCTCATGTCGAGCAGGGCCACCTGGCCCTTCATGCATTCGCGCGAGCCGATGTCGCCGCGCTCCCAGGCATCTTCCAGCTCCTGCCAGCCCGGCTTGCCGAAGCGGTTGAGCAGGGTATCGGTCACGTCGAGCACGCTGATCGTGCCGTCGAAATCGCTCTGGACCATCCAGCCGCCCTGATGGGAGCCGTTGGCCGGGTACAACTGAATGCGCTTATTCATGGAAGCTCACCCTCACGTTCTGGCCCACCTTGGCCTGTGCCGGAGCCTGGTCGAAGCTCAGCACGCACTCGATGACGCGTATGGGGCCGCGTTGGGCGTCATCCTGCAGCCGCGCGGTCCCGTAGACGGGGCTCACGCGCAGCACGGTGGCATTGGGAAATGAGACGGCCGCGGCGCCGCCGTCGCTGTCGGCCACCACGGTGGCATGCATGCCTTCGCGCACCACGTTGGCAAAGCTCTCGTTGAGCTCGGCCCGCACGATCAGCGGACGCTTGGGCAGCAGCACCAGGGCCGGGGCGCCGGGCTGCACATTGGCCCCGGCATGGGTGGCGATGCGCACCACGGTAGCCGCCTCGGGCGCATGCAGCTCGAAGCGTTTCTGCTGCGCGCGCAGCTGTTCCACCTTGCGCTGCGCGACCACCACTTCGGCGGCCGCCACGTCGATTTCGGACTGCGCATCGCGCAGTGCCTGGGCGGCCTCGTCCACGTTCTGCGCATCGGCCGCGCCTTCCCTGGCGGCGGCCTGCCAGCGCGCCAGCGTCTGCTTGAGCACGGGCAGGCGCGCTAGGCGCGCCTTCTGCCGGGCCTGGGCCAGTTGCCATTCGGATTCGGCCACCGACAGGTCGGCGCGTGCGGCGTCGTCGCCCACGCGCAGCAGCAGCTGGCCGCGCTGCACGGCCTGGCCTTCCTTGACGGACAGCTGCTGCACGGTGCCGGCCGCCGCGGCCGACAGCTCCATCAGGCCGCCTTCGACGTCGATCTTGCCGCGCGCCATGGCCACGGGCGCATTGTTCTTGGCCTGCGCCGCGGCGGAAGAGATGGCCGAAGGCGTATCCCGGGAGGGCGAGCAGCCCGAGACCGCGAAGGCCGAGGCCAGGATCAGGGCCGCGGCCAGGCTGCAGGGCAGAGGCTGCGCAACGGGGCTCCGGTCGGCGCGGCGGGAGCGGTAAACATTCATGGGACTTGTTCCTTGAGAGGGCTGGTCTGGCGCCAGTCGCTGCGGATGGCGCCGTCCTCCATGCCCAGCACGCGGTCCGCGTGGCGCACCAGGCGCGGGTCGTGGCTCACGCACAGCACCGTGGTGCCGTGCGTGCGCGCCGCGCGGTGCAGGATGTCGATCACGCGCTGGCCGCTTTCGGCATCCAGCGCGCTGGTGGGTTCGTCGGCGAACAGCAGCTGCGGCTCCTTGGCCATGGCGCGGGCAATGGCCACGCGCTGCTTCTCGCCGCCCGACAGCTGGGCCGGCCGCATGTGGCTGCGGTGGGACAGACCCACCTCGTCCAGCGCCACCTTGGCGCGGCGCAGCGTCTCGCGGCTGTCCAGGCCCATATAGCCCAGCGGCAGCTGCACCTGCTCCAGCGCCGTCAGCGCGGGAAACAGGTTGAAGCCCTGGAACACGAAGCCCGTGTAGCGCAGGCGGAATTTCTCGAGCGCGCGCTGGCCCATGCGGCCCAGGTCCTGGCCCAGCGCCAGGGCCTGGCCGCTGTCGGGCGACTGCAGGCCCGACATCAGCGACAGCAGCGTGCTCTTGCCGCAGCCCGAGGGGCCCGAGATCAGGCTGAGCTCGCCCGGATACAGGGTGACGGAGAGATCCTGCAGCACCTGGACCTGCACCACGCCGCTCAGAAAGGTCTTGCACAGGCGCACGGCCTCCAGGCTGGGCGCCAGATCGGGCTTGAGCGGCGGTGCCATGGCGGCGTGTGCGGCAGTGTTCATGGTGGTCATGCCGTGCCTCTCAGCGCAACAGCGTTGCGGGATCCGCGCGCAGCAGGCTGCGCATGGCGCCCAGGCCGGACAGCAGCGACAGCACGGCCACCAGCACCGCACAGGCCAGCACGGCGGCCAGGTTCAGCGCCACGGGAACGCGGTAGGCCGCGGCAATGCTCAGCAGCACAGCGCTGGCGAGGGCCGCGAGCACAAAGCCCAGGCCGCCGATCCAGCAGGCCTGCTCGACCACGACGCGGCCCAGCGCGCCGCGGCTCACGCCCAGCGCGTTGAGCACGGCGTATTCGCGGGCCGAGCCGGCCACCACGGCCTTGAGTGACTGGCTGGTCACGACCGAGCCGACCAGGCAGACGATGATGGCCATGAACAGCACGCCGGCGCCGCGCCGGTGTCGAGCATCCAGTAGCGCTGCGAGCGGCGGGCAAAGGACTTGGCGGTCCAGGCCTCGTAGGGGCCGAAGCCGGACACGGTATGGGACAGGCGCTGCTGCACGGCCTCGGGCCTGGCGCCGGCGCGCACGCGGGCCACGAAATAGGTGCTGGCATTGCTGCCGGCAATCTCCCGGGCCGTGGCCAGGGAGGCAATCACGTTGGCGCCGCCCAGGCCGCGCAGGCCATCCACGGCGGCCACGATATGCACTGCATGGTTGTTGACCCAGGCCGTGCCGCCTTCGGGCGTGCCCAGCGTGTCGAGGTCGGCCCGGTCCACGATCACGGCACCGGGCTCGCGCAGGCGCTGGCGCTGCCAGGATGTGAGGAGCTGGGTGAACATCATGGAGTCGTCGGCCGTGCTGATGCCCGACAGGTAGATGGAGACGCCGCCGCTGGTTGTATCGGGGCCGGCGCCGTAGTGGGCGGGTGCGGCGGCGCGCCAGTCGCCGTCGATCCAGACATAGGGCTCGACGGCGGCCACGTCGGGGTCCATGCGCACGCGCATTTCCACGTCGCTGCCGATGTTGCGGCCGAAGTTCACGCTCTGCGTGCCCGGATAGCCAACCCAGATGTCGGCGGAGGAGGCCGTCACATAGACCGCGGCGGAGCCGAAGATGCCCAGGACCAGCGCGGCCTGCATGGCCAGCAGCACGCCCGAGAAGCCGACTGCGAAGACCGAGGGAATGAAACGGCGCCACTCGTGCACCAGCGTCTTGCGTGCCAGCGCGATCATTGGCGGGCCTCCGCGGAGGCGGTGCCGCCGGCCGTCTGCTGCAGCAGCGGATCCAGCGGCGCGCCGCCCAGCGCCTTGTACAGCGCGACATAGGCCAGGGACTGCGCGGCCTGGGCCGTGGCCATGTCGCTTTGCGCTTGCAGCAGCGCGCGCTGCTCGTCCATGGCACCCAGGGGGCTGTCCAGGCCGAGCTTCTGGCGCACGCCTTGGGCGCGGACCTGTTGTTGCAGCAGAGTGCCCGTCTGCTCCAGCTGGCGCTGGCGCTCCTGCTGCGCCGCCATCGCGGCCAGCGAGGCTTCCACATCGGCGATGCCATTGAGTACGCTCTGGCGGTAGCCCTTGATGGCGGCCTGCAGGCCCAGTTCGCCGGCATCGGCCTGGGCGCGGCGGCGGCCCCAGTCGAACAGCGGTATGTCGATCTGCGGCCCGAACACGGGCATGTAGTCGGACGTGGTCCTGAAGTTCTGCGTCAGGTTGTACGAGTACAGGATGGAGCCGGTCAGCGTCAGCCGCGGATACAGCGCGGCATGAGCGATGCCGGCATCGGCCGCCGCGCGTTCGACGGCGGCCTCGGCGCTCCGGATGTCGGGCCGGGTGCGCAGCATGTCGGCCGGCACGGCCGCCGGGGGGCGGGCCTGCGGCGCCGGCAGCGCAGCCTGGGCATCGGCGGCCAGCCAGGCGGCGTCAGGGGCCGTGCGGCCCAGCAGCGCGGCCAGGCCATGGGCGGCACGCGCCTGGGCGGCAACGACCTCGGCCAGCTGGCCCGCCGTCTTGCTGCTTTGCAGTTGCTGCTGCTGCACGGCCAGGCTGCTGCCCAGGCGCTGCGTGCGGCGTACCTGCAGCAGGCGCAGCGCGTCTGCATCCAGCGTGCCCAGCTGCGCATACAGCGCGCGCTGGCGCTGGGCCAGGCGGATATCCAGGTAGCGGTGGACCACATCGGCCACCAGGGCCACGCGGGCCGCATGCAGCTGGGCCTGGGCGTCGAGCAGGCCCGCATCGGCCGAGCGCTGCGCGGATTCCGAGGCGCCGAACAGGCCCAGATCCCAGCTCACGTCGATGCTGGCGTGGAAGTACGAGTCGACGGCCGCGATGTCCTGCAGCGTGCGTGCGCCGGCCGTCACGCCGGGCATGTAGGCGGAGTGCGCGGTGCCGGCCAGCAGGCGCTGCTGGCGCACGCGCAGCTGTGCCTGCGCCACGTCCAGGTTCTGGGCCAGGGCTTCCTCGACCAGGGCATTGAGCTGCGGGTCGTTCCAGGCCTGCCACCAGCTGCGCAGGTCGGGCGCCGGCTGGCGGCCGGCATCGGCCGTCTGCTGGCTCCAGTGCGCGGGCACGGAGCGGTCCAGCTCCACGGGCAGGGGCGCGGCGCAGCCGGCCAGCAGCGCGACAGCGCCCAGGCACCAACCGCTTATGCGGGCAAAAGGAACATGGATGGCAGGTTTCACGGCAACGCGACGGGGGCAGAAGGCTGGTGAAAATCCGGACACCAGCAGGCAAAAAGGGAGAGACAAGCCCCCAAGGTCGGTATTGGATAAGGCAAAGCTTGCGCCTCAATGCATGGTTTATGTAGGAAATATGGAGATTGCGCTGTGCTTCTGCGCCGCGCGATTGTCATCCCATAATGCGCCGTGGTACACCGCGACGACCCTTGTGTTGCGGTGTTTTTGATCGGGGCTTGTGCAGGCGGACAGCCGTCCGTGGCTATGGCCGGGCCGGCTGCGGCCCGGGCCGGCTGCGGCCCGGGCCGGCCGGCTTGCGCAAGCCGTGTCGGTGTTATTGCTATGAACTCTTTTGCACAGCCTGCAGCCACGCCCCTGGTGCTGGTCGTCGAGGACGAGCCCGGCATTGCCAGCATCCTGAGCGCCTACCTGGAGCGCGACGGACTGCGTGCGCGCGTGGCCCAGGACGGCGAGGAAGCGCTGCAGCTGTTTCGCCAGCTGCGGCCGGATCTGGTGCTGCTGGACATCCATCTGCCCAAGGTCGACGGTGTCGACGTGCTGCGCGTGATCCGCAACGAAGGCCAGGTACCCGTCATCATGGTCACGGCCCTGGCCGGGGATGTGGACAAGCTGCTGGCCCTGCGCATGGGAGCCGACGACTATGTGGTCAAGCCCTTCAATCCGCCGGAGGTGGTGGCGCGCGTGCGCGCGGTGCTGCGCCGCACCCAGGCGCAGCCGGCCGCGGTGGCGGCTCCGATACGCGTGGGCCCCATAGAGATCGACGAGCAGGCCCACAGCGCCGTGGTGTACGACGCCAAGGGCTTAGCCACGCCGCTGCCGCTGACGCTGACGGAATTCCGGTTGTTGGCCTGCCTGGCCGCCCAGCCGCGGCGCTGTTTCTCGCGCGCCTACCTGATCGAGAACTGCCTGCCCGAGAGCGATGCGCTGGAGCGCGTGATCGACTCCCATCTGTCCAAGCTGCGGCGCAAGCTGCAGCAGGCCGGGCAGGACGGCCTGATAGAGACGGTGCGCGGCATCGGGTACCGGCTATGGCCCTGGGACTGAACCGCATCTGGGTACGCTTCGGCCTGTGGATCACGGCCACGGTGCTGGTCACCATCGCCTCGCTGACGCTGGGCGTGCTGGTGTTCTCTGAGCTGCAATACCGCGACTTCTACAAGAACCTGCCCGCATCCGTGCAGGCCGAACTGGACGAGCTCAATGCCCGCAAGCTGGACGACAGCCCGCGCGCACTGCAGATCTACAGCCAGTACTGGGACGGCGGGGACCTGTATTTCGGCGAACGCTGGTCGCTGCTCATCGGCCTGGCGGTCTGCGTGCCCCTGGGGCTGGGCGCGGGCTTCTGGGTGTCGCGGCGCATCACGCGGCCGCTGGCCTCCATGGTGGAAGTGGCCAAGCGCGTGGAGCAGGGCGACCTGGCCGCGCGCGCCGTCAAGGGCAAGGCCCATGGCGAGATGGCCGAGATGATCGACACCTTCAACGGCATGGTGGACTCGCTGGAGACCCTGGAGAACGAGCGCCGGGCCACGGCGGCCTCCATCTCGCATGAACTGCGCACGCCCCTGACCGTGCTGCAGGCGCGCCTGCATGCGATGTGCGACGGCGTGATCGACGCCAGCCCCGCCGAGATCCGGATGCTGCTGTCGCAGGTCGAGCACCTGGGGCGGCTGGTGGGCGACCTGCACACGCTGTCCATGGCCGATGCCGGCCAGCTGTCGCTGCAAAAGCGCAAGCTCGACCTGGCCGAGCTGGTTGGCGAAGTGGTGGACCAGCTGCACCCGCAGCTGCAGGAGCAGGGCATGCAGCTGTCGCTGACGCTGCCCGTGCAGGAGGGCTCGGGCACCACGGAAATCCGCGCCGACGCCGACCGCATGCGCCAGATCATCTCCAACCTCATCAGCAATGCCATGCGCCATGCGGGCAGCGGGCACTGGCTGGGCGTGGAGGTGGCGACCGAGACCGACGCGCAGCTGGAGCAATGGGTGGTGCTGCGCATCAGCGATGCGGGCCCGGGCCTGCCCGCAGAGCTGCAAAGCCATCCGTTCCAGCGCTTTGCCCAGGCGCCGGGCAAGCGCCGGCGCGAAGGCTCGGGCCTGGGCCTGTCCATCGTGCGGGCGCTGACGGTGCTGCAGGGCGGCACCGTCCACGCCGACAGCTCGGAGCGCGGCGGCGCCCGCTTCAATCTGCGCTTTCCTAGAAGTTGACACCCCCTGAGCGGCTACGCCGCTTCCCCCCAAGGGGACGACGGCCTCGCGGCGGGGCGGCCCTTGCTCGCCGTCCCGCGCTTGGGCCGCGCCAGTATCAAGGGCCTGTTATGTCCCGCTGACGTAGGGATTCATCTTGCGTTCGCGGCCAAAGCTGCTTTCGGGGCCGTGGCCCGGGATGAACACGGTCTGGTCGCCCATGGGCCACAGTCGCTGGACGATGCTGGAGATCAGCTGTTCATGGTTGCCCTGGGGAAAGTCCGTGCGGCCGATGCTGCCGGCAAACAGCACGTCGCCGACAAAGCAGCGGTCGATCTGCGGCGCATGGAACACCACATGGCCGGGCGTATGGCCGGGGCAGTGGCGCACCTTCAGGGTCTCCTGGCCTATGGACACCGTGTCGCCATCGTGCAGCCAGCGCGTGGGGGTGAAGGGCTCCGAGTGCGGGAAGCCGAACATCGCGCCCTGCTGCGGCAATGCCTCGATCCAGAACTGGTCTCCGGGATGCGGGCCGATGATGGGCAGTTGCTGCGCATCGGCCAGCTCGCGCGTGCCGCCCGCATGGTCGATATGGGCGTGCGTCAGCCAGATGGCCTTGAGCTTCAGGCCCAGGCGCTCGACTTCCCAGCCGATCTGCTCGAGGTCGCCGCCCGGATCGATGACGGCCGCGTCCATGGTCTGGTCGCACCAGACCAGCGAGCAGTTCTGCTGGAAGGCGGTGACGGGGATGGTGTGGTATTGCAACATGGGTGACTTGTAATTTTCAGCTAATTGCGTAGCCTCGCTCGGCGAACTCCGCAAGCATGCCATGACAGGCCATGGGCATCAAAAATGCTCGCCCGGACCGTCCCGGCATCCTCCATATGCGCTAGCGCAGATACGACTGCCCCAATCGGGCGCGGTCTGCTACAAAGCGCCTAGCGGGCAAACGCTCCATCGAAGCGGCCCACCCGGTTTCAGGATTTCAGGCCGTGCGTCGTCCGTGCCGCTCACTTCCCGCCAGCCCGCTTCCTCTCCGGAACGGGTGAGACTGCGCCGGATGCAGGGAGCGCCCCACGAGAGACGCAAAGCCTGGTGTGACGATTTCAAAACTCCAGGAGATCTCCCATGCAGACCAGTCCCAGCCCTACGCCGCAGTCCGCCGGCACCCCCCAGCCTAGTGATGCCCAGCGTAGTGAACCCCAGCGCATAGGCGTCCCCAAAGAAACCTTCCCGCTGGAAAAACGTGTCGCCACCGTGCCCGACGTGGTCGAGAAGCTCATCAAGCTGGGCTTTCAGGTCGCGGTCGAATCCGGGGCGGGCGAAGCCGCCCACTTCAGCGACGACGCCTATCGCGCCGCGGGCGCCGAGATCCTGCCCGATGCCGCGTCGCTGTGGGCTGCGTCCGACATCGTGCTCAAGGTGCGCCCGCCGAGCGAGGCCGAGGTGGCG
>NZ_JBANEL010000059.1:0-5468 GCF_040187735.1 Comamonas sp. w2-DMI | reverse complement strand
AAAAAAATACAGCCGATAAGCGTGGGCGTTTGAGGGCAAGCAGCCAAGTTCTTCGGAACTAAATCAAACGCTCATGGAAATAGAAGTGAAGTTCACTTCAATTCCGTTTTTATGAGTGAAGTCGAGAGACTTTAAATTCAAGATCGAACTATAGAGTTTGATCCTGGCTCAGATTGAACGCTGGCGGCATGCTTTACACATGCAAGTCGAACGGTAACAGCACTTCGGTGGCTGACGAGTGGCGAACGGGTGAGTAATACATCGGAACGTGCCTAGTAGTGGGGGATAACTACTCGAAAGAGTAGCTAATACCGCATGAGATCTAAGGATGAAAGCAGGGGACCTTCGGGCCTTGCGCTACTAGAGCGGCTGATGGCAGATTAGGTAGTTGGTGGGATAAAAGCTTACCAAGCCGACGATCTGTAGCTGGTCTGAGAGGACGACCAGCCACACTGGGACTGAGACACGGCCCAGACTCCTACGGGAGGCAGCAGTGGGGAATTTTGGACAATGGGCGCAAGCCTGATCCAGCAATGCCGCGTGCAGGATGAAGGCCTTCGGGTTGTAAACTGCTTTTGTACGGAACGAAAAGCCCTCTTCTAATACAGGAGGGTCATGACGGTACCGTAAGAATAAGCACCGGCTAACTACGTGCCAGCAGCCGCGGTAATACGTAGGGTGCAAGCGTTAATCGGAATTACTGGGCGTAAAGCGTGCGCAGGCGGTTTTGTAAGACAGAGGTGAAATCCCCGGGCTCAACCTGGGAACTGCCTTTGTGACTGCAAGGCTAGAGTACGGCAGAGGGGGATGGAATTCCGCGTGTAGCAGTGAAATGCGTAGATATGCGGAGGAACACCGATGGCGAAGGCAATCCCCTGGGCCTGTACTGACGCTCATGCACGAAAGCGTGGGGAGCAAACAGGATTAGATACCCTGGTAGTCCACGCCCTAAACGATGTCAACTGGTTGTTGGGTCTTAATTGACTCAGTAACGAAGCTAACGCGTGAAGTTGACCGCCTGGGGAGTACGGCCGCAAGGTTGAAACTCAAAGGAATTGACGGGGACCCGCACAAGCGGTGGATGATGTGGTTTAATTCGATGCAACGCGAAAAACCTTACCCACCTTTGACATGGCAGGAATCCTTTAGAGATAGAGGAGTGCTCGAAAGAGAACCTGCACACAGGTGCTGCATGGCTGTCGTCAGCTCGTGTCGTGAGATGTTGGGTTAAGTCCCGCAACGAGCGCAACCCTTGCCATTAGTTGCTACGAAAGGGCACTCTAATGGGACTGCCGGTGACAAACCGGAGGAAGGTGGGGATGACGTCAAGTCCTCATGGCCCTTATAGGTGGGGCTACACACGTCATACAATGGCTGGTACAAAGGGTTGCCAACCCGCGAGGGGGAGCTAATCCCATAAAGCCAGTCGTAGTCCGGATCGCAGTCTGCAACTCGACTGCGTGAAGTCGGAATCGCTAGTAATCGTGGATCAGAATGTCACGGTGAATACGTTCCCGGGTCTTGTACACACCGCCCGTCACACCATGGGAGCGGGTCTCGCCAGAAGTAGGTAGCCTAACCGCAAGGAGGGCGCTTACCACGGCGGGGTTCGTGACTGGGGTGAAGTCGTAACAAGGTAGCCGTATCGGAAGGTGCGGCTGGATCACCTCCTTTCTGGAAAACAGCTGCTTCAATTGAACGCCCACACTTATCGGTTGTTGGATACACCATCGAATCAACACAGTTTGATGGCTTGGGTCTGTAGCTCAGCTGGTTAGAGCACCGTCTTGATAAGGCGGGGGTCGTTGGTTCGAGCCCAACTAGACCCACCAAACATTCCAATGCACGAGGATCCTTGATACCAATCTTGGGGGATTAGCTCAGCTGGGAGAGCACCTGCTTTGCAAGCAGGGGGTCGTCGGTTCGATCCCGTCATCCTCCACCAAAGGCGCTGCGAAAGCTGCTGGACTTCGGTTCGGTAGTGGTGTTTGCGTGCTACAATCGAAGGCTCTTCAATACAAAAGCAGTCTGGCTTGCAGACTGCTTTTGTATTGATCGATCCGATCGCGGATCAATCAATCGGCTGTTCTTTAAAAATTCATAGAGTCGAAATCAGCGTTGCTGGCGGAAAGCAGGAATTCGTAAAGGTTTTACTGCACCGTGCCGCCAGCGACATTTTGATTGCGTCAAAACAGATATTGCGAATACGCATATCTAGTAATGACGAATATCTCCAAGATAGCAATATCGAGGAATTATTCACATTACGGCATAACGCGTGAGGTGAGAGACCTCACACAGTCTTTGATTTGACTTTGGAGTTTCGCAAGAGACGTCAAAGTTATAGGGTCAAGTGACTAAGAGCATATGGTGGATGCCTTGGCGATTACAGGCGAAGAAAGACGTGATAGCCTGCGATAAGCTTCGGGGAGCTGGCAAATAAGCTTTGATCCGGAGATTTCTGAATGGGGAAACCCACCCGCAAGGGTATCGTTAGCTGAATACATAGGCTAACGAGGCGAACCTGGAGAACTGAAACATCTAAGTACCCAGAGGAAAAGACATCAACCGAGATTCCGATAGTAGTGGCGAGCGAATTCGGAGCAGCCTTCTAGTGATAGTCGATTGGTTAACAAAACGGAATGGAAAGTCCGGCCATAGTAGGTGATAGCCCTGTATGTGAAAACCAAACGGTGGTACTGAGCTAGAGAAAAGTAGGGCGGGGCACGAGAAACCCTGTCTGAATATGGGGGGACCATCCTCCAAGGCTAAATACTCGTAATCGACCGATAGTGAACCAGTACCGTGAGGGAAAGGCGAAAAGAACCCCGGGAGGGGAGTGAAATAGATCCTGAAACCGTATGCTTACAAAAAGTCGGAGCCCTTCGGGGTGACGGCGTACCTTTTGTATAATGGGTCAGCGACTTACATTCAGTGGCAAGCTTAACCGAATAGGGGAGGCGAAGAGAAATCGAGTCCGAATAGGGCGTCTAGTCGCTGGGTGTAGACCCGAAACCAAGTGATCTATCCATGGCCAGGATGAAGGTGCCGTAACAGGTACTGGAGGTCCGAACCGACTAGTGTTGCAAAACTAGCGGATGAGCTGTGGATAGGGGTGAAAGGCTAAACAAACTTGGAAATAGCTGGTTCTCTCCGAAAACTATTTAGGTAGTGCCTCAAGTATTACCTGCGGGGGTAGAGCACTGTTTAGGCTAGGGGGTCATGGCGACTTACCAACCCTATGCAAACTCCGAATACCGCAGAGTACAGCTTGGGAGACAGAGCACCGGGTGCTAACGTCCGGACTCAAGAGGGAAACAACCCAGACCGCCAGCTAAGGTCCCTAAAATTGGCTAAGTGGGAAACGAAGTGGGAAGGCTAAAACAGTCAGGATGTTGGCTTAGAAGCAGCCATCATTTAAAGAAAGCGTAATAGCTCACTGATCGAGTCGTCCTGCGCGGAAGATGTAACGGGGCTAAGCCAGTTACCGAAGCTGCGGATGCACAGTTTACTGTGCGTGGTAGGAGAGCGTTCTGTAAGCCTGTGAAGGTGTCTGGTAACGGATGCTGGAGGTATCAGAAGTGCGAATGCTGACATGAGTAGCGTTAAAGGGGGTGAAAAGCCCCCTCGCCGTAAGCGCAAGGTTTCCTACGCAACGTTCATCGGCGTAGGGTGAGTCGGCCCCTAAGGCGAGGCAGAGATGCGTAGCTGATGGGAAACAGGTCAATATTCCTGTACCGATCAATAGTGCGATGTGGGGACGGAGAAGGTTAGCTCAGCCACCTGTTGGAATAGGTGGTTCAAGCCTGTAGTCGTGCCTGGTAGGCAAATCCGCCGGGCTGAGATGAGGGGTGATAACGAGTCTGCTTGCAGACGAAGTGAGTGATACCCTGCTTCCAGGAAAAGCCACTAAGCTTCAGCTATTGACGACCGTACCGCAAACCGACACTGGTGCGCGAGATGAGTATTCTAAGGCGCTTGAGAGAACTCAGGAGAAGGAACTCGGCAAATTGACACCGTAACTTCGGGAGAAGGTGTGCCGCAAGTAGGTGAACTTGTACAAAGGGAGCCCAAAGCGGTTGCAAAGAATAGGTGGCTGCGACTGTTTAATAAAAACACAGCACTCTGCAAACACGAAAGTGGACGTATAGGGTGTGACGCCTGCCCGGTGCTGGAAGATTAAATGATGGGGTGCAAGCTCTTGATTGAAGTCCCAGTAAACGGCGGCCGTAACTATAACGGTCCTAAGGTAGCGAAATTCCTTGTCGGGTAAGTTCCGACCTGCACGAATGGCGTAACGATGGCCACACTGTCTCCTCCTGAGACTCAGCGAAGTTGAAATGTTTGTGATGATGCAATCTCCCCGCGGAAAGACGGAAAGACCCCATGAACCTTTACTGTAGCTTTGTATTGGACTTTGAACAGATCTGTGTAGGATAGGTGGGAGGCTTTGAAGCCAGGACGCTAGTTCTGGTGGAGCCGACGTTGAAATACCACCCTGGTGTGTTTGAGGTTCTAACCCAGGTCCATTATCTGGATCGGGGACAGTGCATGGTAGGCAGTTTGACTGGGGCGGTCTCCTCCCAAAGCGTAACGGAGGAGTTCGAAGGTACGCTAGTTACGGTCGGACATCGTGACGATAGTGCAATGGCATAAGCGTGCTTAACTGCGAGACTGACAAGTCGAGCAGATGCGAAAGCAGGACATAGTGATCCGGTGGTTCTGTATGGAAGGGCCATCGCTCAACGGATAAAAGGTACTCTGGGGATAACAGGCTGATACCGCCCAAGAGTTCATATCGACGGCGGTGTTTGGCACCTCGATGTCGGCTCATCTCATCCTGGGGCTGTAGTCGGTCCCAAGGGTATGGCTGTTCGCCATTTAAAGAGGTACGTGAGCTGGGTTTAAAACGTCGTGAGACAGTTTGGTCCCTATCTTCCGTGGGCGCTGCAGATTTGAGAGAGCCTGCTCCTAGTACGAGAGGACCGGAGTGGACACACCTCTGGTGTATCGGTTGTCACGCCAGTGGCATTGCCGAGTAGCTAAGTGTGGAAGAGATAACCGCTGAAAGCATCTAAGCGGGAAACTCGTCTCAAGATGAGATCTGCCGGGGGCTTGACCCCCCTGAAGAGTCGTTCAAGACCAGGACGTTGATAGGTTGGGTGTGGAAGCGCAGCAATGCGTTAAGCTAACCAATACTAATTGCTCGTGCGGCTTGACCCTATAACTTTGATGATGAAGTCATCGAAGACAGTTATGCCAGGCGCAATCAAAAGAAAACAAGCTGATATTGGCTCTATGAATTGGTTGGGTGGATGAGTGAATCATCGATCCGACAAAAAGTTTATGCCTGATGACCATAGCGAGTTGGTCCCACTCCTTCCCATCCCGAACAGGACAGTGAAACGACTTTGCGCCGATGATAGTGCGGGTTCCCGTGTGAAAGTAGGTCATCGTCAGGCTCTTAC
>NZ_JBANEL010000058.1:0-6263 GCF_040187735.1 Comamonas sp. w2-DMI | reverse complement strand
TGTGCGGATCGCGGTCAGCGTGTTCTGCACGAGGTTCGTGGGGTCGATCACGACCCATTGCGCATGGGCGGTGGCGGTGCAAAGCATGGCCGCGATGGCGGCGGCGATAAGGCGCTTCTTCATGGCAGGTTCTCCTGTGGGTGGTCGGTGAACGAAGGCAGCAGGTCAGCCGCCCAATCGAGGCCGCGATGGCGCAGCCAGGCGTCCGCGAAGCCGGGCACGCCGGCGTCCAGCAGCACGCGATCCATGTCGCGCTGGTCTTGCGGCGTGGACGCGCCCGCGAAGGCCAGCGCCGCCGGCCCCAGGTCGAGGTCGAATAGGCGGTTGCCGAGGCGTGATTGGTAGTAGTAGTCGCGTTTGGGCTGCGCAGTGGCGACGATTTCGATCTGCCGCCTGTTGAGCCCGAAGCCCTCGTAGATCGTGTGAATCTGCGGTTCGGTCGCCTGCGGGTTCGGCAGGAAGATGCGGCTTGCGCAGCTCTCGATGATTGCGGGCGCGATGCTCGAATCCTTAATGTCCGCGAGCGACTGCGTGGCGAAGATCACCGACACGTTCTTCTTGCGCAGCGTCTTGAGCCACTGGCGGATGCGCGCGGCAAACACTGGGTCATCCAGGAACAGCCACGCTTCATCGAGGATCAGCAGCGTGGGAGCGCCATCAAAGCGTTCGTCAAAGCGCGCAAAGAGGTAATGCAGCACGGCCATGACGGCGGCCTTGCTGTGCATCAGCTCCTCCATCTCGAAACCCTGCACGTCCGCCATGCCCAGCCGGTCGTGGTCGGCATCCAGCAGCTTGCCGTGCGCGCCGCCCAGCACATAGGGCGCGAGCGCCTGGCGCAGCGCATTCGATTGCAGCAGCACCGACAGGCCCGTCATCGTGCGCTGCTCCACCGGCGCACCGGCGAGACTTCCCAGCGCCGACCAGATGGCCGCCTTCTCCTCTGGGCCGACAGCCACGCCTTCGTGCAGCAAGCGGCCCTCGATCCATTCGGCCGCCCAGGTGCGGTAGCCCTCGCGGTCGATGCGCGCGAGCGGCTGGAAGGCGATTTCGCCGTCCGTGCCCAAGTCGTAGTGCTCGCCGCCAAGCCCGAGGATCGTGGCGCGCATCGAACGCCCCATATCGAACGCGAAGATGCGCGAGCCGAGGTAGCGGCGGAACTGCATCGCCAGCGTGGCGAGCAGCACTGACTTGCCCATGCCCGTCGGGCCGGCCACCAGCATGTGGCCCACGTCGCCATCGTGCGTGACCAAGCGAAACGGTGTGGCGCCATCGGTGCGCGTCACGATGAGAGGCGGGCCGTCCAGATGCGCGTTGCGCTCGGGGCCGGCCCACACGGCCGACACCGGCATCATGTGCGCCAGGTTCAGCGTCGAGACGATCGGCTGGCGCACGTTGGCATAGGCGTTGCCGGGGAGCGAGGACAGCCACGCATCCACGGCATTGAGCGTTTCGGAGATGGTCACGAAGCCCCGGCCCTGGATGACGCGCTCCACCATGCGCAGCTTCTCGTCGGCTGCGGCCGGGTCGGCATCGAGCACCGTCACCGTGGCGGTGAGGTAGCCGAAGGCGACTTGATCACTGCCCAGCTCCTGCAACGCGGCATCGGCATCGGTCGCCTTGTTCGAGGCATCCGTGTCCACCAGCGGCGACTCCTGTTGGAAGATCGTTTCGCGCAGCAGCGCGATGACGTTCTTGCGCTTGGCGAACCACTGGCGGCGCAGGCGGGCGAGGTCTTTTTCCGCCTCGGATTTGTCCATGCAGAGGAAGCGCGTACTCCAGCGATACGCAAATCCGAGGCGGTTGAGGTCGTCCAGAATCCCCGGCCAAGTGGAAGTCGGGAAGCCCCGCACCGACACCACGCGCAGGTGCTGATCGCCCAGCATGGGTGCCAGTCCACCGACCAGCGCGCAGTCGGTCAGCAGCGCGTCGATATGGAACGGCACTTCGGGCACCGCCAGCGAATAGCGCCGCGTCGAGATGGTGGCGTGCAGGTAGGTCAGCGTCTGGCTGTCATCGAGCCAGGCGATTTCCGGCATCACGCCATCGAGCAGGTCGAAGACGCGATCGGTCTCCGCCACGAAGGCATCGAGCCGGCCGCGCCAATCCACGCCTTCGGTGGGCCGGTTCTCGTACAGCATCCCCGCCGCTCGGGCGCGCGACTCCTCGGGCGGTAGGTACACCAGCGTCAGGTGATAGCCGCTCTCGAAGTGGTTGCCCGAGTCCTCAAAGGTGGCGCGGCGTTCCTCGTCCACCAGCCATGACAAGGCTTCTGGGAACTCCGAGTGCGGATAGTCGGCGGCAAGCCGGCGCTCGGCTTCGATGAACAGCGCCCAGCCCGATCCCAGCCGGCGCAGCGCATTGTTCAAGCGCGCCGACGTGGCGATCAGCTCGCCTTGCGTGGCACTGTCGAGGTCAGGCCCGCGAAACCGGGCCGTGCGCTGGAAACTGCCGTCCTTGTTCAAGACGACACCCGGCGCGACGAGCCCGGCCCACGGCAGCCAATCGGCGAGCAAGGCCGGGCGCTGGCGGTATTCGGCGAGGTTCAGCATGGCGGCGTCCCCTCACACGTCCAGCAGCGGGCGGTGCTTGATGTGCCGGGCGAACACGGCCATGAACTGCGGATCGACGCGCGCACCCCATACCGCCAGCGAATGGCCGACGATCCAGAGCACCACGCCAGGAATCCACAGTTGCAGGCCCAGCCCGACGGCGGCGGCCAGCGTGCCGTTGGCAATCGCCACGGTGCGCGGTGCGCCGCCCAGCAAGATCGGCTCGGTGAGCGAGCGATGCAAAGGCACCTCGAACCCGGCCGCGAAGCTATCCGGGCCGCTCATACGACAGCCCCGCCCGAGAACGAAAAGAACGACAGGAAGAAGCTCGAAGCCGCGAACGCGATGGACAGGCCGAACACGATCTGGATCAGCTTGCGAAAGCCGCCCGACGTGTCGCCGAAGGCGAGCGCGAGGCCCGTGGCAATGATGATGATGACCGCGACGATGCGCGCCACCGGCCCCTGAATCGACTCCAAGATCGACTGCAACGGGCCTTCCCAGGGCATCGAGGAACCAGCGGCCTGCGCGGTGCCGGCCAGGAACAGCAGCAGCGCGGCCAGCAGCAGCCCTCGCCCCGCAGGGCGGGCCAGGCAGCGCAGCCGTGCAAGGCGCAAAGCCGGATTTACGGAAACACGGAAAGCAGGAATGGTCATCTGCGTCATAGCAGTTCTCCAGGTTGGTCAGGGGACGAGGAAGTCGCCGCAGCGGGTGCGGCATCAGGGATCGGCGGCAGCTCGGGAAACGGCGTTTCCAGCGCGTCCACCAGTTGGTAGCCCACGCCGTCGAAGCCGACGATGCGGGCGATGTTCTCGATGCGGCGCTTGCGTCCGCGCCCGGCGATCTGGATCACCACGTTGACCGCCTCGGCGATCAGCGCACGCGGCGGATTCACCGCCACTTCGAGAATCAGTTGCTCCAGGCGCAGCAACGCGCCCAGCGCGGAGCCGGCGTGGATCGTGGCGACGCCGCCGGGGTGGCCGGTGCCCCACACCTTGATGAGATCCAGCGCCTCGGCACCGCGTACCTCGCCGACGACGACGCGATCAGGTCGCAGGCGCATGGACGAGCGCACCAGCTCGGTCATGGACACCACGCCGGAGCGCGTGCGCAGCGGAACGTGGTCGCGGGCCGCGCATTGCAGCTCCACCGTGTCTTCGAGCACCAGCACGCGGTCGCCCGTGGCAGCTATCTCGGCCAGCAGCGCGTTCGCCAAGGTCGTCTTGCCGCTGCTGGTGGCCCCCGCGATCAGGACGTTCTGGCGCTCGCGCACGGCGCGCACCAAAAAGCCCGCCTGGGCGGCGGTCATCATTCCGTCCACGACGTACCGCTCCAGCGGGATCACGCCGATGGCGCGCTTGCGCAGCGCGAAGGCCGGCCCCGGCGCGGCTGGCGGCAGGATGCCCTCGAAGCGTTCACCGGTTTCGGGCAGTTCGGCGGACAGCAGCGGCTGGCCGCGATGCACCTCCGCGCCGACGTGGGCCGCGACCAGGCGGATGATTCGCTCGCCATCGGCTTCGGGCAGCTCCACGCCCATAGGCGCGCGGCCCGACGACAGGCGATCCACCCAAAGGGTGCGGTCAGGGTTGAGCATGATTTCCACCACGTCGGGGTCTTCGAGCGCGGTGGCGATCAGCGGCCCCATTGCCGTGCGCAGCATCTGGATGCGCCGGTCGAGCGACGTGGCACTCATGGATTGGGAAACGGCGCTCATGACGCACGCTCCTGCGCATCGGCGGCTGCCGCCGCGTCCTCCATCCGCACCGAATCGGGATGCAATTCCTCCACCACGTCGCGCACCAGGCTGCGCCCACGCATCAGGTGGCGGCCAAGCTGCTCGGTGAACTGCTCGAAACGCGCCTTGCCCAAGGCGCGGGCCGCCTCTTGGTGCGCCTCGGGAACCGGCGTGCTGACGGTCAGGTAGTAGCGGATGAACAGCGCCAGCGTCTCGATGGCGATGCTCTGGTCGCGCTCCATTCGCTCGGCCTGGCGCGAGAGGCGATCAAGGCGCTTGGCGATGGCCGCCTCGCGCTGGTCGGCCGCGTCCGGCGACAGCCAGGACGCCAAGGCAGCGGCGACGATGCTGGACTTGGACACGCCTTTCTTGGCGGCCAGTTCATCGAGCCGCTGGGCGTGCTCGGGCTGGATAAAGAGGTTCAGGCGATAGTGGCTCATAGCTCGATTCCGTCGTTGGGGTCGAGGGACGCCAGCCGGGCCGTGCGCTGCATGGCCGGATCAAGCTGGCGAGGAAGGGGAAGCGGCAGGTCGTCGTCGTCATCGAGCAGGCCGAGGTCGGCCGCGGGCGCGGCCAGCTCGGGGTCGTAGGCGACGGCCTCAGTTAGCTCGGGCTGACGGCGCGGGCCGCCGTCGTCGGCCGACGCCCGGAAGCCTTCGGCGGCATCGGCCGCAGGCGCGGCAGGCACGGCAGGAATCGCCAGGCCACTCCAGTCGTCGGGGCGCAGTGGCGGCGCGTCGGCGTACCGGCCGTCCGCCAGCTCGGGCGGCGGCAGCACGCGCTGCTTGAAATTGGCGTCGGCGTAGTAGCGCAGCTTCCGGGCCTTGATCGGCGCCATGCTGGACACCATCACTACGGCATCGTCCGGCGGAAGCTGCATCACCTCGCCCGGCGTCAGCAGCGGGCGGGCCGTCTCCTGGCGCGACACCATGAGGTGGCCCAGCCACGGCGCGAGCCGGTGGCCCGCGTAGTTGCGTTGCGCGCGCAGCTCGGTCGCAGTGCCCAGCGTCTCGGAAATGCGCTTGGCGGTGCGTTCGTCGTTGGTGGCGAACGTCACCCTGACGTGGCAGTTGTCGAGAATGGAATGGTTCTGTCCATACGCCTTGTCGATCTGGTTGAGTGACTGCGCGATGAGGAAGCTGCGGATGCCGTAGCCCGCCATGAAGGCCAAGGCTGTCTCGAAGAAGTCGAGCCGCCCCAGGGCCGGGAACTCGTCGAGCATCAGCAGCAGCTTGTGGCGGCGTTCGATGCCGTCGCTGCCGTCCAGCGATTCGGTGAGGCGTCGCCCGATCTGGTTGAGGATCAGGCGGATGAGCGGTTTGGTGCGCGATATGTCCGAAGGCGGCACCACCAGGTACAGCGACACCGGATGCTCGGCCGCGATCAGGTCGGCGATGCGCCAGTCACAGCGCGAGGTGACTTCGGCCACCGTGGGATCGCGGTACAGGCCGAGGAACGACATGGCGGTGCTTAACACGCCGGAACGCTCGTTGTCCGACTTGTTGAGCACTTCACGCGCCGCCGACGCGACTACCGGATGCGGCCCCTCGCCCAAGTGGGGCGTGGTCATCATTCGATGCAAGGTCAGCTCGAACGGGCTGGCCGGGTCGCTGAGGAAGTTGGCGACGCCGCGCAGCGTCTTGTCTTCGCCCGCGTAGAGCACATGCAGGATCGCGCCGACCAGCAGCGCGTGGCTGGTCTTTTCCCAATGGTTGCGCTTCTCCAGCGCGCCTTCGGGATCGACCAGAATGTCCGCGATGTTCTGCACGTCGCGCACTTCATGCGCGCCGCGCCGCACCTCCAGCAGCGGGTTGTAGGCCGCCGACTTCGCATCCGTGGGGTTGAACAGCAGGCAATGCGAGAAGCGCGAGCGCCAGCCTGCGGTGATCTGCCAGTTCTCGCCCTTGATGTCGTGGATGACGGCGGACGCGGGCCAAGAAAGCAGCGTCGGCACCACCAGGCCGACGCCCTTGCCCGAG
>NZ_JBANEL010000057.1:0-6305 GCF_040187735.1 Comamonas sp. w2-DMI | reverse complement strand
CCCAGCCGCCCACGCTCAACCGGCAGCGCCACCATCAGGAACACAGGCGCGATCGCCCAGGCCCACACGCTGGCCGGCAGCGCCACGCCCAGTGCCAGCCCGCCCCCCGCCAGCGCCGCGGCCGACAGCAGCTGCACCGCCGCCGATGCCCCGGCCTGCCAGACCAGTTGACGCGGGAAGTCGGGGCGCGTTGCGGCTTCACGCAGCGGCGCGAGCCAGCCGCCCGCAATCCGGCGGCTGCGCAGCAGCGCAGGCAGGCACCACGGCAGCGCCAGCCACAGCAGCGTGCCCACAAGCATCAGCGCGATGAAAAGCCCCCTTGGCAACCGCAGCCAGGGCGCCAGCACGTCGGCACAGGCGGCAGCGCCCAGGCCGCCGATGGCGCACAGCATCCACAGGCCGCTCAGCCGGTCCAGCACCACCGACCAACTGGAGGCCGCCGTGTCCTGACCGGCACCACGCAGTACCACGGCGCGGTACACGTCGCCCCCCACCACGGCCCCCGGCAGCAACGCATTCAGGCCGATGGCCTGGAAGTACCAACGGCAGGCGTCGCGCGCGCTCGCGTTGGCGCCCAGCCACCGCGCCAATGCCCGCCAGCGCAGCGCCGAGACGAGGTTGGAAGCGATGCCCGCCAGCAGCCCCGCCAGCAGCCACCCTGGCTGGGCCTGGCGCAGTTGGCCCCACACGCGGGACGGATCGGCCAGCGCCACCACCGCGCCCAGCAGGGCCAGGCCCACCAGGCCGCGCAGCAGGGCCTTGAACGGACGTTTCACGCTATCTTATTAGTAGCTGCTTGCGCTTGCTGGTCGCGCGCCGCAGGCATATTTACTCTTGAATCCGGCACATATTCCTGCGCATGGAACTGCGGTGCCCCGCCGGCCTCGTGGTAGATGCGCATCAGCAGCTCGCCGATCAGGCCCGCGACCACCATCTGCACGCCCATCAGCACCAGCATGACGCCGGCAAGCAGCAGCGGCCGGCCGCCGATGTCCTCGCCCAGCACTTTCTGCAGCAGCAGCCAGGCCAGGATCAGCACGCCCGGCGCAGCCAGCCACAGCCCCAGCCCGCCAAAGGCATGCAGCGGGCGCTGGCGGTAGCGCATGAAGAACACGATGAGGATCAGGTCCAGGATGACGCGGAAGGTGCGGTCGATGCCGTACTTGGACACGCCGCGCGTGCGCGCATGGTGGCGCACCGGCACTTCCGTGATGCGCGCGCCCGCCTCCTTGGCCAGCGACGGGATGAAGCGGTGCAGCTCGCCGTAGAGGCGGATCCGGTCGATGATGGGCCGGCGATAGGCCTTGAGCGCGCAGCCGTAGTCGTGCAGGTGCACGCCCGTGGCGCTGGAGATCAGCCGGTTGGCGATGCGCGAGGGCAGCTTGCGCGACAGCTCCGCGTCCTGCCGGTCCTTGCGCCAGCCGCTGACCATGTCTACGCTGGAGTCTGTCTCCAGGCGCTCCAGCAGCAGCGGAATGTCGCCGGGTTCGTTCTGCAGGTCGGCATCCAGCGTCACCACATAGCGGCCGCGCACGCGATCGAAACTCGCCTGCAGTGCGCTCGACTGGCCGTAGTTGCGTGCCAGGAACACCGGGCGCAACCAGGGGCGCGTGGCCGCCAGTTCACGCAGCGTGTCGGCGCTGCCGTCGCGCGAGCCGTCGTCCACCGCCAGCAGTTCGAAGCTGAGCGGCTGCGCGGACATCGCCTGCGCGATGCGCTCCACGAGGTCGGGCAGGTTCTCGACCTCGTTGTAGATCGGCACCACGATGGAGACGTCGGGCGTTGGAGTAGGGGCGGTGTTCATCAAGGAAACAGTTGTAGTGGGATAATGGCTGCGATTGTGCCTCGCGCGCCCCGCGCGTTCGCGCCCGCCGGACGCACACAGTGCGCTACTTTCCCCTTGCCCCATGACCGCCTCCACCGCGCCCCGCGCGCTTTCGTCCCGCCTTCCCTGGACCCACCCGCTGTTCTGGTTCGCGGCCATCTCGCTGGCGCACGTGGCCATGCGCCTGCTCGCTTCGCCCGCGCTGAAGTGGGATGAGGCCGAGCAGATTCTGTGGACCCAGGAGCTGGCACTGGGCTACGGCCCGCAGCCGCCGCTGTACACCTGGCTGCAATGGGCGATGAACCAGGTGTTCGGCCCCAGCGTGCTGGCACTGTCGCTGCTCAAGCATGGGCTGCTGGCACTGACGTATTCGCTCATGTACCTGGCCGGGCGGGAACTGCTGGACGAGCGGGGGGCCTTCTGGGCGTCGGCGAGCATGGTGCTGATGCCCGCGCTGGGCTGGCATTCGGTCCGCGACCAGACCCATACCATCCTCGTCACGGCGATGGCCTGTGGCGCGTGGTGGCTGCTGCTGCGCATCGTGCGGCGCCCCCGGCCGCTGGACTTTGCCTTGCTGGGGCTGGTGTGCGGCTTCGGCATGCTGGCCAAGTACAGCTTCGCGCTGGTGGCGGGCGCCATGCTGCTGGCGGCACTGTCGGTACCCGAGGCGCGCCGCGCGCTGCTGTCGCGCGGCTGGTGGTGGGCGCCCCTGGTGGGCCTGCTGGTCGTGCTGCCGCATGTGGCATGGCTGCTGTCGCACCTCACCGAGGCGACGTCCGGCACCATCAGCAAGATGAACATCCAGCCTGAAAACGGGCTGGTCAAGGGCCTGCTGAGGCTGCTGGAGGGCGTGGTCCCCAGCACGCTGCTGCTGTGGGCGCTGTTCGCGTTGTGGGCTTTCCGTTCGGCCTGGTGGCAGCGGCCGCTGGCGCCGGTGTCGCCGCCGATGCACCGCGTGTTCGTGCGCTACCTGGGCCTGGTGTTGCTGGCGCTGGCCGGCATGGTGGTGTTTGCAGGCGTGAGCAACTTCAAGGGCCGCTGGATACTTCCACTGCTGTGTATGGCACCCCTGGCCGCCTTCTCTGCGCGGCCCGAATTGCAACACCATCCCCGTGCACGGCGCTACACGATCGCCGTGGCCACGATGGCCGTCATCCTGCTGGTCGCTGCCGGCATACGCCCCTGGTTCAGCGGGCTGCGCGGCGAGGTGGATGAGCTGAACCACCCGTCCATCGAACTGGCGGACGCCCTGCGCGCCGCGGGCTATGACGGCACCAGCCCCATCGTCGCGTCCGACCATATGCTGGCCGGCATGCTGCGGGTGCGCTTTCCCGACGCGTTGGTGGACGCCTGTGCGCCGGGCGAAGACGAGATCCCGACCTGTGTCGCCGACCATTTGCGCCGCAGCGAGCAGCGGGGGCAAGGCCTGCTGTTGATTTCACGCACCGACTACGTTCCGTCGAGCTGGTGGGATCAGGCCCAGGCCCGCATCGCGCCGCGTGCGCTGCAGTCCATCCACCTGCCCTTCCACATGGTGCGCGCGGGCACACCCCAGGCCCATTACGAATACATCTGGAGCCCACGCGGCACACAACCATGAGCGTCACCCTGGTCACCGGCTGCGCCGGCTTCATCGGCATGCATTGCGCGCAGCGACTGCTGGAGCGCGGCGAACGGGTGGTGGGCATCGATAACCTCAATGCCTACTATGACGTCGGCCTGAAGCACGCGCGCCTGGACCGCTTGCGCTGTCAGAGCGACTTCACTTTCGAGCAGATCGATGTCGCCGACCGCGACGCCATGCATGCGCTGTTTGCGCGGGTGCGTCCCCATCGGGTGTTGCATCTGGCGGCACAGGCCGGCGTGCGCTACTCCATCGACCAACCCGACGATTACACCGACTCCAATCTCCTGGGCTTCGGCAACATCCTGCAGGGCTGCCGCGCACAGCAGGTGGAGCACCTGGTGTTTGCCAGCAGCTCCAGCGTGTACGGAGGCAACGCGAAGTTGCCGTTCTCCGAGCGCGACGCGGTGGACCATCCCGTCAGCTACTACGCGGCGACCAAGAAGGCCAATGAGGTGATGGCGCATGCCTACGCGCACCTGTACGGCATTCCGACCACGGGCCTGCGGTTTTTCACGGTGTATGGGCCATGGGGGCGGCCCGACATGGCGCTCTTCAAGTTCACCCGTGCCATGCTTGCGGGCGAGACGATCGACGTCTACGGCGAAGGTCAGTTGGTGCGTGACTTCACCTACATCGACGACATCGTCGAGGGCGTATTACGCGTACTCGACAAGCCCGCCACACCAGACGCCGCATTCGATCCACTGTCGCCGTCGCCCGGCACGGGCCTCGCGCCCTACCGTATCTTCAATATCGGCAACAGCGCTCCTACGCTGCTCATGGACTACATCCATGCACTGGAGGAGGCGCTGGGGATGGTCGCCCTCAAGCGCATGCTTCCACTACAGCCCGGCGACATGCACAGCACGGCGGCCGACATGTCGGCGCTGGCTTCCTGGGTCGGCTTTGCCCCCCATACGCCCGTGCGGGACGGCGTGGCGCGCTTCGTCCACTGGTACAAGGACTTCTACCCATCATGAAAGTTACGGTTTTTGGCACCGGCTATGTCGGCCTGGTGCAGGGTGCAGTGCTGGCCGACGTCGGCCACGATGTGATCTGCGTGGACGTCGATGCCGCCAAAGTGGCCGCGCTGCAGGCAGGCCATATCCCCATCCACGAGCCGGGGCTGGAGCCCCTGGTGCAGGCCAACCAGGCGGCAGGCCGCCTGCGCTTCACTACTGACGCCGCTCAGGGCGTGGCCCATGGGGAGCTGATCTTTCTCGCCGTCGGCACCCCGCCCGATGAGGACGGCAGCGCCGACCTGCAACATGTGTTGGCCGTCGCGCGCACCATCGCGACCCACATGACCGAGCCGAAGACCATCGTCAATAAATCCACCGTCCCCGTGGGCACGGCCGACAAGGTCGCCGATACCGTACGCAAGGTGCTGGAGACGCGGCGCGTGGCCTTGGCATTCGAGGTGGTGTCCAACCCCGAATTCCTCAAGGAAGGCGCTGCCGTCGCCGATTGCAAGCGGCCCGACCGTATCGTCATCGGTACACGCGCACCCCAGGCCGAGCGCCAATTGCGCGAGCTGTATGCGCCTTTCAATCGCAACCACGACCGCATCGTAATGATGGATGTGCGCAGCGCCGAACTGACGAAGTACGCCGCCAACGCCATGCTGGCCACCAAGATCAGCTTCATCAATGAAATGGCCAACCTGGCCGAGCAACTGGGTGCGGACATCGAAGACGTGCGCCGCGGGCTCGGAAGTGACCCGCGCATTGGCTACCACTTCATCTATCCCGGCGTGGGTTACGGCGGGAGCTGCTTTCCCAAGGACGTCAAGGCCCTCATCCACACGGCCCAGTCCATTGGCTTCACCCCCGATCTGCTGCTGGCGGTCGAAAGCCGCAATGACGCGCAGCGGCAGTTGCTGGCGCGGCGCATCATTGCGCACTACGGCGGCAGCCTGCGCGGCAAGACCATCGCGGTCTGGGGGCTGGCCTTCAAGCCGGAAACCGATGACATGCGCGAAGCGCCCAGCCGTTACCTCCTGCAGAGCCTGTGGGCGGCAGGCGCCCAGGTGCGCGCCCACGACCCGGCCGCCATGGACGAGGCCCGGCGCATTTTCGGAGAGCGTGACGACCTGGTGCTGTGCGGCAGTCCCACCGAGGCATTGGAAGGAGCGGACGCGTTGGCCATCGTGACGGAATGGAAAATCTTCCGCGTGCCCGACTTTGCGCAGATGGCCCATGCGCTCCACGACCGTATGGTCTTTGACGGACGCAACCTCTATGACCCCGAGACCATTACGCGCTTCGGCCTGGGGTACGTATCAATAGGACGCGCGCCAGTCGTCGGCATGTCCTGAAACCCAACCACGTGGGGGACCTAAGACAACAGAGGGCCGTTTCCGTCCGCCCTCGGGTCCCGCGCGCCGCAGATTCAAGAAGCGGAGCAGCCTGAACAAAAACAAAAAGGCCCACCGAAGTGCTAGCCGTTCCGTTAAGGAGTTGCTAAGCGCCCGCCGGGACCTCATTGATTGCCCCTCCAGCCTCGCGCTGTGAGGGGCTTTCTTCTGGGGCTCGACGAGCTGCCGGCGCCCGCTGGCGAGGCGGTTCGCCGGGCACGAAGTAGAGGATGTCTTCCTCGGCCACGGGGCCTCGGGCAAGGCCCATTCGCATGGCTGGAGTTCGCTTGTCTTCGCCAACCTCGCAGTAATTGAAGTAGGTTCGGAATATCTCCACCAGCTTCGCCAGGACGCTGGGGTTGTAGGCGTTCTTGCCAAACCAAAGGCGCCGGTCAGCGGATGCACTGACAACGCCACGTTCCGCCATTGTCAATGCACGACGCAGCTGCATGAAGAATCGGTCTATTTCGTTCAACGAAGCTCGACGATACAGCTTC
>NZ_JBANEL010000056.1:0-7402 GCF_040187735.1 Comamonas sp. w2-DMI | reverse complement strand
ACAGGAAAGTCAATGAAATCAACGATCTACCAACACCACCTCCGCGCCAGTGCTAGCTTTTCGTACCGTCACTTATTGCACTGAAAACGAGGAGACCCCGACGTTTGGGCTTGCGGCGGGTGTCATGCTCGGTGTCTGCCGTGTCGCCACGATCCTTGGCGGCCGCCTTCAGTGCTGCAAGTTGTGCTTCCAGATCCGCCTGGTCGGCCGCCAGCGTTTCTTCAAACAACTGGCGCTGCTCGGCATTCATGCGCTCGGTCTTGGCATCAAAGCGCCAAGCCTTCAGGCGGCGCAGCTCAAACAGGATGCTCTGGATACGCGCTTCCTTGAACTCGATGGCCTTCGCCTGCGAGTCAATTTGCTGGCTTTGCTGGCCAATGTGCTGGAGGACCTTGGCCGCCAACGCTGCAGCGGCCTCAGGGCCCAGACCGACGAAGTCCTGAGCGCTGAGGGTGTGCACGTTGAGCATGCTGTCATTGTGCAAAAGGCGCACAGCGATTGGAACTAGGGCATCTGCCAATTGCCCTGCGCCACAGTCGTCACAAGTGCGTAATGGTCTGCATTTGTTCCAGCCGACTCCAGGGAAGGCCGAGCACCAGCGCATCGAATTGCGGCTTGGTCAATGTGATGGATGCCGCCATATCGGCACCACCGCGTGGCCATTCAAAACCACCCTGATTGAGCCGGCGCGCAGCACACCACAGGCCGAAGCCATCGTGCAGCAGTAGTTTGATGCGGTTGCCACGGGCGTTGGCAAACAGGTATCCATGGTGGGCCTGGGCAACCCCGAACACCTGCACCACCCGGGCCAGCAAGCGCTCCGTTCCCATGCGCATGTCGATGGGAGCCGTTGCCAGCCACAGCGCGTCGATGCGGATCATCGCAGCCACTCGCGTAGCCAGGCCGCGCACTCTGCCGCGGCGGCAACGGGCCAGCGCACTTCAATAGTGGCAGCGCCTCGGCGCAGCTCCATATGAATGTCCGGCAGCGCGGGTGCGGCCTGCTGTGCACAGGGCAAGGCCAGTGCAACGAAGCCGGCACATTCGGGCCGTTGCCGCGTGCCGTCCGCCGGCGCCTGGCGGGCCTTGCGGCGCCATTTATGCACGAGATTGGCGTTAAGCCCATGGGCCAGTGCGATCGCTGCGACGGAAGCGCCTGGCTGGCTGCATTCGCTCAAAACTTGCGTCCTGAACGCCTCGCTGTGAGGCCGTCGGGCAAGCGTTTTGGAGTGTTCCATGAGGTGTCCACTTGAGTTCTTGGTGGGCACCATCGTCGCCTGGCTACGCTACTGATTCAATATGTGATGCCTAGCCGCATACTGTAGGACTCTCAACTTGTCAATGCTTTCAATGTCGCGCATCCTCATCGGCAGTGGGCTAATTGAAATTTTTTGAAGTAACTCCGTTGGCATGTCAATATCCTCTTTGAAAATAGGGGGTGCGGAGGAATTCTTGGATTACTCAGTGGGCTGCTGCCGGTTCTGTGGACACCGGCCTAAGCTTCTTGAGCTTTCTCGAACTGTATGGGACTGACGTAGCCAAGCGTCGAATGGCGCCGGGTCGGGTTGTAGAACCTCTTGATGTAATCGAACACATCATCACCATCGGCCAGACTCCTCGGTGTTTCGCCATAAAGCCGAACTTCACAACGCCTGCCTTGCAAAGTAGGCCGCCGCTTTTTTCACCAGGTCGGGCTCCATCCTGAGCTTGGCGTTTTCCCTCTTGAGGCGCTCAATTTCGGCCTGCTCGGGCTTCATCACGCCTTGGCCAGGAAAAGCCTGCTGCGGGTCAGCCGCCAGTTCGCGTATCCATATGCGTAGTGCGTTCTCGTGAACATCAAGGTCTCGTGCAGCCTGCGCCACTGGCACACCTCGATTTTTGACCAGCTTTACAGCTTTCAGTTTGAATTCTCGGCTGAATTGCCGTTTCTTTTCCATAACCATCTCCGGTTTCACCTTCACACCTTAACAAGGTGTCTACGAAACCGGCAGCAGCCCATGGGGGCAGGTTGCCGGCTAGATGATTTTCAGAACCCTATAGCCGCATGCCGTAAGGCCCCAGCTTCTCCGTCACCATGGCGATAGTGCGGTCCAGCAGCCGGTCTAGGCCGTGCGCCTCCCAGCTTTTTTCATTCCCCGAATGGGTCCGCCGCACGATGTACAGCGTCGATTTGAGCGGGAATCCCGAGATGCGTTTGGCCACCAGGCGCCCAGATTCAAGTTCCCGGGCGACCGAGCCATAGGGCATGATGCTGCTGGCTTCGCCCTGCAGCACAAGGTCCCGGATCGCGGCGATCGACTGGACCTCATACGCGACCTTCAGGTCGGCCAGCGGCACACCCGCGGCACGCGACAGGATGCGGCGGCCGATGTCCCTTCGCGAGCCCAGCGCGAGCTTGCTGTTCAAGACCTCCTCCATCGCAATCTCCGCCGGGGCTTTTTTCTTGCCGGCCGCGGTGACGAAAAGAATCTCTTCCTCCATCACCGCCGTTAGCAGCAGCTTGGGGCGCGGCTCTATTTCGTAGGCCAGGGCCACGTCGAGCTCTTCGCGCTCTATCGCGTCGGCCAGGAAAAAGCTGGGCCCTTCCACCAGGCTGAAGGCCAGGTCGTCAAAATCACGCTCGGCCATGAGCTGGAGGTGGGTGCCCACTAGCAGCGTGAGGCTGGTCGTCAGCCCCAGCGACACCGGCTCCCGCGCGGCGTTGTGAAGCTGGGTCACGTCTTTGCGCGTCTGCTCCAGCTGCTCAAAGATCAGGTTGGCCCGGCTGTAAAGCAGCTGGCCGGCCACGGTGGGCTCCACACCGCGCGAATGCCGGTGCAGCAGGGTCACTCCCAGCTCCGCTTCCAGCTCGCGTATGTGCAGGCCCAGCGCCGGCTGCGCCACATGCAGCTTTTTGGCGGCGCGTGTAATGTTGCACAGGTCCACCGCGGTCACAAAATAGCGGAGTTGCTTGAGGTTCAAGAAGCCTGTCCCCTGTATTCAGCCGAAAAATTCACAGCAAAGAAAAAACGAAAAAAGGACGTCATGGAATCCCATGCGTCCTTCAGCCGGAACAGCGCAGCACTTATTCGATGCTGATTTTCGCGTCGTTTATCACTTTTTCCCAGCGCGCCGAGTCTTCCTTGTTGCGCTGCTTGATCTCGTCCCGCGTCAGGCTCAGCGGCTCCACGCCCTGCACCGCCAGGATTTTGCGGGCTTCTTCGGTCGAGAAAACTTTTTTTGGCTTGTGCAATCCACTTTTCAATCACTTCATTGGGTGTGCCGTTTGGCGCCACCAAGAACACCCACACGCTGCCTTCATAACCCGGCAGGCCGGATTCGGCAATCGTCGGCGTGTCGGGCAGGGCGGACACGCGTTTTTTCGTGGTCACGCCCAGGGCCTTCAGTTTGCCAGATTTGATGTGCTGCAGCACGGCCGTGATCGGCGAGAACACCATGTCGATCTGGCCCGCCAGCAAATCGTTCACGGCCAGCGAGGTGCCCTTGTAAGGCACATGCACCATGTCTACCTTGGCCATGGTCTTGAACAGCTCCGCCGCGAGGTGGTGCGTGGTTCCGGCGCCGGCCGTGCCGAAGGTCAGCTTGTCCGGGTTGGCTTTCGCATACGCAATCAGTTCCGGAACCGTCTTCGCCGCCACCTTGGCGCTCACCGTCAGCACCAGCGGGATGTCGGCCAGGGTTGCCACCGGCGTCAGCTCGCGGTCCACGTTGAAAGGCAGGCGCTTGTACAGCAGCGGCGCGACAGACCACAGCTCATTCGGGATCACCATCAGCGTGTAGCCGTCCGGCTTGGACTTCGCCACATAACTCATGCCGATCTGGCCGCTCGCACCCGGGCGGTTTTCCACAATCACGCTGCCGCCGAAATCCGCGTCCATCTTCGAGGCCAGGTAGCGCGCCACATAGTCCGTGCCGCCGCCCGCGGAATAGCCGTCGATGATACGGACAGGATGGTCGGGATAGGGGTCGGCCGCCGTCGCTTGCGTTGCGGCCAGAATGCCCGCGCACAACAGGAAGAGCGTTTTCTGGATCATGGGGTGCATACACATACCTCTGAAAGAAAAAAAGTGGAAGGAAGTTGTAGAAGAAGAATGAAGAAGAAGAGGAAAAAACGCCGCTTTATGCAGCCAGAGTTACCGGGGCCTCGATGGTGCGCAAATACGCCAGCGTGGCCTCCAGCGACACCACGTCGGCATACTTGGCCTGCAGGTCGAACAGGCTCTGGTCGTGCGCCGCCACAGAACGGTCGCCTACCGCCTCGCGAACCACCATGGGCCGGAAGCCGTTCTGGCACGCATCCACCGCGCTGGCCCGCACACAGCCGCTGGTCGACGTGCCCACAATGATCAGCGTGTCGGCCCTCGCGCTGACTAGCCGTGAAACCAGGTCCGTTCCAAAAAAGCAGGACGCATATTTTTTGTATATCAAGGCATCACGCGGCCCCATAGCCAGCCGCGGGTCCACTTCATGCCCGTCACCCGCCGCCATCAGGCTGGCCGTGCCTTTTTGCTTGAGCGCCCAGACACCCGCATCGCGCAGCTGTGCATCGTCATAACGCACACTCGTAAAAATGACCTGGATGTCTTTCTGGTGCGCGATATCCAGCAAGGCATTCGTCGCCCTGATCTGCGTTGTCAGGTCTGCGCCCAGCGGGCGGTTCGCATCGGTAAAACCCTTGGTCAGGTCCACCACCAGCAGCACCGGTCTGGCGCCAAAACCAATGGGAAACCCGAACCCGCGCTCGTGAAAAAACTCGGCATCGGAAACAGGGGAGGGGGGCGTGGTGGTCATGTCAAACGGTGCTGTTGAAGTGAAACTATTACAGCATCGTGACTTCCATGCTGTCCAAGACAGATTGTGTTTAGGAGCCAGACATTTTTTGGTTACGCGGGCCTGGGGCCGGTATCCGCGCTGGGATGGCCCGTGGCCGCCGCCAAACTTGTGACCTTGCCCCTACAGGGACTTCTCACGCTGTCAAGAGATACGGTATTCCTTGGGGGGTGCGGATAAAAAATTGGACTGGTTTTATGCCCCTAGCCCTAGGCTCACACGGTATTCAATGGGGCTGAGAGAGCTGAGAGAGATCTTGATCCGCTTCTCGTTGTACCAGCGGATGTAGGAATCGACCACCTCAAAGAATTGCTCAACGGTGGGGCTCTTCCAGTCCCGAGGATAGAACAGTTCGGTCTTCAGCCTACCGAAGAAGCCTTCGCAGGCCGCGTTGTCAGGTGAGCAGGCCTTGCGAGACATCGAGCGAGTAAGGTTTGCGTCACTCATTCTTGATAGCCAGCCTGGCCAGCGGTAGTGGCCACCACGATCGGAGTGAACTGGAGTTGGAGTTGACCCCATTTCACGGACACCTTATGGTTCAAACCGAAGGAGTTCGAGATGAGCAAATACCGAACGGCGTACGCGCCGGAGTTCCGCCAGCAACTTATTGAGTTGGTACATGCAGGCCGCAGTGCCAACGATGAAAGAGTTCGGCCTGCACGCCACAACAGTGGCCAAGTGGGTGCGGCTGAGCCCAATGGGCGTGGCAGCGGCACTGCCACCACCCAAAGGCAATGTTTCGCAGGGGCCACTCAATGCGGCTGAACGCCAGGAGTTGATCGAGCTGCGGCGCAAGCTGCGCCAGGTCCAGATGGAGCGTGATATTTTGGCAAAGGCTACGGCCTGGTTTGCCGGCAAGAGCGAGAAGACGTCCATAACGTCTACCGGCTCGTGAAAGCAAACCAGGCCGAACTACCCGTGCGCGCCCTGTGTGAAACGCTCAAGGTCTCCACCAGCGGGTATTACGACTGGCGGGATCGTCCGCTGAGCAAGCGGGCGCAAGCGGGCGCAAGCGGGCGCAAGCGAACATGGTCTTGAGCGAGCACATCCGCAGGGCCCACCGCGCCAGCGACGAAACATACGGCATGCCCCGCATTCGTGCCGAGTTAGCCGATACAGGGGTCATCGCCCGCCTCATGCGGGCGATGCGTATCCAGGGCGTCAGCCGCCGGCGAGCCTGGTGCGTCACCACCGAGCGAAACGAGCGCCAGCGCCCCGCACCCGATCTGGTCAAGCGGGTGTTTGTCGCCAAAGACATCAATGAGCTGTGGGTGGCCGATATGACGTACGTGCCGACCTGGGAAGGGTTTTTGTACCTGGCCGTGGTCACCGATGCCTGCAGCCGCAAGGTGGTGGGCTGGGCCTTTGGGGTGCAGATGACTGCAGACCTTGTCCTCTCGGCGCTCAACATGGCGCTGCACACCCGCAGGCCAGGAGCGGTCATCCATCATTCAGATCAAGGCAGCCAAGGTGGATTCAACCGGTCGTTGCAACACCTTTAATCAGGAGGTGTTTATGGGACGTCCCGCAGGATGGATGAAGCAATTTACTGGCAGAGACGCCATGCGATCTCCTGGTGCTCCGTCACATCGACGAGAGATCGAGCGTCAGTTCTGGCTTCAGATCGCCAAGGGCATCACCAGTGAGAAAGCAGCCGAAGCTGTTGGTGCATCACAGGCGGTTGGGGCTCGTTGGTTCAGGCATCGTGGCGGCATGCCATTGTTTATGTCCAAGCCTGTATCCAACAGGTATCTGTCGTTTGACCAACGAGAAGAGATCGGATTACTTCGTGCGCAGGATATTGGCGTGCGGGAGATTGCTCGTCGAATTGGCCGAAGTCCTTCTACTGTATCGAGGGAGCTGACACGCAATGCGGCGACTCGCGGGGGCAAGTTGGAATATCGAGCATCCGTTGCGCAGTGGAAAGCAGAACTTGTGGCCAAACGCCCCAAACCATCCAAGCTGGTAACGAATCCACGGTTGCGTGAATATGTCCAAGAACGCTTGGAAGGCTCCATTTACGATGTGCAAGGGTGGGAAGTTGCCGGTCCCCAGCAAGCGGCGTTCATTGGCCGCAACAAGCCCCACCGCTGTGATCGCAAGTGGGTCAAAGGTTGGTCTCCACAGCAAATTGCGAACCGATTACGGCTGGACTTTCCAAATGATCCATCGATGCGCATCTCACACGAAGCCATCTACCAAGCCCTGTACATCCAGGGTCGAGGTGCCCTCAAGCGAGAGACGGTCAGTTATCTGCGCACCGGGCGGGCGCTACGTGTTCCTCGGGCAAGGTGCCAAGCTAAAGCGTGGGCTCATGTCAGTGAAGAAGTAATGATCTGCAATCGACCGTTCGAGATAGAAGATCGCAAAGTACCAGGACATTGGGAGGGGGACTTGATCATCGGTTTGGGACGATCAGCGATTGGCACGCTGGTCGAGCGCACAAGCCGCTTGACCATGCTTGTGCACTTGCCGGGGTCTCCTCGTTTTCAGTGCAATAAGTGACGGTACGAAAAGCTAGCACTGGCGCGGAGGTGGTGTTGGTAGATCGTTGATTTCATTGACTTTCCTGT
>NZ_JBANEL010000055.1:0-10011 GCF_040187735.1 Comamonas sp. w2-DMI | reverse complement strand
ACCCCCGATCTGTGCCCGATCTGTGCCCAAAGCGGCGCTTGCGCGGCCGCTTCCTACCCGCCAGACTCGCCAAAAAGGGCGGTTGAACTTCCTATACCCGGACGCTCGCTCACGCGCTCGCACGAGCGACCGCCGCGCGCGTGAGCGAGGCGCGAGCGCTCCAGCCAACTGGATCTCCACGGAGTGCCGCAGCTCCTGGCCGTTGGCGACGAGAGCGGCCCAGGTCTTGGGCGGCGCGGCGCCAAGGCGCGGCGCCTTGACCAAGGCGCGGCGCCTTGCTCGAGGCGCTGCAGGAGCGCTACGGCTCGGCGGCCACGCCGGTCACAAATTCTGTCGTCAGGTCTTGACCGATCCCGCGCCGCGAGTACATTCCCGGCCCACATTCCAGCGTAGCTCAGTTGGCAGAGCAGGCGGCTGTTAACCGCCGGGTCGTAGGTTCGAGCCCTACCGCTGGAGCCATTTTTCTCTCGTCGCCAACCAACGGCGAGGGTCGGTAAACAGAAGCCCCCAAGGAGCGATCCGAGGGGGCTTCGCCGTTTCTCCCCGGAACTCCGGGCGTTTCGCGCGCTGCCCGTGCTGCAGCGCCGCTCTCGCGCGTGCTCGCAGAGAGCGCCGAGTGCGCTCGATGAGCGCTGCGTGGGACAGCTCTCCCGCTCTCTCTCCTGTCCCGTGGGGAGAGAGAAGCCGAGAGGCGTTTAACTGCGTACCCGGCGATCAACAGTCGGCCCCGTTGGTCAACAGCTTCGGCGTCTGCGAAGGGGGCGAGCCTGTTCATCATCGGGGCGACGGCTCGCGAGGAGCGACGAACGGTTGCCCGCCTTCGCGCGTGGAGAGCTGGTCGCGCGAGCTTGACCGCGCTTGCGAATCTGCGGGCGCGAGGTCGTCCTCGCTGCTCACGTTGCCGCGCGTGTCAGGTGCGCTGTGCCTTGGGCCTCCTGCTCGCGGGCGACCCGCGGAAGCCTTGGTGACCGGGGAACATCAGACGCAGTGCTGCGGCGATCTGAGCAAGCACATGGTCGGCCAGCTCGCCGTGCGGATCGGTCGCCCACTGCGTCGTCGCGCCCGCGATGATCGAGTGGAGGAGCAGCTCCGCCCCGGCGGGAGTCCCTGGCGGCAGGCGTTTGCGGATCCCATCCACCACCGCGCGGCTCCGCTCAATCGACAGCTTGCGAAGCTCAGGAACCTGAAGCTCGTACCAGGAGATGAGGAAGTTCACCGAGAAGTCGTAGCGGGTGTTCATGCTGCGAACGAGCACCTGCAGGAAGCCCCAGAGGCCCTCCGGCCCCGCGCCAGCCGGCATCGCGTCGAGGTGAACCCTCACCTGCCCAACGCTGCGCTCCATCATCCGGACGAGCAGCGTGTCGCGGTTGGTGAAGCGCTGGATCAGTGCCGCGCGCGAGAGACCCACCTCGTTCGCTACTTCGCTGAGGGTGAAATTGATGGGACCGCATCGCTTGAGAACGGCGGTGGCGGCCTCGAGGACCTCGTCATCGGATTTGAGCTTGGGGCGCGGCATCAGCGTTCACCTCTTGCGGAGCCAGGACGATCTGCAGTCGGAAGCTCGAGCGCGGCAAGGGGTCCGAAACGGAGGCGAAGCGTGAGCAGGGCCACGCCCCCCGCGAACCCGGCGGACACGACGAGGCCGGGGCCCGGACCAGTGACGTCGACGAGCGCACCCGCCGCGAGCATCACCGCCGGCGCGGCCGACAGCATCACCGCCGAGATCGCGCCGAGCACCCGCCCGAGAAGCGCCGACGGAGTGCGGTTGTAGATGGCGGCGTTGAGGATCGGCGAGACTGGACCGGTCAACAAGCCCACTAGCGCGCCCAGCAGGACCAGCAGAGGCACGCCCGGCAGCAGCGAGAGGATGAGGGAAGCGCCGGCAAAGGCCGAGAATGCCACCGCCAGCCAGACCTGCGGTGGCAGCCGCGCGCCGGCGGTGGCGTGGATGGCAATGCCCGCGAGGCCCCCGGCACCCATCGCCGAGGAGAACAATCCGAGATCTGCC
Organism: Comamonas sp. w2-DMI; assembly: GCF_040187735.1. NCBI lineage: Bacteria > Pseudomonadati > Pseudomonadota > Betaproteobacteria > Burkholderiales > Comamonadaceae > Comamonas > Comamonas sp. w2-DMI. The sequence continues at coordinate 8,003 of NZ_JBANEL010000055.1, read as the reverse complement.
GCTGGGCGCCCGACATCCAGGAACAGCGCCGGCAGGATGACGCTGCCGTTGCTGCCGGCGATGCCCGCGAAGAGCATCACGAGACCGAGCAGAGGGCGCAGCAGGGGTTCACGCCAGAGGAAGGCCGAACCGGCGCTCATGGAGAGGTCCTCCGCCGTCGCAGTGGTCCGCTTGGCTGGACCGGGGAGCACCCACGCTGCGAGAAAACCCGCAAGCATGGAACAGATGGCCGTGAACCAGAGCGTCGGCGCAGCACCGAGCAGGCCGACCGCCGTGCCCCCCAGCGCCGGTCCACCCAGGACCGCGATATGGCCCATCACCGCCTTCAGCGACGACACGCGCTCGACGGAGAGCCCTGCGATGCGGCCAAGCTCGGGCAGATGGCTGTCCTGCGCGGCCATCCCGGGCGCGTCCAATACGGCGCCGAGCACGACGCAGACGAGCAGTGCAACGTTGGAGAGCGCGCCGAGGGCGTAGAGAACTGGAATGCCGGCCATGGCGGCGCCACCCAACACGCCCGAGATCAAGGCGAGGGGCGCGCGCCCGAACCGGTCGACGAGGCCACCGCCCACCCACGCGCCGAGAATTGTGGCGACGACACTGCTCGCGGCCGTGATGCCCGCCCAGGAAGCGCTCCCCGTGTGCGACAGGACGAACCATGGCAGCGCGAGTGTCGCCACCGCATTGCCAATCCGGAAGAGGAAGACCGCCGCGAGCAGCGTGACCAGCGGCCCATGTCGACGTTCCCTCATTCCTCTGCGGCGAGCTGCGTCTTCGCTGTGGAGAGGTGAGTCTCGTTGCCCGACTCCAGGCCAAAAAGGGCGTAGGTCACCGGCCAGACCGCAAGCCGCTCCGCAGTGTGGTGCGCCATCCGCGACCACGTCCGCCCACCAGCCGCCTCGTACGCGAGGAGGAGTTTCGCCAAACCCGCGTCGCCGAACACCATCAGGTGCGAGGTCATGTCGATGCAGGGGTCATCCACACGGGCCTCGCTCCAATCAATCATCCCCGTCACGCGCTCGCTCTTGTCGACGAGTACATGGCCCACGTAGAGATCTCCGTGCACGGGTACGGAGAAGTCCGGCCACGACGAGTCGTCGTCCAGCCAGCGCTGCCACCGATGAAGTCGCTTCCCGTTCACCTCGAGTTCCCGGCGGACGCGGTCGATGTCGTCCGCCACTTTCTGACGGGCCTGCGCCGGCGTGCGCACGAGCATTCCGGCAGCCTCGGCTGCGGCGACTGGCACCGCGTGCAGGGCGGCGAGCGCCGTCGCGAAGCTCCTCGCAAACACCTCGGAGTCCTGCGGTATCACCCACTCGGGCATGGTGGAGCCCGGCTCAACGATGATCGCGGTTGAGTCCTCGAGCAGTGGGTAGGCGACGAGCTCGGAGGTTGCTATGCGCCAGTCCGGCACGGCGAAGGGCAGGTGCCGCCTGAGCATCGCCAGCGCCCGCGCCTCCCTCTCCACCTTGGCGCTCACGTCGGCACGGCGAGGGATGCGCAATACCCACCGGGTCCCGCCTTCGACGGCAGAGATCACAATTTGGTAGTCGAGCCCGAGCTCGTTGATGGTCAGCGGGCCCTGCAGCCGAAGCCCGTGGCGGGCTGCGAGCGCGCGCAGTTCGGCGGTGTCGGCGGCAGCGGTGTCGGCGGTCAGGGTCATGGACGCTCCATACGAGGGTGTGGCCGGAGTATATAACCGACGCGTCGGTTATTGTCTAGCGGATGCGCGGCCGTTTCGGCAGCGGCTCTCGCCGTGCCGAGCGCAGATCGCGCTCCGCTTCCCCAAGGGCACTGGGGCTCACCGTCGTCGTCGCCTGCGTGCTCTTCTCCTCCGTGGCGCGTCGTGCGAAGTGCCCGTCGCGTGAGGACATACAGGCTTCCGTTTCGACCCATAGCAAGGCGGACGGATGTCGATTATCGATGTTCTTTCAGGCACTTGGAGGCCGGGCGCCTACACGGCGATGGGCCGCGACGACGTTGCGCCGGGCGCGCCCGTGGCCCTTCGCGCGGGGCACGACGCCGGGCTGCGTGACTCGGCCACGTGGGCCAACGTCGGCGCCCGTGGCGCGCGTCAGAGTGCGACCACCGCGTAGCGCGAGCCGGGGTTCATCGCCTCGAGCTGGGCGCGGCGCTTCTCCGCGTCCTCGGCGGTGGCGAACGCGTCGTACTTCCAGTCGTTCCTGGTGGGCGCCATGCGGCTGATCGAGCCGTCCTTGTTCACCGACTTCACCATGAAGCGCGCGGTGGCTGCCGCCTGCTCGATGGCGCGCTTAGCGCGCGCGTCGGCGTAGGCGCGGAAGGCGGTGGTGCTCTTGATCCTCATCGTCGTCGTCCTCGCTTTCGCGGCGAGCCCCGTGCCCGTCGCGTGAGGACATACAGGCTTCCGTTCGTGCCCCCAGCAAGGCCGAATGAGGTGGTTTCGGACGTCTTTTCAGGTGCTTGGAATGGTCGCGGAATCTCGCGAAGTTGGGGCGTCGGACGCCCGTGTAGGCCTGCCGACGCCCCTCCGAGTCCGCCGCGCTCACGCGCCTGTGGCGCCCGCGTTCGTGAAGAGCGCCGCCGCGTCGCGCGCGCCGAGATGCGCGAGGTAGTGGCCGATGGCGCCCCGGAAGAACTCCATGCGGTTCTTGATGCCCTTCGCGCGCCAGGCCTCGTCCATCTTGTCGGCGACGTCCGCCTCGAGCCGCAGCGGGAGGATCTTCACATCGAGCGGCTCGCCGTCGCGCGCGCGGGTCTTGCGCGGCCCGACGTTGATGCGGCCCTTCTCGGCCTCGCGGATCTTCCAGATGAGGTAGCGGCGGTCGTCGCTGCCCGTCTCGCGGCCGACGGCGTCGCGGTACTTCGCCTGCAACTCCTCGATGGTCATCGACGCGAACCGTCCGCGCTGCTTCGGCGGCGTGCTCTCGCTCTCGGCGAGCGTCGTCTCGGGCTCGGGCACCGACGTCGCGCGCTCGCTGGTGCGCGTCGGGCGCGGCGGCTCCTCGGCGGGCGCGGGCTCCACGGCGCGCGCCGCCAACGCCTCCTCGATGCGCCGGACGAGAAACTTCTTGTTCGGGCTCTTGGTGGTCTCCCCCGTCGCCTGCTTGAAGCGCTCCGGTTGTCGCCGAGCATCGAGGCCAGGAAGCTGTCCCCGAAGGTCTTCATCAGCTTCTGCGCGGTGGCTTCGCCGATGGTGGGAATACGCTTCAAGGCACGCAGCACAGCCGAGGACTGGTCGCTGCCGGACAGTGACCGCGGACGCATCAGCGTCCACAGCGCGCCGCCGCAGCCATTGCACTTGCGGCGGAACTCTTCCGCCTCCAGCTCCTGAGCATTGATCGGCTCGCCGTCGAGGTTGGTGACGACCTCCCCGCAGTGCGGGCACGCCCCTACGTCGCCGTGACGGGTGTGCTTGCGCGCGAAGGCGGGCTTCCAGTGAAAGCCCATCCTCATGCGGACACGACCGAGAACGAAAAACTCCTGCGCCGGCGAAGGCACGCCAAGCTGCTCGCGCAACTTGATCAGTTTGAGCAGCGTGTCCGGGCCATTGAGCACCCAGACCTTTGCGCCCGCGACGGTTTCGAGGATTTCCCGGCGCCACTTGTAAACGAGGTGCGGCGGGCTCAGGACGAGTGTGCGGCGATAGCCTTCGGCATGCAGGACCGCGGCCAGCGCAATGCCGATCGTGGTCTTGCCGGTGCCCATCTCGCCGTTGACGAAAACGGCCCGCTCGCCCTGGTTGACGAGCAGTTCCGAGGCCGCATGCACGACCTCGGCCTGGGCGGGGAACAACTGGCGTTTCAGCCCGGCCAGCACCAGTTGCCGGTGCGGGCGCGGTGTGCCGCTATAGACGGGCGGGTTCGCCCGATTGAGGGATTCCAGCAGCTCGTCCCCGAACTCGGAAACGAAGTCCTGAAGGCTCATGGACAGTTCGGACGGTTCCTGTTCGAGCAGGTCGTCCATCTCGGACGAGGGGTCAGCGGCCGGGGCCGCGTCGATGACTTGTGCGTTCATGGTGATGCTCCGAAAGAAGAACGGGGCATGCACCACTCCCCAAGGGGCGGTGACATGCCCCAGGGGTGGGAAGGAAAGACCGGCCGGATTCGGGATCTGGCCGGTGATGACGACGATCAGTACTCGCTGGGCAGCAGCACCGTGGTGACGCTGCGATCCCATTCGGTGATGACCCAGACCTTCAGGCTCGGGCCGACCTCATAGGCAGAGAACAGGCGGGCCTCACCCGACTTCAGCGCGGCGTCGTTCTGGCGCCGGTCGCTGTCGTCGAGGTCGCCCCAGTCGGCAGACAGATGCCGCAACAGGTACGGACGGGGATTGAGCTGGCCTTGTTGAACCAGGCTGGCGACGCCCGAGGTCATGACGACCTGGCCGGGGTTGAACCTGGGAAAAGCGTGTTGGGCAACGGTGGACATGGAGATGGCTCCTTCAGGAAAAGAGGCACCTCGCCCCGTCGGGGCGAGAAACCCCGGTGGGTGGAAAGAAAACGCGCCGCGGCTGCGGACGCTGGACGATCAGTTCACGGCCCCTTCTTCGGGCAGTTGCACGACCGTGGTGCGCTGGTCGTCACTGGTGATGACGAGCAGGAACAGCTTCGGTGTGATCTGGAAGCGCGACGTCATGGGAGCGCTTTGCTCCAGCGCGACGTCGTTCAACTGGCACTCGGCCTCACTGGCCTCGCCCCAGTCGCCGCGCACATGGCGCTGCACATAAGGCAAAGGGTCGATGAGGCTCTTGCTTGCCAGCCAATGCACCTTCTCACTCAGCTTGAGCGTGCCCGGTGCGAAGAGTGGTGGAACCTTGGGCTTGCGCCCCTGGAAGATGGACAGCATGGGGATACTCCTTACAGGTGATGAACAACAGGCGGCAAGCCGCCTGCGGGGTCAGTGGATGGTGAGAACCTGTCCCAGCGTGGAAGAGCTGGGTGTGAGGTCCCAGGCCCGAATCACCGGCACGAACTTGTCCGTCAGGATTCGGGTCTCGGCCAAGGAGCCGTCGTCGCGCTCGCGGTATTCCACGGCGGAAGACTTCTGCTTGAACGTGTCGCCCTTGACGGCCAGGGTGCGGCCGGTGGGCGACTGCACGACACCGGAGATCGCGCCGGCCGCGAGGGCCAGTGCCAGGTGCCACTGGGACAAGGCGCGTGCCGGAGCACGCAAGGTCTGCTGGGTCGCGCCCAGATGGGTCTCGAACGCAGGCCACAGGCCTTTGAGGCGCCGCACTTCGTCGGCGAACTGCTCCGGTTCCATGCTGATCCGGTAGAAATACTCCGGCTCGGCCTGGGCCGTGGGGACCACATACGGCAGCAGCGTCCATTCGGGCGGCAATTCTTCCGCCTCCTGTTCGCCCAGGCCGATTTGCAGCAGCCGGGCGCGGGACGCTTTCACGTCATCGCCCGCCTGGTCGCGCTGCCGGACACGACGCCCGAACACCACGACCTGCTTGAACTGCTTGTCCACCGCCTGGAACACGGACAGGTCCGTGAAATGGCGTGTCAGCCAGCCGACCATCTCCTGATCCAGCACGTAGGACGGCAGGATGAAGACCAGGATGCCGCCGTACTGCAACAGGGGCAGCGTGCGCTGGTAGAAGAGCTTTTCCAGCCGGGCGCGGCCCTTGCCTTCGTAGCCCAGGTTGCCGCTGGTGTCCCTTGCGAGATCGCCATACGGCGGGTTGAGCCACAGGAGGCCGAAGGCCTGCCGCGAGATCATGGTGTCCATCAGGTCACCGTGGATGCAGTGATCGACCAGCAGCCGGGCGTGGGTGGCCCGCTCCTGGTCGAACTCGACGGCATAGGCGCTGGCCAGCTCAGGCCCGAGGGCCTGGGCGGCTTCGGCGATGGCAACGCCTTCGCCTGCGCAGGGGTCAAAAATGCACATCGACCCGTCACCGGATGCCAGTGCGCCGAGGGTTCTTTCAAGGGTGGCTTCGTCGGTCGGGTAGTACCCGTTCTTGGCGAAATTCCGAGCGAGCCTGGGGAACATGAGTGCCATGGGAAGTCTCCTGTCTGGTTGGGATGAAGGACGGAAGCACGCCAAGGCATGCCTCCGCGTTGGGTCAAACCGATTCCACTTCCGGCGTCCAAATCCTGGCCGGATAGGGATAGGCGGTGAGCACGCCCTGGCGGATGAGGTCGCCCAGCGCTTCGGTGAGCGCGGGCACGTCGATGGCGAGCCGGAACCCTTGCAGCGGCCCGAGGGCCATGCGCAGGGAGCACAGCATTTCGCGCTCGCGCAGCAGCGCCAGGACTGGCGTTTGCCAGTGGTCCAGCAGCGGCAGCGGGCATGTGTCCTTGACCAGGTGCCACAGGCGTGACGTTGGATCGGCCGCGGAGCGCGGCAACAGCGCCAAGGCGCTGGCCGAACTCTTGTCGGGCCGGATGCAGCGCCGGTCGAACAGCCAGAGATTGACCATCGAGCCGAACAGCGTGCGGCGATAGCTGCGGGTCAGGCGCTTTTCAAGGCGCTCGACCGAGCCGACGAACACGGGCAGCGAACCGCCCTGGTCGGTGACGACGTGGAACTGGTCCAGGCCGTCCTCGCTGCGGCCCAGGGTGAGCCGCCCGATGAACTGCTGGATGGCGGTGTCGCGCGCCCAGACCGAGAGAAAGATCAAGTCGCCCTGGTTCCCGCAAACGCAGGCATCGGCCATGAGGTCGCTGCATTCGTCGATGCGGTACAGGGGCTGGTCGGATGAAGTTGCAGGCATGGTGGTTTCCTCGATGTGAGGGGCGCACCGCCCGCAGGGGCAGTGAATGCCCCGTTAGGGATGAAAACGCGCAGCGCCAGGGCGAATGCCTCGGCTGCGTCGCAGGTGACGTCAGGCGCTCAGTTCGGTGAACGAACCATCGGCCTCATGCTTGACGACGCGATTGCTGACGTTCCCCGCGTAGTCCTTCTGGACTTCGGTGAACATGCTGCTCGGCACGTCGATGTGGAAATGGCCCAGGACCGCACGGTAGTAGTCCAGGCCGTGGCCGAACGGGTCTTCCTCGTGCAGGTTGCTGTACAGGAAATCCTCGTCCTCGACCTTCATGGTGCTGTCGATCAGCTCGGCAGGCTTGCGGATCGTCATGAAGAAATAGCGCAGTGGCCGATCCCAGCCGAGCATGACCGTGATGGGAAGTCCCTTGTGATGGGTCTCGAAGTAGTGCTGGCTCATGGTGGTGTCCTTGGATGAGCTGGAACAGCACCGCCCGCGTGGGCAAGTGCTGCCCTGGCGGGTGGAAGGAAGAGATTCAGGCCGTCAGCGCCGTAGCGGATGCCAGGGCGGCGGTCGGGGTACGCCGTCGTGCGTGGTAGGCGCGAACGCCTGCACGCCAGTCGGCGGACTGCTCCGGTGCGAGATCCAGATAGGACAGCGGGCACGAGTAGTAGTACGGGTGCATGGATTCGTCCAGCGGCTTGTAGCCCCACTGGCCGCCGCTGCATTCGAGCAGGTCGCAGCGGATGTAGCGCAGGGACTGGCCCTGCGAGAGATCACGATGCACGCCTTCGACCTTGGCAGTCATTTCGATCACGGACCACAGCACGTTGCCGCGCAGGGTGTGGGCGATGACCTTCGCGCTGACGCGCTCGGTCTCCTGGGGTGCGACCAGTTCCGCGATCAGGTCGGATCGCGATTGGGAAGAGAAATACCAGCCCATGAGAGGCCTCCTGAAAAGTGGAGCCGGAGGCCTCCCCGTGGGGAAGACACCCAGCGGGTGATGGAATGCCGCGCGTGCGGCGATGGATTTCGGTGCGGACTAGGAACCGCAACCGGCTGGGCAACAACCCAGCGTGATCCCGTGCGAGCAGCAGCCGTTTTCGGCGAGCCACTCTTGGGTTTCCTGCCGTTCGGCAGGTGTTGCGTAGTCCCATTCCTCGGTAGCGATTTCCAGGGCATGGGCGCGCTGGCTTTCCGGCAACCGACTGACTTGCGCGTCGATCTCGGAACTGAAAAGCGTGACCCAGTGTTCCCAGGACAGGCCGCAACCACGCTGGGCGTGCTCGGCGGCGGCCTTGCAA
>NZ_JBANEL010000054.1:0-10788 GCF_040187735.1 Comamonas sp. w2-DMI | reverse complement strand
GCATTCCGCAAGAACGATGCCGAGCGCGTGCGCGAGCACCTGTACGCATTCGGGCAATCCGTGCTGCACACCGAAATGCAACGCCTGCTTGGCCGCGCATCAACAAGGATTAATTCATGAGCATCAAACAAGAGACCTGCCGCCGACTGGGCCTGCCATGCGATGGTGTTGCGATCACGCACTTGACGGCGGGGCAACTGGCCACGGCCCTGCGCGCCTTCAAGGCCTGCGAGGCGCTCACTGAGCGTGGAGCCCGTGGCATCGACGCGGCGCTGATCGAAGTCATGGCCGAAGCAATAGCGGGCATCACCGGCGCGGAACCTGCCTGTTGCCGCGCGGGCGGAGCGGCGGGCGGGGGCGGCTGCGGCTCGACCTCCGCGTCGAGGAAGTCATCACCGAGGTGCGGCTGGAGTTCAGCCGTCATCGCAAGGAGGCCAAGAACCATCACGCATTCGCCGAGATTCGAAACCGCTGCGTGCGGCGGGGCTTGATACCGCCCTCGCACAACACGTTGCGAAGCCGCTTCGCCGGCGTTCCGGCGCGTGAGCGCGTCGGCCTGAAGTACGGAAAGAAGGTGGCTCGTGAGCGATACGAGCATATCCGAGGCAAGACGCCCGAAACGACGTTTCCACTTGAGCGTATCCAGATCGACCACACGCTCGTCGACGTGGTCTGCGCGAGCGCTTTCGACCGTGAGCATGTCGGCCGTCCCTGGATCACTATCGCGCTCGACGAATGCACCCGAGCCGTCCTCGCGTTCGTGCTGACCTGGGAATATCCAAACGCCTCGACCGTCGCTCAGTGCATGACGCGGGTGATGACGCCCAAGGATGAGTGGCTGGAGCGCGTCGGCGTTCCACTCCCATGGCCGATGTATGGCACGCCCAATAGCGTCTATCTCGACAACGCAGCTGAGTTTTGGTCACGCGCCCTGTTCTATGGGTGCAGGGAATACGGCATCGCGCCGCCCGAGCATCGCCCGCCAGGGCTGGTCCATTTCGGCGGCATCATTGAACGCTTCATGGGCACGGCGATGGACCAGATGCGGCTGCTCCCCGCAGCAACCGCCCGTGATCGCGGCTTCGACTAGGTCAAGACCCGCAATCCGAACGAGGCGGCCGAGATGACCCTCGATGAGCTAGAGGTCTGGATGCTCGAGTTCATCTGCGGCCAGTATCACGTCCGGCCGCACAGCACGACCAAGCAGCGCCCGGATCTGGCCTGGGAGCGCGGCATCTATGGCACCGAGAAGCGTGCAGGCGCCGGCCTCCCGCCGATCATCGCTGACAAGCAGAAGCTCTATCTCGACTTCGCCGACATCGAAGACCGGACGATCGAGCGCTACGGCATGCGCTGGGACAATATCGAATACTGGGACGAGGTGTTGCGGCCGTTCCTGGACGCTGGAGAGCAACGCAAGTTCGTCGTCCGCCGAAACCCCTACGACGCCTCACGCATCTACTTCCTCCACCCAATCGAGGGGACCTATTGCGAGCTGCGCTGCGAGCAGATTACCCTTCCCAACGTGTCGGTGTGGGAGTTCAACGAGACCCGCAAGCGGTTGGTCGCCCAAATCGGCGACAAGCCGGACATGGCGACCATCATGGCGTCAATGGAGCGCCAACGCCTGCTGGAGCAGGACGCACAGAACGCGAAGAAGCGACACAGGAGTCGCTTGAAGCAGGAGCGTCGGCGGGTCGGCGAACAAGTCACCGCCGAACTCACGCCGCATGCGCCCATCTCCGAAGACGCACCGCCAGCGCCGCAGGCTCCGGTTCGTCGCGACATCTTTTATGAGATCGACGAATGATCCTCATCTCGCAGGACCGCCGCCTCACCAAGGCCGCCCGCGAGGCGCTTGAGGCGGACAACACCGCCCAGCGGCTCAACCTGATCCGGCAGAAAGTCTTCATCCGCTACGCCGCCGCCGATGCGATCACCGAGCGGCTTCAGGAGGCGCTGGAGGATTATCCGACCGAAGGCGACAGCCACATCCTGATCTGGGGGCCGTCGGGCATCGGCAAAAGCCAAATCGTCAAGCGCTTCGCCAAGTTGCAGAACCTCCCGGACGATCCGAGGGCGTCCAAGGCCAACGTCCCGGTGCTGGTCGTGAGCATGGGGCCGACCGGTTCTGCCCGAGGGCTGCTGGTGCGGATCCTTGGGCAACTCAACGCGCCCTACGGCAAGAGCGCGAGCACCGACACCCTTTATCCTGACGTCCTCAGACTGCTCCGAACCAGCGGGGTCAAGATCCTGGTCATCGACGAATTGCATCACATCGAGAAGGGCAATCGCAAACAACGCGAAGAGGCGCTGGCGACAATCAAGCTGCTCGGCAATGACCTCGGCATCACCATCGTCGGGTGCGGCACGATCGCCGCGCTGCGCACGCTTCGGTGGGACCCGCAGATCGAGCGCCGGTTCGAGCCGCATCGACTCGAGGTCTGGGGTCATAACGAACAGACCTATGGCCTGCTCAACAGCCTGGAGACCTGTCTGCCGCTTCGCCACGCTTCCGGGCTTTCCGATGACAAGATCGCGACCTGGATTATCAACGAGTCGGAGGGGACCACGCGCGAGATCGCCTATCTGGTGCGCCGCGCCGCCCTGATGGCCATCCGCTCAGAGAAAGAGCGCATTGATCTTCCGCTGCTGCGCTCGCTGAACCATGTGAGGCCATCGGTTCGGCGGCAGCGGGAGGACGTCCTCCTCAGAGCCGCCTCGCTGCCGCCGCTCTGAGATGTCGGACCTGCGTCTGTGGCCTTGGCGTCCCCGCCCGCAGGCCGACGAACTGCTCTCTAGTTGGCTGCGGCGGATCGCGCTCGGCAACTCCGCCAAGCTGCATAGCTTTTGTCACGCCGTCTGGCCCGGGCTGCAGATCTGGAATCGCGACATCGACGGGCTGGCGCCGCCTCGGCTCATGGAGGGGCTGGTCGCGCATACCGGGGTCGATGCGCAGGTCGCGGAGTTGACGACCTTCCGGCCCTGGGTCGGCACGTTGTTCGAAGAGGTCCGGGTCACGGGGGCGACCCAGTGGCTGCTGCCCGTGGGCATTCATCACCGCACCCGCCGGCGGCCGGGCCAGCAGTGGTGCCCCCTCTGCCTGACCGAGGACGCCGAGCCCTACTATCGGCGTCGCTGGCGCCTGGCGATCGCCAGCACCTGTCCTCGCCACGGCTTGGTGCTGGCCGACAGCTGCCATGACTGCGGCGCGCCCGCGGTCCCTCATCGGGGCGCCGATCCCTGGTGCCACATCTGCACCGCCGATCGGCGCGACCACCCGGTGATGGCGGCCGAGAGCCAGGCGCTACAGTTCGAGTTTCGGCTCAGCGAAATGCTCGCGCCCGACGTCGTCCCGCGGACCGACTTGGAGGCCATTCACCCGCTGGCCTATTTCGGCCTGGTTCGTCAGGTGATGACCGTGCTCAGCGGCGGCGAGCGGTCGCAGGGTCTGCGCGACGAGGTCGCGCGCAGTTGGGGCGGTGATCCCGCGCCCTACGCCGCCAAGCAGATCGAGACCGCTTCGGCCGCTGATCGACATCGACTATCAGGCCTCACCGCCCGGGCGATGCGCGGGTGGCCGTGGCTGTTTGTGGGCCACTGCGCCGACGCCCGGGTCTGGAAGTCCTGGGCGTTTGCGGACCGGCGCTATGGCCGATCACCGTTCGCCTATGCCGATCCAGTGATCCGTTACCTGACGCCCTGACGGCGGTCGCCTGTTCGTCGCTGGGTGTTGGATGCGTTGCCGCTGCGCCACGGTGAGTCTTCATTAACGCGACGCCTTTCATCATGAATCTCAAACAGTTGCGACGCTACTCTCGCGCGGGCTTTTTGCTACCAAATTGGCGTTTATGTTTGCCATAGTCGGCCGTTCATGCGACATTTCTTCATATAAGGTTGCCCGGAAGCCATTATCGGTTGCCGGGCTTTTCGACTCGAAGGACCGCATCATGACCAAGCCCATGCTCCAGCCGAGTCAGCTCGGTGAAACTTCCACGTGGAAGTCGCCAATGTGCCACGGCGTCATTGCTGCCTTTTTGCTCGCCCGATCCCCATCGTGGAAGTCGCTGCGGAGGCCGACGCCATGGTGACGGTGTTCGGCATTCTGAATCTCACCGAGGACTCCTTCTTCGATGAGAGCCGGCGGCTAGACCCCGCCGGCGCTGTCACCGCGGCGATCGAAATGCTGCGAGTCGGATCAGACGTCGTGGATGTCGGACCGGCCGCCAGCCATCCGGACGCGAGGCCTGTATCGCCGGCCGATGAGATCAGACGTATTGCGCCGCTCTTAGACGCCCTGTCCGATCAGATGCACCGTGTTTCAATCGACAGCTTCCAACCGGAAACCCAGCGCTATGCGCTCAAGCGCGGCGTGGGCTACCTGAACGATATCCAAGGATTTCCTGACCCTGCGCTCTATCCCGATATTGCTGAGGCGGACTGCAGGCTGGTGGTTATGCACTCAGCGCAGCGGGATGGCATCGCCACCCGCACCGGTCACCTTCGACCCGAAGACGCGCTCGACGAGATTGTGCGGTTCTTCGAGGCGCGGGTTTCCGCCTTGCGACGGAGCGGGGTCGCTGCCGACCGGCTCATCCTCGATCCGGGGATGGGATTTTTCTTGAGCCCCGCACCGGAAACATCGCTGCACGTGCTGTCGAACCTTCAAAAGCTGAAGTCGGCGTTGGGGCTTCCGCTATTGGTCTCGGTGTCGCGGAAATCCTTCTTGGGCGCCACCGTTGGCCTTCCTGTAAAGGATCTGGGTCCAGCGAGCCTTGCGGCGGAACTTCACGCGATCGGCAATGGCGCTGACTACGTCCGCACCCACGCGCCTGGAGATCTGCGAAGCGCAATCACCTTCTCGGAAACCCTCGCGAAATTTCGCAGTCGCGACGCCAGAGACCGAGGGTTAGATCATGCCTAGCATTCACCTTCCGGCCGCCCGCTAGCGGACCTGGTCAGGTTCCGCGAAGGTGGGCGCAGACATGCTGGGCTCGTCAGGATCAAACTGCACTATGAGGCGGCGGTTCATACCGCGCCAGGGGAGCGAATGGACAGCGAGGAGCCTCCGAACGTTCGGGTCGCCTGCTCGGGTGATATCGACGAGGTTGTGCGGCTGATGCACGACGCTGCGGCGTGGATGTCCGCCAAGGGAACGCCCGCCTGGGACGTCGCGCGGATCGACCGGACATTCGCGGAGACCTTCGTCCTGAGATCCGAGCTCCTAGTCGCGAGTTGCAGCGACGGCATCCATGTCTCGACGATGCCAGCGGAGTGCTTAAGCTACTCCTAGCGCATTGGGCGCTGGGACGGGGCGGGGGTGCATAGCCATGCACCGGCGGATAAGCGTGCGCGCGGCTCGCTCCACCGATTTGGCTAGGGGAGCGCGGTGCTGCGCCAGCTTTCTAGAATGTCGCTTACTTCGCGGCTGACAATTAACCGCGCCTCGGCGCGAGCCATACCGGAGATCGCCAAAAGTCGATCGTAGTCGGTAAGTTGGTGGCGGGCGAAGGTTGAGGCCACAATGCCGACGACCTTGCCTAGCGAGGCTTCTGTCCACCGTTTGGCCAGAATCCGTTCGATGAGGATCTCGCGGTATTCCGGCGGGCAGCGAGCTTGATGTTTGCGAAAATGTCGCTCGACCGTCCGCCGGGTGAATAATGTGCCTTGCTGCATGCGATGCCTCCAAGGAGACGCTCGCATCGGCCTACGCCAAAAGGGGTCGCATGAGGTGCTTGGGGGCCGCCAAAAGGGTAGCTCAGCGACATGCCTTCCGATGTTGCCGTCAGCTAATCGCCAACCTTGGGGGGCGGCAGTTCGTTCGGCGTTCCCCACGACAATAGCCAGGCTTTCACAGCCTCGTGGCTGATAGTCCGGCCTGCCTCAATGTCGGCAATGCCCTCGGCGGTCGCTTCCTGGTCGTCGTCAAAGTTGTCGGCTTGGGAGTTCACGCAGTCCAACTACCACAACACCCGACCGCCCGGCCACACCGGTCCGACGCCTACGCCTTTACGGCCACACGGTGTAATGGAGGAGAGAGAGCCAACACATGCGCCAGCGCGAATGGCTTGGCGGCGGTCCGCAGGATTTCAGTCGCCGCCTCGTAGGCTTCAGACGGGACCACTCGGTCCGGAGGCGTTGCGGCGGGACCCCTAGTGTGCGCCCTTCACAGACCCTGAGGAGCGCACCGCTCGCCTTCTTGCTGCCCATCGCGATAGCGGGGACATCACAACTGAGCAAACTCAGGGACGCCCAGTGTTGCGGCGGGACATCCACTTCTGCGTTTTTACAGCTGCGCGCCGGCGGGCATCGCAACAGCCATGCGAACGCCGGTGTCGTACCCGCCATCGCTTTCGCGCAGAACAACCGTGGTGAAGTGCGCTTCGAGTCGGGCCATGGCCAGGTGGCTTGCACCGTGCTGTCCAACGGCAAGCCGGGCTACGGCGTGCCGATGGTGGCCTGCGTGTCTCTGCGCGGCCGCGAGCAGGGCCTTGCAGCGGAGCTGGGCGGCAGCGTAGCGGCCACACTGCGTACCAGCGGCGGCGGCGCGGACAAGCCCCATGTGCTGGCCCCCGACTTCGAGGCGCATTTCCGCTACGACTGGAACGACCCCGGCCCCGGCGACTGGTCGCACTGGCGGGTGCGGCGGCTGATGCCGACGGAGTGCGAGCGGCTGCAAGGCATGCCCGATGACTACACGCTGATCCCCTACCGCGGCAAGCCCGCCGCGGATGCGCCGCGCTACAAAGCAATCGGCAACTCCATGGCCGTCCCGTGCATGGCATGGCTGGGCCAGCGCCTGGTGCAGTGCCTGCACAAGACGGGCTCGACCGCTTCGGATTGATCGGCGACGCAGCCTGCGGGCCGCGCCATTCTCCCTCCTGCATTGCCGACGTATCGGCAGCAGCCCGCAGCCAGGGTGTCAAGGCTGCCGTGGGTTCCCCCCGCGCCACCCGCCAGTTCGCCTCGGCATCTCACCGGCGAACGCTGCCCACCGGGGCATCGATGCCTCTTTTCTCCAACCCACGGGATGGCCGCCACGTCCCGTCAGGGGCATGTCGCCACCCGGTCGATTTCAGGACTTCCCATGGACAACATCACCAAGCAAGACCGCATCACGCTGAAGAACCTCAAGGTGGCAGATTTCGCCAGCGAGGAAACGATGTGCTTCAGCGCCACCGTCGTGTTCGACGGCACTCCCATCGCCGAGGCCCGCAACGACGGCCACGGCGGCTCGACGTTCCTGCGTGCGCTCAGCGGCAAGGTGGCGCTGCTGGCGCAGGCCGAAGCCTTCGCCAAGGGCCTGCCGCCTGCGCCGCTCCACCTCGGCCAGGAGGGCGAAGACCCTCACTACATCGACATGACGCTCGACTTCCTGGTCGATGAGCTGGCCGATGCCATGCACGCGGAACGCAAGGTGCGCGCCGCGTTCAACCGCGACATCGGCAACAAGGTGCTGTTCGTCAAGGACGGCAAACTGCTGTTCATCAAGGGCATCAAGCTCAAGGCCATTGCCGACCGCGCGGCGTACTTTGCAAAGCTGCGCAGCCGGCAGGCCCAGTCCATCGTCATCCTCGCCGAGCTTCCGCCCGAGCAGGCATTCGACCTGTGGAAGCAGCATGTCCTGGGCGACAAGCCCGACTGACCCAGCGCCACCGCACCCTCCTGACAGCCCCGCACTCGATGCGGGGTTTCTTTTTTCTGCACCCATCAATCGGGGCTGGGCCGGATGCCGTTTTCCCACTGACGCCGAGCGGCCCTCGCACGAAGCTGCCCGCATGTTCGCTGATTCGTCAGCACATGCCAGCAGCCAGGGTTCCAGGCTGCCGCGGGGTTCTCTCCGCGCGACCCACCAGTCCGCATCGCATCGAGTCTGCGGACGCGCGTCCTCGTGACGTCGATGCCTTTTTTCAACCGCATGCGGGAGCTGCCATCCCGTGAGGGACAAGGCCCCGCTTTTCAAAGGAGCCCGTCCATGTCCCAGCAAGCCTCTTTCGGCCAAACCTTCGGGCAATTGGCCTCGACCTACTGCGGCAAGTTCCTGCCGCTCGAAGTCCTGCAAAGCGCCGCCGGTCACTACATCGGCACGCGCGATACCGAGGGTCCCGTTTCGCGGGAATCCCGCGAGTACTTCCGCAGCTACGCCGCGGCTCAACGTGCCCTCGAAAGAGGCGGCTGGACCCAGCTCGCCACGCCCTGATCCAACTGGAGGAATCACGTCATGAACCAGCTACTGCCACGGGAAGTCGTCGATCAGATCATGCGGGAAGAGCAGCATTTCGCTGCCGCGCCCCAAGCCTTCTTCGAGGCCTGGAAGCGCGGTGTCGAGATCGCCGGCCCGCAATGGTTCGGCGACGGCACCCGCGAAGGTCTGAACCAGGCCAAGAGCAAGTGGGACCTGCGTCCCAACCTGCTGCGTGCCAACGACGCCCTCGGCGTCCTGAGCAGCGGGGAACGCATGTTCCTCTCTGCCATGTTCAGCTTCTACAACGCGCGCGAGGGCGGTGCCATGCTCAAGCGCTGCCACTTCCACGGGCTGTCGGATTTCGACGGTCTCGATCTGGAACGCCGCACGGTCATCGCCGACCTGCTGTTGAACTACAGCGGCTGGTGAGTTGCCCCGGGGTACATCACCTCCGCTGCCTTCACTCCCCATGAGGGACATGCGCCTCGACCCGAGGCCATGTCCCTCGCATTTTTCGACCTTGCCCAGTGCCGTCCGGCCTTGGGCTTCTCCCATGCGGATGCCATCGTCCGCACGGGCTGGCTCCGCTCACTTCTCGAAAGGAGCCACCATGGCAAACAACTACTACGAAGGCACCGGCGTGCTCGTGCTCGACCGCGTGACGCCCGTCATCAAGGCGCTATTCGGCACCTTCGCGCTGGACGAAAGCCATCCCGGCAACGGACAGGCCTATATCGCCCAAGGCACGGAGACCAACGATCCCCAGTGGAGCGATGTGCTGGACGGTCTGGAAGACCTGGCCACGCAACTCGGTATCCCCACTCCTGACGATGAAGGGTTGTCGATTCCGCCTCTGCTTGAACGGCTGGCCGCGCACTTCGGTGCTGACCAGGACTGGGAGCTGGAGAACCTGATCGAGCACCACCAATTCGAGGACAGCGCCGACCTGGAAGCCTTGCTTCTGATCGCCTCCCGCTTCGACGACGGCCATCATCTGACCGCCATCCAGTTCGAGGGCTGCTGGTATTGCAGCAAGCCAAGGCTATTCGAGTTCGGCGGTAACGGCTGCTACCTGAGCCGCGAGGTCCAGGTCTTCAGAACGTCCTCGCAGGCGCTTCAACTCGGCGATCAACTGCGCAACACCATTCTGGCCGCCGACATCGAAGAGGCCTCGGCCTTGATCGCGCTGGAAGCCGCCAACCTGCTCGCCAGCATCAACGACGAGCAATTCCGCCTGAATGTGCGCCATCGCGTCGCCGAACGGCTGGCCCAGACGCCAACGATCAGCGCCACCTGACGCATTTTCCACTTTCAACCCACCGGGTCCAATTCCCGGTGGCGGGGATTGGCTCCATTATTCAATCTGGAGAGTTCCCATGTCCCAGAAACCCAATCCCTTTCTTCGCGGCTATTGGAATCTGAAAATCGTCCGCACGCTGTGCATCAGCTACGAGGACGGAAGCCCGCATGTCTGGCGAAGCATCCACGCGAGCCAACAGCACCTCTCCGACGAGGAGCTGATTTCATCGTCCTGCATCGTCACCAGCGATTTCGCCGTGGTCAGGAATGCTCCCGAACCCGTGAGTGCCGAGGTACTGGCCGAATGTGACGTCGGTGAAGGTGTCAGCGGCGAAGGCGTGATCGGCGCCGTGGTCTATGCCATCCATGGCGACGACTTCGACGGCCGCCCAATCCACGTCGGCGACACCTATTCGGCAGAGGCGGCGCGGGAAGTCGTGCAGCGCCTGAGTTTCGAGACCGGCTACTACAGTCGATGCTGGGAAATCAGCAGCGCACACATCAGCGAGGAAACCGGCCAATACCTAGCCAACCTGGCAGACCTCGCCACGCCGGAGGCCTTCCTGTTCATCGCGTTCCGGGTGCCGTACAGCCCGGCGATTGGCGTCAAGCTGATCTCCACGCCCTGGACGGACAAGAACCTGGAGCATGCCGAAGGCATCGGTGCGAATCAGCTTCGGCAGGAACATCGAAACAAGGGTATGCCGGACGACCTGGCGAACATCCTTGAACTGGCTGGCCAGGCCGATGTGCGCATCCTGATCCTCGACGCCGACGCACCCGTGCTGCTGGGCCTGCCGCTGGCCGAGTCTTAGCAGCCGCGCGACACGCCAGCCTTCCTCTTTGTTCCCCCATACCAGCCCGTCTCCCCGCTAGGGGCCGGGCTGGTTCATTTCACAGGAGCACCCTCATGTTCCCCGACCTCATCCCGCCCGCACTCGACTTCGAGCACCAGCTTGGAGCCTGCGTCAACGCCATGAGCCAGGACGACGCCATCGGCCAGATCCTGGTGTTCGAGCGCATGCGTGGCACGCTGCACATGCGCCATATCGCCAGCGCCGACCTGGTGGACACCGACGTGGACGACTACGAAATGGTCGTGTTCGACGGTGGCAACACCAGCGGCGATACATGGAAGCATGTCTTCTTCCCGCGTCAGCGCGAGCACTACTTCGTTTACGAAGCCTGACCCCCCAAGCCCCTTCCGAGGGGCTTTTTCTTGCCCGCAGCGAAGGAAAGCGGATGCGGCGCGGTGCGGTTTCCTACGGGCGGACCGCTCACTCCAGGGCCATTCTTGCCCCATG
>NZ_JBANEL010000053.1:0-10935 GCF_040187735.1 Comamonas sp. w2-DMI | reverse complement strand
CAAGTTGCGTCCGCCGCAGACCAGTTCTATTCCTTGGCCGCCTGAGCGATCGGCACTGCTCGCTTTCGCTCATGCGAACTTCCTTATTGCAACGGAGCCTCGCTGATTGCCAAGCTGATTCACCGTCAGTTTGGCAAGTCGATGTCGCTGGCCGCGGTGAGCCGGATCATGAAACTGCTCGGCTTTTCGGCGCAGAAGCCGCTCTACCAGGCATGGCAGCAAGATGCGGCCATGGTTAGGCGCTGGGAAACCGAGACGTATCCGCAGATCAAGGCCGAGGCACGCGCAACTGGGGCCATGGTGTACTTTGCCGATGAAGCCGGTATCCGGTCTGACTACCACACCGGTACCACCTGGGCGCCGGTTGGGGAAACGCCGGTCGTCACGGTGACTGGCCGCCGCTTCTCGCTGAATATGATTTCTGCCGTCAGCCCTCGCGGAGACTTCCGTTTCATGGTGCATGAGGGAACGGTGACCGCACCAGTGTTCAAGGACTTCCTGAGCCGCCTGATGATCGGGGCCACCAAGCCGGTCTTTGTCATTGTCGACGGCCACCCGATTCACAAGTCCCGGCTGGTGCAGGACTACGTGGAAGGACTCAACGGACAGCTTCGCCTGTTTTACCTGCCACCCTACGCGCCCCATCTCAACCCGGATGAGCAGGTCTGGGCGCACGTCAAGCGCCGCGTCAGCAAGCAGGCAGTCCAGGCTAAAGACGACATGAAGAAATTGGCGCTCGGCGCGCTACGCCGCATTCAGAAACTGCCGCGATTGGTGCGGTCCTTCTTCCAACAGCCTGAATGCCAGTACGCCAGCCAATGACTTTACTTTGAAGAAGGTTAGTACCTCCGGCGGCGTGACCGTCATCGAGGAAGAACAGGATATTGTGTATCGTGAGGCTGCCACCCACGGGGCTCCGACGCCCACGCCGGAGGCGGCGCCGGCATATTATGAGTGGCAACGTGAAGTCACCCCAACCGAAGTCCTTCTGTTCCGCTATTCCGCACTGACCTTCAATGGTCATCGGATCCACTACGACAAGCCCTATACCACAGAGGTGGAAGCCTATCCCAACCTTGTGGTGCACGGCCCCATGATCGCAACGCTCCTGATGGGACTGGCGAGTAGCCACCTCTCTGGAAAGCCGATCATCGAATTCACGTTCAAAGCAGTAAGGCCGACATTCCTGGGGGAAACGCTCACCGTTTGCGGCCAACCTTCAACGAACGGAAAGATCGTCGAGCTATGGGCCAAGGACCATGAAGGCTGGCTGACGATGTCTGCGCGGGCAGTTCTTGCCTAACCTCACCACTATGCCATGGAGACATGAAGATGCGTAACCCGAATGATAAATACGAAGATATCCGCGATGCGGTGCGCGCGCTGTGCGCCGAATTCCCGTCCGAATACTTCCGGAAAATCGACGAGGAACGCGGCTATCCGGAAGCCTTCGTCAATGCGCTCACGCAGGCCGGCTGGCTGGCCGCGCTGATCCCGCAGGAATACGGCGGCTCGGGCCTGGGCCTGACCGAAGCCTCGGTGATCATGGAAGAGATCAACCGCAGCGGCGGCAATTCCGGCGCCTGCCACGGCCAGATGTACAACATGGGCACGCTGTTGCGCCATGGTTCCGAAGAGCAGAAGCGCCTATACCTGCCGAAAATCGCCGGCGGCGAATTGCGCCTGCAATCGATGGCGGTGACCGAGCCGACCACCGGCACCGACACCACCAAGCTCAAGACCACGGCGGTGAAGAAGGGCGACCGTTATGTCGTCAATGGCCAGAAGGTATGGATCTCGCGTGTGCAGCATTCGGATTTGATGATCCTGCTGGCGCGCACCACGCCACTTGCCGAGGTGAAGAAGAAGTCCGAAGGCATGTCGATCTTCATCGTGAACCTGAAGGATGCGATCGGCAAAGGCCTGACGGTCAAGCCCATCCTGAACATGGTCAACCACGAGACCAACGAACTGTTCTTCGACAACCTCGAGATCCCGGCCGAGAATCTGATCGGCGAAGAGGGCAAGGGTTTCAAGTACATCCTCGACGGGCTGAATGCCGAGCGCACGCTGATCGCGGCCGAATGCATAGGCGACGGCTACTGGTTCATCGACAAGGTCAGCCAGTATGTGAAGGAGCGCGAAGTTTTTGGCCGGCCGATCGGCCAGAACCAGGGCGTGCAGTTCCCGATCGCGAAGGCCTACGTCAACATCGAAGCCGCGAACCTGATGCGCTACAAGGCATGTGAGCTGTTCGATGCGCACCAGCCATGCGGCGCCGAAGCCAACATGGCCAAGATGCTCGCCGCCGACGCGTCCTGGGAAGCGGCCAATGCCTGCCTGCAATTCCACGGCGGCTTCGGCTTCGCCGCCGAATACGATGTCGAGCGCAAGTTCCGCGAGACCCGGCTTTACCAGGTCGCGCCGATTTCGACCAACCTGATCCTGTCGTATGTGGCCGAGCATGTGCTCGGGCTGCCGCGTTCATTTTGAAGGGGATGATGATGCGACCGCTGGAAGGCATTACCGTCGTCACTCTGGAACATGCGATCGCCGCGCCGTTTTGCACCCGCCAGCTGGCGGACCTCGGCGCCCGGGTGATCAAGATCGAACGTCCCGGCGTGGGCGACTTCGCGCGCGCCTACGATTCACGGGTGCGCGGCCTGGCTTCGCATTTCGTCTGGACCAACCGCAGCAAGGAAAGCCTGACCCTGGATGTGAAGCATCCGGAAGCGCCGCCGATCCTGAAGAAGCTGCTGGATCAGGCCGATGTGCTGGTGCAGAACCTGGCGCCCGGCGCGGCCGAGCGGCTCGGGCTGTCGTATGAAGCGCTGAAGGATGCGCATCCGCGCCTGATCGTCTGCGACATTTCCGGTTATGGCGCCGACGGCCCGTATCGCGACAAGAAGGCCTATGACCTGCTGATCCAGAGCGAATCGGGCTTTTTGTCCATTACCGGCACGCCGGACGAGCCAGCCAAGGCCGGCTGCTCGGTGGCCGACATTGCCGCCGGCATGTATGCGTACTCGAACATCCTCGCGGCCCTGCTGCAGCGCGGCCGCACCGGCGCAGGCTGCAGGATCGATGTGTCCATGCTCGAGTCCATGGCCGAGTGGATGAGCTACCCGATGTATTACGCGATCGACGGCGCCGCGCCGCCGCCGCGCGCGGGCGCCGCGCACGCGACCATCTATCCGTATGGCCCGTTCCCGGCCGGCGATGGCAAGGTCGTGATGCTGGGCCTGCAGAACGAGCGCGAATGGGTCAGCTTCTGCGACGAAGTGCTGCGCCAGCCCGAGCTGGCGCGGGATCCGCGCTACGGCTCGAATGCGGCGCGCAGCGCGGCGCGCGCGGAACTGCGCGCACTGATCGTCGATGTGTTTTCCAAGCTCAGCGCCGAGGAAGTCATCGAGCGCCTGGACCGCGCGCAGATCGCCAATGCGCACATGAACACGATGCACGACCTGTGGGAGCATCCGCAATTGAAGGCGCGAGCGCGCTGGGCCGATGTCGCCACGCCGGCCGGCGAGGTGCCGGCGCTGCTGCCGCCGGGCGTGCCGAACACCTGGACCGCGCGCATGGACCCGGTGCCGGCGCTGGGCCAGCATACCGATGCGATCCTGAACGGCCTGGGCTACGGCGCGCAAGACATCGCGCGGCTGCACGCGGAAAAGGCTGTGTAGGAAAAACGAGATGGAGGAGACCATGATGCAGGAACATCCGAGCGCGACGCTTGCGCATTTCGCCGCGACGCTGCGGTTCGAAGACATTCCCGAAGCGGTCGTGCGCCGCGCCGAGGACCTGATGCTCGACTGGTTCGGCTCGACGCTGGCCGGCAAGGCCGGTCGTCCGGTGCAGATCATCGAGGCATTCGCGCGGCAGATGGGACCGGCCGACGGGCCATGCGAAGTGCTGATCTCGCGCGCCGGCACCACGCCGCTGTTTGCCGCGATGGTCAATGCCGCTTCCTCGCACTGGGCCGAGCAGGACGATGTGCACAACGGCTCGGTGTTTCATCCGGCCGCGGTGGTGTTTCCGGCGGTGCTGGCGCTGGCGCAAGCGAACGGGGCTTCGGGTCGGGAACTGCTGACGGCGGCAGTGGCGGGCTATGAAGTCGGCATCCGCGTCGGCGAATTCCTCGGCCGCTCGCATTACCGCATCTTCCATACCACCGGCACCGCCGGCACGGTTGCAGCCGCTGCCGCGGCGGGCCGCATGCTGAAGCTGACGCCGGAACAGATGCTCGATGCCTTCGGCTCGGCCGGCACCCAGGCCGCGGGCCTGTGGGAATTCCTGCGCGACGCGGCGGATTCGAAGCAGCTGCATACCGCCAAGGCCGCATCCGACGGCCTGATGGCCGCCTGCCTGGCGCAAGCCGGCTTCACCGGCGCCAAGCGCATCCTCGAAGGCAAGCAGGGCATGGCGGCCGGCATGTCCACGGACGCCGATGCCGCGCGCCTGACAGATCGGCTCGGCCAGCGCTGGGCCCTGGCCGAGACCTCGTTCAAGTTCCATGCCTCCTGCCGCCACACGCATCCGGCCGCCGACGCCTTGCTGCAGGTGATCAACGAGCATCATCTTCGTCCCGAGCAAATCGCCCGCGTCACTGCCCATGTGCACCAGGGCGCCATCGATGTGCTCGGCCCGGTCACGAATCCGCAGACGGTGCACCAGGCCAAGTTCTCGATGGGCACGGTGCTGGGCCTGATCGCGCAATTCCATGCGGCCGGCATGAAGGAATTCAATGACGCCTTTGACTACATCGCGATCCGTGCCTTCCGCGATCGGGTGACGATGCGGCTCGACCAGGAAGTTGACAATGCCTATCCGCTGCGCTGGATCGGCAAGGTCACGGTCGAGACGGTGGATGGTCAGCGTTTCGAAGGCCGGGTCGATGAGCCGAAGGGCGACCCCGCCAATACGCTGTCGCGCGAGGAACTGGAAAGCAAGGCGCTGCGCCTGGCCGAATTCAGCGGCGCGGCAAGCAGTGACGAGATGCGGGCGGCCTTCGAGCGGCTCTGGCATATCGCACGCGCTGATGTCGTCGGGCGCCTCCTGCCATGAAACGCTCCTATCTGTTTGTGCCGGCCAGCCGGCGGGAACGCTTCGAAAGGCGCTGGCCGCCGGGTCCGACGCGGTCATCATCGATCTCGAGGATGCGGTCGCGCCCACCGACAAGGGCGCGGCACGCGATGCGCTGTGGGCTGGCTGTTGGGCCTGCCTGCGGCGGCGATGTCGGTGGTGTATGCGTTCATCATTGCGGTCTCGGGCATCACGAAGATGAGCATCACTGGGCTGACGGTGGCGGTGATGCCGTGGCTGCTGACGATGCTGGCCTCCCTGGGTCTGGTGACCTACGTGCCCGAAATCTCGCTTGGCTGCCGCGCATGCTTGGCATGATGTGATGCCCTGCTGCCCCGCGTGATGCATGCGGACGCCGGTTTTGACCCGTCTTCATTGAGAGACGGGGAATTCGGGTGCCGCCAGCATTGCCTAACCACTTGGACATCTGCCCCGCCCCCACGCTCAATTGAGGAGTTCTGTACCTGAAACGGGAGCTACTCGCCCAACCAGCGCGCCGCGGGCCACTTTCCCCCGAGGATCGCATCCCGCATGCAGTCCTCGAGAAGTGCGACGACGCACCGCACGGGATTCGTCGTGAGGCGGTTGCCCGGCAGCGCCAAAACAATTTTCCGCATTACTCATAAGTCAGAAATATAGGCGACACTTGGATGCTTGAAGAACGCACGTACCAAGGCAGGATTTTGCTTGATTGCTTCGAGCTGCTCGTCGACGCGCTGCTGCATGCTCTCGCCAGCTTTGAGGGGGTTGCGCGCTACGCCAGTTCGTTTTGCATGACTCCACACCAATTCATCGGGATTGAGGTCAGGAGCATAGCCAGGCAGGAAGTGGAGTTGCAGTTTTCCGGCAAGTGATTGCACATATTCTTTCACTACTGCCTTCTTATGCGCAGGCAGTCCATCAACAATCAAATGCAGTGGTTTCTTTCGGCGATACATCAATTGGCGCAGCAAGTCCACGAACAATTCTCCCGTGAGTCCACCTTTATAGGTTGCAAACCAAAAGGCACCTTTGGAATTGACGGCGGACGCCGCGCTGATGCTCTGGCGCTGGCCAGGTCTATGAACCACAGGCGTTTCTCCACGCATGGCCCATGTCTTGCCGTGCACCGCATCAGCACGGAAGCCAGACTCGTCCCAAAAATAAATTTCGGCCTTTTGTGCCTTGGCCTGCTTGGCGATTGCCGGGTACGTCTCACGCTGCCAACGCTCGATCGCTTCGGGGTCACGCTGGTAAGCGCGCTCAAGAGGCTTCTGCGCAGTCAAGTTCAACCGGGCCAGCAACGCGCCTACCGATGCCAGGCTCAACCTGATGCCGAACTTCTCTTCGATCAACGTGCAAACGATACTGCGCGTCCACAATCCAAAGTCGAATCCATACTGGTTTGGATTCTTGCCGTTCACCCAGCGAAATACCTGGCGCTCTTGTTTGGCATCGAGTTTGCGAGGCCGCCCCGTACCCTTGCTCGCCTTCAGCTTGCGCAGCCCCGCGCCTTTCCCTTTTGCACGATCAAGCCACTTGTGAATCGTAGTCCGATTCATTCCATAGCTCGCGATAACGTCGCTCGGACTCTCGCCTTCGCGCACACGCTTAACGGCCATCAGCCGTATCGCCTCCTGCGCTTTTCGATCAAGTTGTCGGCCATCTATTTTCATACAATCTATGACCACCGCCAAATCCCGAAAGATCCCAAGGTGTCGACATATTTACTGACTTATGAGTAATGTAGGGTGTACCCGCAGAGTTGGAACCAGCCTTTGGCATCGGACTCGGTAATGTGGTCAATGGCTTGTGTGAGCGCTTCGTCAAGGGCTGTGCGAGTGCGGGCTTTAGCTTTTCGCAGACTGGCTTTGAGCTTGGACCAGCAGCTTTCGATGGGCGAGTAGTCCGGCGAGTATGGTGGCAGGTAAAGCAATTGCGCCCCCGCGGCTTCAATGGCTTCCCGGATGCCGCTGACCTTGCGGGTGCTGAGGTTATCCATGATGACGATGTCACCCGGCACCAGCGTCGGTACGAGCACCTGCTCCACATAGACCCGGAACACCGCGGTATCGGTGGCGCCATCCACCGACATGACGGCATCCAGGCCGGTACAGGACAGTGCCCCAAGGATAGTGACATTGCGCCCGAAGTTCTTTGGCACGGCATCCGGTACCCGTCGACCGTACAGTGCGCGGCCGTACCGGCGGCTCATGGCGATGTTGCAGCCGGACTCATCGACAAACTTCAGCTGTCGGCATGGGTACGCGGCGAGTTGTGCCCGGTATTGCTGACGTGCCAGTAGTACGGCCGCCGTGTCCCGTTCGCTGGCGTGAACGGTTTTTTTTTGCGCCGCATATGCATCCGCTGCAGCAGTCGATGCACGCAGCTCATGCTCACTGTCACGCCGCATTGCGTTTGCAAGCGCTCGGCAATCTCGGCCAGGGTCAAGTCGTTTTGCTCGGCCAGCCAGCGCTGCACCTGTTCGCCGGCTGCCGCATCGAGCAATCCCGGACGGCCGGCGCGCTTGCGGCCGGGTTCCAGCGCCCCGGTGCGGCGATACAGTCGCAGCAACTTCTCGACAAACGCCTGGCTGACACCAAAGAAGCGCGCAACTTGTGCCTGTGAGGCTGTGCCACGCTCACAGGCCTGAACGACTTTACGTCGTAGGTCCACGGAATAAGCAGCGCCCATGATGGTCTCCTCAAAATGGCAAAGCTTGTGGTTAGACTGCTTTAATCCCGCTGCATTCCACCGTCTAGCATTCCGACAACCGCGCTAGAGCGTGGAAGCGTTCAAGTTACTGGCGAAGGATACGCGCGTTGTAGGAAGTGAAATTTCTGTTCGAAACGGTCGATCTCCGGCCAGAGCTTGACTAGCCCGGCCTTCGTCTCGCTGCGGCAAGAGCGCTGGCCCGGTTTCGAAGCCGGGCCTCTTGATTAGTGCCGCCGGCGCTACTGAACCGTTTTACACGGGGGCACCGGGGGGCACCGCCAAGACTTTCTCGACGGCCAGCGCAAACGACAGGAGCGCATTGTCCGCCCCGCTGATGCCATCGAACTCAAGGCCAACCGGAAGCCCCTCCACCGTGCGGCCGGCCGGTATAGTTACACCAGGTGCGCCAACCACGGCCGCGGTGCAGGTATTGCGTATCAACGCAAGAGCTTGCGGATCACGCTTACCGCTGCTGTCCTCGGCAAGATCTCCGCCTTCCTTTATAAATGGCGCCACAATCGGCTCGGTCGGAAAAGCGATGAAGTTCACATCGTTCGCTCGTAATGTGTCTTCATAAACTTTCGCGAGCTGCGGCCTGGCCACGTTGCGTACATGCGCAATCATCTGTGGCGTCGCATTGATTGCGGAAAGCCTCTTGTAAAACGCCTTTACATCAGGGCTGCGGATACCGTCGATCAGACCGGCCGCTGTCATGCCGATCTGCCTGCTCGCTAAATATTGCTCAAGGTCAGTCCGCACCGAAATCTCGAATATGGTCAAATTCATCTTTGCGGCGGAGCGGGCAAAGTCGCCCAAATCGATATCGACCAACACCACACCTTCACTGTGCAGTTTCAGCAGCGCCTGCTCAATCACGCGCTGTACGCCCGGCTCGAGGTTCTCATAAAAATAAGCTCGCGGAACACCGATGCGTATCCCTTTCAATGAGGTGAGTTTATGCAATGCGGAGCCGGTTACGACGGAATGTACGAGCGCGATGTCTTCCACGCTACGTGCCAGCGGGCCGATCGTGTCGAGGTCCAGTGCCAATGGAAGCACGCCCTGGTCCGAATACAGCTTTCTACGCCCGGTGATACTGATAGAAGGTCTGAATCCGGCGACCCCGCACAGTGCCGCCGGAATGCGGGCTGAACCCGCCGTGTCAGTGCCAAGCGCAAGCGGCACGAAGCCGGCTGCAAGCGCAGCCGCGGAGCCGCCACTCGACCCTCCCGGAATTCGTTTCTGGTCGATCGGATTGCGCACCGCGCCGTAGCCCATGTTGCTTGAAGTCGCGCCCTTGGCGAGTTCGTGCATATTCGTCTTGCCGAACACGTAGGCGCCATTCTGCAATAGCAGATTCACCACTTGAGCGTTCTGCTTCGGCAGGTTGACTTCCAGTACAGGCGTGCCGCCGGTAGTCGGAAAGCCGATCGCGTCGATATTGTCCTTGAGAGCCACCGGCAAGCCGGCCAGTGGGCCGAGCTTTTCGCCGTTGCCGCGCATGACGTCCACCCTGCGCGCGCTTTCCAGTACCCGATCTTTATTTATCCACGTAACCGCATTGAATCCGCGCGTCGATTCGTAGCGCGCGAGCAGGTGCGATGCGTACTTTTCCGCACTCAGGGAACCGTCATTGATTTGTCTCGCTGCCGCGGCCGCTGACAAAGCAGTGAGGTCGTCCGTGCTGTCAGACATGGAGGCACACCCGTTCATCATTGCTGCGGCCGCACCACTGGTTGCGATCGGAATTGCCAGTCCCGCCTTCAGCACGCTACGGCGTTTTACGCTGACCACTTGCTGCTGTTCTTCTTTTCCCACTGCCATCACGTCTCCTTGTTGCATTGAAACCGATCTGTCATTCCATTGGCATGTCATTCGTGACGGCCGCTTATTTTTCCGCCGGCCGAACCTCCGGTGCCGGTTCGCCGACATGATCGATGGTCAGCGGCTTGAGTTCGCGATCGTCGAAATACAAGCGGAACTGTTTCGGCCAATAGTGGCCGGAGTTCTCGTGAATGAAGTATTTAGGTATGGCCTTGTTGAGATCGATCTCGCCATAGACAATGCCTTCCTCATCCAGCCCCAGCGGTCCGGCAAGGACTTTACCGCTCCCAGGCTCGATGATCGCGCTCCATGCCTCGGATTTTTGCTGTGTTTTGTCGATACCCAGCCGGTCGAGAACATCCTGGCCGACTACTAACTGGCTGCATATGACGAAGGTGTTATAGGCGAGCGCATGGTACCGCGAGCAGATTTCGGCCAACGATATATCGGCCAGCGTGAAGCCAAGCCAAGACGCGACGTGTATTTGTTCGCCCATCGCGGCCAGCGAATACCCAGGCAATGCCATCGTGTGTTCGCCGCAGATCAGTCCACCCAGTTTGCCGATGTCGGTGTCATACACTTTGTGCGTACTCCCATCGCCGTCGCCCCAGACCAGTTTTTCCGGGCCGGTCGGCTTGAATTTGCGGTGCTTGCCTATGATGTGTCCCTCGGGGTCAAGATAGAGCAGCGTGTTGTAGAGAGATTTTCCGGCGCGTTCATTGATACCGATGACGACATAGGCGCCAGCCCTGCGCGCAGCCTCACCCAGGCGCGTGGTAGCCTCGCTCGGAACCTCCACCGAATTCTGAAAGAGTTCCGCCGAAAACTTCGCCCCTTCGCGCATCGGCAGGTGCCATGCCCAATAGGGGCCGCCGGGGATGAACGTCTCCGGAAGCACAATCAGTTTCGCACCGTTTTTTCCTGCTTCATCGATCAAGGCACATGCCTTGTCGACACTGGCTTCTCGGTTCAGAAAAACAGGCGCCGCCTGCACCGCAGCGGCCTTGAATACCGGCAGTTTGTCAGCCATGCTTGTCGCTCCTCGTTGGATTGGTAATGAAGGAATGAAGCGGGCCTGACTGCGGCGCTCGACGCGCGCAGCATGGCTCCGATGAATGAGGCAACCGTGTGAATTACCCGGTATTACTGGGTATCCTTCACCTTCTCGAAGGTGTCGATCACCACAGGGACGTAGCGGCCTCCCTGCTTCTCGATCTTTGCAATGTAAATGCTTTGCGGTTCCGTTGCAATAAGGGGCATCTGTTAAAGTCGGCGATTTGATCGGGACGATTATCGATGAACGAGGCCTTACGCAAAGTGCTCAAGCGACTGCAC